>NZ_JBIUUS010000004.1:0-465326 GCF_044742585.1 Kitasatospora sp. NPDC087861
GGGGTTGAAACTAAAACCACCCGCGCCGGGGCCCCCACCGGGCCGGGGGGCGCCCGGCCCGCCCCGCCCCCCCCCCCCCCCCGGGGGCCGCGCCCCCCCCCCCCCCCCCCCCACGACGGGGCGACCGGTGCAGGGGTGGGGGCCGAGGTCGTTATGGAGTGGCGAGCCATATCAGTGCCGTTGACTATGTATGTCGCCAACATGTGCCGCGGCTCCGGGACTTCCTACCTTGTGGCGACATCGTCCCCGTCCCCCCTGAACCTGGAAGTGGTGACCATGAACGCCTCTGCACGTGGTTCGGCGGCGACCAGTTCACTCCCCCGAGTGGTGGCCGCGAGCCTGATCGGCACGACCATCGAGTGGTACGACGCCTCGCTGCAGACCACCTCCGACCTGCGGGTTTGCCGATAGGGAGCTGTCGAAGCCAGCACAAAACCAGCACGGCGACCCTGGGGGCCCCTCAGTCAGCACCGAACGGCAACGCCGACCGCCGACATCGAACTTCGAGGTCAGTCGCGTAGAGCTACCACGGTTGGCTCTCCCGCCCAGCTAACCAGCCCCCGCCAATCGCGAACAGGCGCTCCAGCAACGTCGGTTACGCTTGCCTCCTAGCATCGGAGCACGGGGGTCGTGAGGTGGACGAGGGCATGGAGCGTTCAATCCGCCTCGAACTCTGGGGGAAGAGGGCTGGTCTCGATCAGCCCACACCAGCCGTTGAGGCCCTTCGGCTCGCAAATAATCCTGAGGACGTTCAGCGCTATCTCGAAGCACTCCAGGCGGGTGCTTGGGAGTCCTCCGAAGAACTCCGGGATCGCCCATCCAGCAGCTCCATCCTTGAGGCACCGATCCTGGACGTCCAGCGCGGCCTGGACGTCTCGCCCAACGAGTACTTCACTCCTCGCGCGATCGTGAGGCTCATCAGCAGGGAAACCGAAGAGACGGATCGCCCTCTCTTCAGCATGCTGGAGCGGGCTGCCTACTGGCTCTCAGAGCAGGAAGCCCTCGTCGACCTATACCCGGACGTTGACGATGACGTCGACGGCTACGGTCTTCGGCTCAACGACGCCGTTCACGAGCTGTTTAGCCCTGGCCTCACCCAGGGGGCCGACGTCAGCCACGAGCGCCGGCCGGAGATTCGAGTCCCGGGGCTACTCTCTGACGAGGGGCAACGGTACGCCCGGAACGCTGGCCTGAAGTTCGCGCGCCGCCAGGCTGAAGTGTCCGCGCTCACCCGTGGGCTTGAACCGCAACCCTCGTTGATTGAGGAGCGCGGGTACTTCGGACCCTTCTGCCCAGGCCTGGAGCGGCTGCTCAGATTCCATGTGCGCTGGGTGCATCAGCAGGCACTCCGCGCGGCACGAGCCCTTCTCCGCCGCACCCTACGACAGCTGAGGGGCACACGTCCCCGGCCACCCGTCAAAGCCGCGGCCCAGCCCCGTACGTGGGTCTGTGTGTGCGGAACAGAGCGACTAGCAGCACCCGTGGTGCCCCGAGCACCGCAAATGGCGCCCCTGCCGACCGATAGTCAGCAGGGGCGCCCAATGGCCTTCGCCTTGGCTGCGTAGCCAGCTGGTGCCCCCTCGTGGGAGGGACACCCTTGCCTCAGATCAACCTGCCGCCGGACACGCCCTGGTGGTTCATCGCACCGCTCGTCCTCGTACTCGTCGTCGCGGTCGCCGTCCGCATGGTGGCCGGCGCCATCCTGCCTCGGCAGTCTCGCGACCGCCTGAGTTGGTGGAAGCTCTGGTTCAACCGGCCGCGGAAGTAGAAACGTGAGAACGTCGGGGGACGCGATTTACGTCCCCCGACGTTCGGGTCATGCTGCTTCGACGAAGGTGTCGAACTCCAGTGGGAGGTCCAGTTTCAGCTCCTGCAAGAACACACCGTTCATCACGGCCCGAGGCGCTGAGGCGCGTCCGGCATGATGTGGGCATAGGTGAGGAATCACCCCTGTGAGCACGAGTTCCCTGACCCCTTCACGGAAAAGGTCAGGGCGTTCATGCACCAACGCGTGCTACTGGAAGGACCCTCCGAGCAGAGCCTTCCGGTGCCGCCAAGCGAGCCGCAGGAGGGCCGCACCAGCGGGCTGCATCGGTTCGCTGCCAGTGAGGCGATCAACCTGTTCAGCAGTGAATGGAATCCCGGTTGAGCGTCCTGTCGCGTCCTCCAGTCCGACGAGGTGGCCTTCGTCGTTGGTCGAGACGATCCGCTGGAACGTCTCGTCGAACAAGTCAGCGTCGAACACGGCCACGGTCAACATGTCGGTGACAAAGGTCAGCGGATCCACACCGAGGCCCAGCCAGAAGATCCGCAACCTCCCCTCTTCGCGGGCAGCGGTGAGTGTCTTGTTGAGTGGCCAGGCCGCATAGTCGATAGGCGCTCTGCCGCTCCCGTAATCCTCGGTCTCACCGAGCAGTTCCTCGCTCAGCTCCCTCAGGACGGCCCGCCAGAGATCGAAGTCGTTCTCCTCGTTCCATGGCGCATCGTGCGACGCCTGGAACATCCCAACAGGCATGACCTGGTACAGGCCCCCACCGCTGGCGACCTTCTCAGGATCACGCCAGTGCAGCACGAACTCGGCTTCGCCTGTCGTCCGATCGTTCCGGATGGTCAGCGTGCTCGTGGCCGCCATGACCGGCCGACGCGCGAGGTCCGTCGGATCAGCGATGGCGGCACGGAAGGGCGTTGCCGAAGGATCCACCGGCCTGTCCGAGGCCGCCAGGGCTGCCGCAGCGTACTCGTGCGCGGCGGCCTCGCAGATGTTGATCACATCGAAGTACTGGCCGCGGCCGAAGGTCAGCGTCGGACCGGCAGTCGATGCCTCGACATCGAGCAGGCGATAGCACTTTCGGTTCTCGAATAGCCTCGGTTTGGCGAGATCCCGGACTGCGTCCGCGTAGTTGAGGTAGACAGTCCCGTCCTCCCGATGGGGGCGGATGTGATCGAGCTCGGGATCACCGCCGTCCAGGGGTGCTGCGGGCGCGTCTGGCCTCCAGTTCAGCCGGACCTGCTCCAGCGGCACCGGCTCTTCGGGAATCCAGTGCCGCCGGGCCAGAAGAGGCGTCCCCGGAATCAGGTTCTCCGGCGTGTTCTCAGCCAGAAGGCGGCCGGTCAACGCGAAGCGGTGATCGTTCAGGAAGCCGCGTCCCCGTCGCCACTGCTCTCTGCTGTCAATTGGGGTCGGCTGGTCATCTGCCACGGGCGCGCTGGACACGACGCTCCTTCTTCGCATGCGGGCGCGACGCCTTGCACCCGGTTACGAGCCGAGCAGGAGGTCGCGGTACTTCCAGGCCAGAGCCAAGCATGCCGCGCCCGGTGGCGCCATAGGCTCGTTTCTGATGAACTGTGAGACGTTTTGCTCGGTGAACGGGATGCCGGCAGAGGTGTCCTGACCATTCCACTCCGTGACCGTGACGCCCTCGGCGTTGGTCTTCACCACTTCACCGAACAGCTCCTCGAAGACCTCGTCCTCAATCACCAACGCCGTAGGGATGGTCGCTGCCAGCGTGAGCGCGTCGCAGCCGACACCGAAGCAGTAGAGGCGGAGCCGCCGGCTTCGGCGAGCTCGCTCAAGCGCACGGTAGAGCGGCCATCGGTCGTAATCCAGCGGTCGACTTCCGGATCCGTCGTACTCGGGTGCACCCAGCAGTTCCTCGTTGAGCTCCCTGACGATGTTGCGCCACAGGTCGAAGTCGCTGCCCGCGGGGTCACCAGCGATCGAACTGGGCTGAAACTCCCCAGCCGGAATGGCGTCGTAGAGACCGCCAGCCGTAGCCACCTTGCCCGGATCGCGCCAGTGCAGCAGAAAGGTCGCCTCGCCAGAGGTTCGCACTCGGATCAGGAGGGTGGTGATGGCTGGCACTACCGCACGGAGGTCCACGTCGAACGGATCGCTCAGCAGTCGCCGCAGGGGCAGTCGGGCCCAGTTCACGAGCCCCTCCTTCGCGACGGCCGCAAACTCGTGCCCGAGGGCCTCGGAAATGTCGAGCTTGTCAAAATAGGTGGCCACGCCGAAGGAGAGTTCGCCACTACCATCCTGACTCCAGTCAATCCCGGTCAACCGATAGCTCGGCCGATTCTCAAAGAGGGACGGCGAGTCGATGTACCGGATTGCCTGGGTGTACCGCTCGAACGAGCGGCTGGGACTGTACAGCGGCAAGATCTGGCGCGCCTCGGACTCGCTTCCGTCGACCAACGGAGACTTCGCTGCGGGGCCCACCCACTTGAGCCGCACGCGTTCGACTTCCACCGGGCCCGACGGCGACCACTCAGGCGCCATCAAAAGTGCGGTACCTGGCACATGAAACTCGATCGGGTAGAGCGTGCTGGCCGCCTGTGCAAGTTCACCGCGGTGGGCGTTGAGGTACCGGCGCACGGTCCGCCACGCTCCCTGACTTATAGTTACCTCGCTTGCCGTTGAACTGAACTCGGCAGCGGAAGGTCGCTCAACATGTCGAGTTGGTGCCACCCCGGGGATGCTGAACCACAGCCGTTCTGCCGGCGCACCCAACACCCGGGCATAGTGAATAAGAGAGACGAGATCGGTAACAGGTGGACCGGTCTCAATTCTGCTGATCTGAGCCTGAGTTAAGCCCAGCCACTGACCGACGACGCTTTGCGGGATGCCTCGCGGCCCGTATTCCGCTCGGTGGTATTGATGGAGCCGGTAGGCACGCACCATTCGCCCAATGTGTCGACCCTCGAAGGCCGATACAAGTTCCTGCGAACCCCAGAACTCGGCTGGGACCTCTGGCGGCTGCGGCACGGTCTGCGTTCGGCCGACCGACCGGCACGGCGAACACAGAGCGCCTCGCTGATCCACGGCCAGCCGCGTACCACACCTGCGACACGCGAGCGCTGCCCCTTGTCCGATCGACACCGTCGCCGCCTGATCCACTCGACCGAGACCTCAACCTGACAAGCAGTATATGAATCGCCACGGTCAGTGTCCGGCGATCTATGTATCGCACGTATACGGGGCACCGCAGTCTGGCATGGAAGCGACGGTGCCGGGCCGCCACCGTAGTAACTGGCCGCCCGAAGCAACCGGTTCGTTCGCGCTTAAGGCGGCCGGCCAAGCCGATTGGCACCCTCCAGGTGCCACCGACCCGGAACGGAGACTCAGGTGACCACCGTCGACACCCTGACGATCACGGTCGAGTTGCCCGAAGCGTTCGACCCGCGCTGGAACCGCCTGCCCGGCATCACCGTGGACGGCAAGAAGATCACCCTCGACCCGGAGAAGTACTTCTTCCGGTTCGAGACCAACTCCTGGTACATCATCGACTGGCAGACCGTGGAGGACGGCCTGCTGAACGTGGACGAGACCGAGGAGTCCGCTGTCGAGCAGATGGCGCTGGAGTTCATCAAGACCCACGGCCGCTCGACCCGCGACGCGGGTGAGGTCCTGGTCATCGCCCACCAGGTCTACTCGTACCTGTTCCGCGACGAGCACCTGGCGACCCTCGGCCTGCCGCGCGTCACCTCCGAGCACTTGAAGATGCTCCGCGAGGCCGCCACGTTCATGGCCCTCAACAAGGTCGAGCTGGACGGCCACATCTCCAACGTGGGTCCGTGCTGGTTCTTCCCCTCCGCCACCGGCGTGGTCTTCGACCTCTCCGAAGAGGACGGCCAGATGCTCGACGAGGTCTACCACGGCGGCTGGTTCAACGAGCACCGCCGGATCGAGGGCATCAAGGTCCACACCGCCCTCGGCGGCCGGCTGGTCCACGGCTGCCAGTCCGTTCCCGACCAGTCCGGCGGCGTCGTCGCCCCCTACGGCGCCTCCATGGCCCGCTTCCGTGAGGAGCTGGCCGGCATGAAGGCCGACTGGATCGAGCAGGTCGACTCCTACCGTGTGACCGCGGCCTGACCCTCGCGTTGACACCCGTCCGGGGCGGCAAGCGCGCTGCCGCCCCGGACCCGGCCCCCACCAGCCAGCCAGAACGGAAACGCTTCCCGTGGACAGCACGCTCGTCACCGCCATCCTCGCCGACATCTGCGCCAGTACCGGACACTCCTCCCCCGCCCGCGAACCGATGCGGGTGTGGGACATGTCCGGCGTCGAACGCCTGCGCTTCGCGGGGGGTCGTACCGCGATCTACAAATACGCCGTCGAACCGTTCGACCGCGAGGACCAGATCCTGCGCGCGGCCAGCCGCGCCGGCATCCCGGTGCCGCAGGTCATCGGTTCCATCGCTCGAGAGGGCACCCTCGGCATGGTCATCGAGGACCTGGGCGAGCCGGTCCGCGAGGCGGGCGACACCGACGGCATCGTGGCCGCCGTAGCCGTCCACGAGGCCTCCGCGGACGCGTCGTTGCCGGTGCTGGATGAGGACGCGCTGGCCGCCCTACCGGAGCTCGCGCTCGGTCACCTTCGGCGCCTGCGTGGGGCCGGCCGCTGGATCGAGGGCGCCGCAGACCTCACCGCGATGCTGGAAGCACTCGCCATCGCGGCCTCCAAGCGCGCCACCGGCACCGACCTGGCTCCGTTCGGCTGGGTGCACTCCGAGTTCCACGCCACGAGCCTCCACATTGGCGAGGAAGGCCAGTGCCTGCTCGACTTCGCCCGCGCGTTCACCGGGCCCGGCCTGCTCGACCTCGCCTCCTGGCACGGCACTCTCGACGACCCCGACCCGGCTCGCCTGCGTTCCTTCATCGAGGCCTACGTCGCCACCGGCGGAGCGAAGGACGCGCTGGCCGAACGCGGCGGTCTGCCCACCGAACAGTGGGCCCTCGGCTGGCACCGCATCTGGGCGAGCGAGTGGTTCATGGAGCAGGCCGTCAAGTGGATCAACAAGCCTGAGAACGACCCGCTCTACATCAAGGCCGTCCGCCGGCACCTGACCGCGGCCGTCCGCCTGTTGGAAGCGTGACGGTGGACATCTGGGACGCCCACGCCGCCCAACGCCTCGCCAGCGGCCCGCCGCAGCCGCTGGCGCCGCCAGTCCGGATGGAGTGGACGCAGAGATCCGACTTCGGTCCCGGCACGGAGATCCTGGGCGCGGATCTGGCCGGGTTGCGGATCCTGGAACTCGGCTGCGGTCCCGGCCACAACACCGCCCACCTGGCCGGGCTCGGCGCCCACGTCATTGGGATCGACCGCTCCCGCGGCCAGGTCCGCCGGGCCGCCGGCCACTACGGGCACACTGGCGCCGAGTTTGTCTGTTCCACCGCAGCGGTCCACCTCCGGGGCGAGAGCCGCCAGTTGGACGTCATCGTGTCCGTCTTCGGCGCGATCGGCCTCAGCGAGCCGTTCCAACTCCTCTACACGTGCTCCCGACGCCTCGGCCGCAGGGGCGTCCTCGCCTTCTCGGTGCCGCACCCGCAGCGGACCGGCACCATCCCGACCAACCCACGCACCCACGACCAGGTGGCTCTGCCCGATGGCACCCCGGCCGTGGTGGACCGCTGGGACATCGATCCGGCCGCCTGGGTGCGGGCCCTCAACCGTGCTGGCCTGCTCGCTACCGGCGTCCATCACCTCTTCGCGCGGGCCGGCGCGCGCTGGCCGACCACCCTACTGATCACCGCACGGAAGCCCTGACACCCGACCCAATCCCAGGAGGCACCGATGCACAACGCCCCGTTCCTGCTCCTCGACATAGACGGCGTCTTCATCCCGTTCCCGGCCGCCGGCGGAATCACCACCAGCCACCCCGACGGCTACCTGTGGAAGCGCAACCACGTCGCGGACTGGCTCGCCGGCGCCCCTGCCATCTGGATCGACGACGACTTCACGTCCCTCGACCACCAGTGGGCCGCCGACCGCACCACCTTCGGCAACCCCACCCTGCTGATCGAGCCCGACCCACACGTCGGCATCCAGCCCGAACACATCATGACCGCTCTGGAATGGGCTTCCGCTCTGACTCCAACGGCTAGGGCGGCCTGATGTCCGCCCGACACGCAGCACCCGAGAAGGACCGGTTCGGCGCCGTCCTCACCGCCGGCCGGGTCGGCCTCCAGGTCGTCGCCGTCGGCTTGTTGGGCCTGGCCGTCGCCCTCCAGCAGCAGACCATCGAGCCTCGCGAGGACCGTGCGGCGACCGTCCCGGACGTCGAACCGCGCTCCAGGTGAGCACGGCTCACTCGTCACTCACGGTGGCGATGGCGGCTTCCCGACTCAGCACCCAGTCAGCACGGGACAGGTGATGAAGGGTGCTCAGAGGTGCGTCCAGGTCAGCACCGAGCCAGGTCAACCAACCGGCTCGACGACTCGTCCCGCAGGGTGCATGGTCTTCGAGTCCACACCGACGCATCTGGGTATGTGGTTCGCCAACATAGGTCCTCGGCCTGGGAGTTCCTACCTTGTGGCGACACCGTCCCCCCATCCGGAAGTGGTGATCATGGACTCCTCCACCGCACCCAGAAGCACGAAAGGCTCACTGCCCCGAGTGGTGGCCGCGAGCCTGATCGGCACGACCATTGAGTGGTACGACTACTTCTTGTACGGAACAGCAGCCGCGTTGGTGTTCGGCAAGGTGTTCTTTCCGAACAGTGATCCGCTGACGGGGACGCTGCTGTCGTTCCTCACCTATGCGATCGGGTTCGCCGCGCGGCCGGTCGGGGCGCTGGTGTTCGGGCACTTCGGGGACCGGGTGGGGCGGAAGAAGCTGCTCGTCGTCAGTCTGCTGCTGATGGGCGGGTCGACCACGCTGATCGGGGTGTTGCCCACCTACAGCTCCATCGGGGTGGCGGCGCCGGTGCTGCTGACGGTGTTGCGGCTGGTGCAGGGCTTCGCGCTGGGCGGGGAGTGGGGCGGGGCGGTGCTGCTGGTGTCGGAGCACGGCGACCAACGGCGGCGGGGGTTCTGGGCGTCGTGGCCGCAGGGTGGGGCACCGGCCGGGAACCTGCTGGCGGCGGGGGTGCTGTCGCTGCTGACGGCGGTGCTGTCGGAGCAGCAGTTCCTGTCGTGGGGGTGGCGGGTGCCGTTCCTGCTGTCCGCGCTGCTGGTGGGGGTCGGAATGTGGATCCGGCTGGCGGTGGACGAGTCGCCGCTGTTCAAGCAGGCGCTGGCGGCGGCCGAGCAGCGCAAGGCGGCCCGGACGGCGGCCGAACAGCCGCCGCTGGTGGCCGTGTTGCGGCACCACTGGCGGGAGGTGCTGGTGGCGATGGGCGCCCGGATGGCGGAGAACATCTCGTACTACGTGATGACCACCTTTGTGCTGACCTACGCCGTCACCCACGCGCACTTCTCGAAGCAGACCGCGCTGAACGCGGTGCTGATCGCCTCGGCGATCCAGTTCGCGCTGATCCCGCTGTTCGGCGCACTGTCGGACCGGGTCGGGCGCAAGCCGGTGTACCTGGTCGGCGCGGTCGGGGTGGGCGTCTGGGCGTTCGTCTTCTTCGGGATGGTGGACACCAGGTCGTTCGGGTCGCTGCTGGTCGCGGTGACGATCGGGCTGGTGTTCCACAGCGCGATGTACGCACCGCAGGCCGCGTTCTTCTCCGAACTGTTCTCGACCCGGATGCGGTACTCGGGCGCCTCGATCGGGGCCCAGTTCGCCTCGGTGGCGGCCGGCGCGCCGGCGCCGCTGATCGCGACCGCGCTGCTCAAGGACTACGGCAGCGCCACCCCGATCTCGGTGTACGTCGCGATCGCGGCGGCGATCACCGTACTGGCGGTGCTCTGCGGGCGGGAGACCAGGGGCCAGGACCTCGCGGAGGTCGAGCCCGAGGCGGCGGCCGGGGCGGAGACGGAGGCCACCACCGTGGCCGGAAAGCCCGCCACGGCCTGACGGCCGAGCCGCTACGATCGCGCTTCCGCCGGACACGACGCCGATTGGCGGCACGCAC
Organism: Kitasatospora sp. NPDC087861; assembly: GCF_044742585.1. Classification (NCBI taxonomy): domain Bacteria; kingdom Bacillati; phylum Actinomycetota; class Actinomycetes; order Kitasatosporales; family Streptomycetaceae; genus Kitasatospora; species Kitasatospora sp. NPDC087861. Next base: position 9,798 of record NZ_JBIUUS010000004.1, read on the forward strand.
CATGAACCACCCTCACGAAAGCTCCGCGCCCGCGCTGCGGCGGCTGCTCGACCTGCTCGCCTCCGGCGCCGCCACCGAGGACTTCGACGACGTGCTGGCCGACGCTCGCCACCGCGGGGCGCCGGCCGCCGTCCTCGCCGAGATCGACGACGCCACCTGGCAGGCTCTCCGGGTGCACCGCACGCTGCGCCAACACCGGCGCCGGGAGGCGGAGTTGACGGCCCTGTTCGACACCGCCGGGGACCTCGCCGCCTCCCGGGAGCTGGACACCGTGCTGCAGGCGATCGTCCGCCGCGCCCGAATGCTGCTCGGCACCGACACCGCGTACCTGACCCTGCCGGACGTGGCCGCGGGCGACACCTACATGCGGGTCACCGACGGCTCGGTCTCCGTCCTGTTCCAGACCCTGCGGCTCAGCCTCGGCGACGGGCTGGGCGGCCTGGTCGCGCAGACCGCCCGCCCGTACGCCACCCCCGACTACCGCACCGACGAGCGGTTCCACCACACCGGCACGATCGACGCGGGTGTGCTCGACGAGGGCCTGGTGGCGATCATCGGGGTGCCGCTGCTGCTCGGCGGCGAGGTCATCGGGGTGCTGTTCGCGGCCGACCGCTCGCCGCGCGCCTTCTCCCCCGACGAGGTCGCGCTGCTGTGCACGCTGGCCGCGCACGCCGCGATCGCCCTGGACACCGCCAAGGCGCTGGCCGACACCCGGGCCGCGCTCGCCGAGCTGAACAGCGCCAACGAGCTGGTCCGCGCCCACTCCGCCGCCGTCCAGCGCGCCGAACAGGCGCACGACCGGCTCACCGACCTGGTACTGCGCGGCGCCGAGGTGCCGGACGTCGCCGCCGCCGTCGCGGCCCTGCTGGGCGGTGAGATAGCCGTCCTCGACGCCGAGGGCGAGCCACTGGCCGGACGGTCCGCGCCCGCCGCCGAACTGGCGGAGGCGGTCGCCGCGTCCCGGGCCGAGGGGCGGTCCGTCCGGCACGGCGAGTTGTGGGTGTGCGCGGTCCTGGCCGGGCACGACGCGCTCGGCACCATGGTGCTGCGCGGACGGCCCGACCTCGACGACGCGGACCGGCGGCTGTTCGAGCGGGCCAGCGTGGTGACCGCGCTGCTCCTGCTGCTGCGCCGCTCGGTGGCCGAGACCGAGAACAGGGTCCGCGGCGAACTGCTCACCGACCTGCTGACCGCCCCCGACCGCGACCCGGCCGGGCTCACCGCACGCGGCCGCCGGCTCGGCGTCGACCTCGCCCGCCCGCACCTGGTCCTGGTCGCGGAACCGGCCGAACCCGTGGGGTCCCCCGGCGCGGACCGCGGCCGGCTGGCCGGGGCGGCCCGCCGGTACCTGTTCGGCTCCCGGGGCGTCGGCGCCGAGCACGGCGACGCGGTGGTGCTGCTGGTGCCGGAGGCCGGCGACCCCGAGGAGGCCGCCCGGCAGGCCGCCGAGCGGCTGGCCCGGCTGGCCGGCTTCCCGGTCACCGTGGGCGCCGGCCGCCCGGCCGCCGGCCCGCCCGCGCTGGCCGCCTCGTACGCCGAGGGCCTGCGCTGCGTACGTGCGCTGCGGGTGCTCGGCCGCGCCGGGGAGGGCGCCTCGGCCCGGGCGCTGGGCTTCCTCGGGGTGCTGCTCGGCGACGGGCACGACGTGGACGGCTTCGTCGGCGCGGCGCTCGGCCCGCTGCTCGCCTACGACGCCCGGCGCGGCACCGAACTGGTCCGCACCCTGCGGGCCTACTTCGACTGCGGCGGCAGCCTCACCCGCGCCAAGGACGAACTGCACGTCCACGTGAACACCGTGGTCCAGCGGCTGGACCGGGTCGAGGCGCTGCTCGGCCCGGACTGGAACCACCCCGAGCGCTCGCTCGAACTCCAGCTGGCGCTGCGGCTGCAACTGCTCTCGGGGGGCTGAGCGGCTGTCCTTCGGGCGGCCCCAGGTAGCCCCCGGCGGCCTCGGGCGGCCCCAGGTAGCCCCCGGCGGCCTCGGGTGGAGTCGGGCGGAGTCGGGTGGCCTCGGGTGGCCTCGGGCGGCTGACCGGTCCGTACGGGCGTGGGCGTACAGTGGCGAGGTTGGTCTCGAACGCCTGGCAAGGAGCGGCAGCGGTGAGCGAGAACGTCGATTTCGTTCGAATGGGGATAGGCGAGGGCGTCATCGCCTACCAGGAGGCCTGGGAGGAGCAGCAGCGCCTGCACGCGCTGCGGGTCGCGGACGAGATCCCCGACACCGTGCTGCTGCTGGAGCACCAGCCCGTCTACACGATGGGCAAGCGCACCAACCCCGCCGACCTGCCGATGGACGGCACCCCGGTGGTCGAGGTCAACCGGGGCGGGGAGATCACCTGGCACGGCCCCGGCCAGCTGGTCGGCTACCCGATCGTCAAGCTGCCCGACCCGATCGACGTGGTCGCGTACGTCCGCCGGCTGGAGGAGGCGCTGATCCGCGCCTGCACCGAGTTCGGCGTCGGGACCGCCCGGGTCGAGGGCCGCAGTGGCGTGTGGGTGCTGGGCGAGTCCATCCCGGACGCCGTGGTGGACCCGGCGCAGGTGGTGGACATCGGCAAGCTGACCCTGCGCATGGGCCTGCCGCTGGGCATCGACCCGCGGCTGGCCGGCCCCGAGTACGCACCGTCCAACGCCGGCCAGCGCGGCGACGACCGCAAGCTCGCCGCGATCGGCGTGCGGGTCGCCCGCGGGGTGACCATGCACGGCTTCGCACTCAACTGCGACCCGGACATGACCTGGTTCGACCGGATCGTGCCGTGCGGCATCCGGGACGCGGGCGTCGCCTCGCTCGCCGGCGAGCTGGGACGCGGCTTCACCGTCGGCGAGGCACTGCCGGTGGTCGAGCGGCACCTGTCGGACGTGTTCGCGGAGCTGCCGGAGCCGGCGCTCACCCGCTGAGGACCGTACCGCCCGGCACACCCCGGACGCTCTCGGCGCCCTCAGCACCCTCGGCACCACCCGGGAATCTACCGGCCAGTAGCTCTGTTGCCCTGCGATTGCGGGGCAACGGGCGCCGCGAAGGCCGTACAACCACAGGCGTACCCTGGGGGTACCCCGTCTAGTTCTAGGAGTCGCACGTGTCCGCTGTCGCGCCCGACGGCAGGAAGCTGCTCCGCCTGGAGGTCCGCAACAGCGAGACCCCCATCGAGCGGAAGCCCGAGTGGATCAAGACCCGCGCGAAGATGGGCCCGGAGTACAACGCCCTCCAGTCGCTGGTGAAGAAGGAGGGGCTGCACACCGTCTGCCAGGAGGCCGGCTGCCCCAACATCTTCGAGTGCTGGGAGGACCGCGAGGCGACCTTCCTCATCGGCGGTGACCAGTGCACCCGCCGCTGCGACTTCTGCCAGATCGACACCGGTAAGCCCGCCGAGTTCGACCGGGACGAGCCCCGCCGGGTCGCCGAGTCCATCGTCACGATGGACCTCAACTACGCCACCATCACCGGCGTCGCCCGCGACGACCTGCCCGACGGCGGCGCCTGGCTGTACGCCGAGACCGTGCGCCAGGTGCACGCGATGACCGCCGACCGCGCGAGCGGCCGCACCGGCGTCGAGCTGCTGATCCCCGACTTCAACGCGGTGCCCGAGCAGCTGGCCGAGGTCTTCTCCTCCCGCCCCGAGGTGCTCGCGCACAACGTCGAGACGGTGCCGCGGATCTTCAAGCGGATCCGCCCGGCGTTCCGCTACGAGCGCTCGCTGGACGTCATCACCCAGGCCCGCGCGGCCGGGCTGGTGACCAAGTCCAACCTGATCCTGGGCATGGGCGAGACCCGCGAGGAGGTCAGCCAGGCGCTCGCCGACCTGGTCGGCGCCGGCTGCGAGCTGATCACCATCACCCAGTACCTGCGCCCCTCGCTGCGCCACCACCCGGTGGAGCGCTGGGTCAAGCCGCACGAGTTCGTCGAGCTCCAGCAGGAGGCCGAGGAGCTGGGCTTCGCCGGGGTCATGTCCGGCCCGCTGGTGCGCTCCTCCTACCGGGCCGGCCGGCTGTACCGGCAGGCGCTGGAGCGGCGCGAGCAGGCCGCGGTCTGAGCCGGCGCCTTGAGTCGCCGCTTTTGAGTCGCCGCTCTTGAATTGCCGCTCTTGATCCGGTGCTCTTGATCCGGCGCTTTTGAGCCACCCGCATCGAGCGAAGGGCGGAGCCTCGGCTCCGCCCTTTCGGCTTCACCACGCTTTGACTGGCCGGTCACCGCCTGGTAACACGGGGTGGTGATGATGGACTCATTGCGAGCGTTCGATTCTTCTCAGCCACGAGGGGAGCTGTTCGGCATGCGGATGCGAATCCGGTCGGTCGGGGTTGCGCTGCGGTTCGCCGAGAGCGTCCTGCTGGCGGGCGGCCAGCGGCAGGCCCGGCGCAACGCCTGGGCGGCAGTCTGCGAGAACCGCCGGTACGCGGCGGACCGCCACCACGACGCGCCGTCGCCCGGGCCGGTGGGGACGTCCGCACGACGGTGAGGTCCGTACAGCGGTGAGGCCGGGGCGCCGGTGAGGCCGGGGCGACGGTGACGTCCGGACGGCGGCAAGGGCGGCAGTCCGCCCGCGGCCGCCGGTCGCTGTGTGCGACGGCACAGGGCACTCGGGTCACGGATCGAGCGAACGGGTACCCGGGCTTGGATATCCCGTACCCGTGCCACGTACCATGAGCGTTATGGCGAGGGAAACATCCGAGAACCCCGGGCGACTGAAGCAGATCCGCCTGGCGTACACCATGACCAAGAAGGTCGACACCAAGATCGGCCTGATCATCGCCGGCGTCGGCCTGCTGACCTTCGGCGTGTTCCTCGCCATCGGCTTCGCAATCGACCACCCCATCTACCTGGGCATCCTGGGCTTCATCGTGGCCTTCCTGGCCATGGCGATCGTCTTCGGGCGCCGGGCCGAGCGCGCGGCGTTCGGACAGATGGAGGGGCAGCCGGGCGCCGTTGCGGCGGTGCTGAACAACATCCGACGTGGCTGGAGCTCCAACTCCACCCCGGTCGCGGTCACCCGTAACCAGGACGCGGTCTACCGCGCGGTGGGCCGGGCCGGCATCGCGCTGATCGGTGAGGGCAACCCGAACCGGGTGCGCCAGCTGCTGGCCTCCGAGAAGAAGAAGATGGCCCGGGTGGTCGGCGACGTGCCGGTGCACGACATCGTGGTGGGCAACGGCGAGGGCGAGATCCCGCTCAAGAAGTTGCAGATCCACCTGATGCGACTGCCCCGCGCCATCACCGCCGCCCAGGTCACCGAGACCAACGACCGTCTGCGCGCGCTGGGCGACCTGCTCTCCAAGGCGCCGATCCCCAAGGGCCCGATGCCCAAGGGTGCCCGGATGCCCAAGGGCGGCCAGGTCCGCTGACCCTCCCCCGTCCCTGACGACACGTGAACGGCCCCGCCGCGGAGATCCCGCGGCGGGGCCGTTCATCGTTGCGGCGGGGCCGTTGGAGGCCGGGGCCTAGATCCGGACCTCGACGGTGCCGACCGCCTTGTCGTGCAGGCCGCGGGCGTCACGGTCCCAGACCAGCGGCGGCACCACCAGGCAGAGCAGCAGGGTGCGCAGCAGGACCTGCGGGATGGTCGCGCGGCCGCCGTCCAGACGGATCACCCGCAGGCCGAACAGCCGCTTGCCGACGGTCGTGCCGGTGGTGGCGAGCAGCACTGCCGCGACCACGAAGTAGAGCGGGCTGGTCCACAGGTTCGCCTCGGCCGGGCTGCCCTTGCCGATCAGCCCGTAGGCGATCAGGGCGACCAGCCAGCCGTCCACGAACAGGGCGCCGATGCGACGGCCGGGGCCCGCGATCGAACCGGGGCCCTCCTTGGGCAGGCCGAGGCGCTCGCCGCGGTAACCGAAGTCGGCTCCCATCTTCTCGGCGGCCGCCTTCGGGCCGTCGATCCACGATCCCAACGCTTCTCTGGTGTCCACGAATCCACACTAACCGGGCGGCCCGTCCACACCGCCACCGGCTCCCCCGAACGCCACGGGCGAGTGAATCGCGCTGCCGGAGCTTTCCAAGTGGTCCAGACCACTTGTACACACCCGACCCGGTCGGCGGTGCGTTTTGCCCCCGTACGGTACGACTTTGCCACCCGATCGGCGGCCGTGGTTAACATTTACGAAACGACCGGGTCACCGACCGGAAACGGCCCGTTCCTAGGGTGAGCCCCATTCGCACGCCGAGGAGGATGTATGTTCAACAACGCCGCCGAAGTGAAGCAGTACATTCAGGACAACGACGTGAAGTTCGTCGATGTCCGCTTCTGCGATCTGCCGGGCGTCATGCAGCACTTCTCCGTACCTGCGGCGACCTTCGACCCGTCCGAGATCCTGATGTTCGACGGCTCGTCGATCCGCGGCTTCCAGGCCATCCACGAGTCCGACATGGCCCTGGTCCCGGACCTCGCCACGGCCCGGCTCGACCCGTTCCGGACCGAGAAGCACCTCAACATCAACTTCTTCATCCAGGACCCGGTCACGGGCGAGGCCTACAGCCGCGACCCGCGCAACGTCGCCAAGAAGGCCGAGGCCTACCTCGCCTCCTCCGGCATCGCCGACACCGCGTTCTTCGGGCCCGAGGCCGAGTTCTACGTCTTCGACTCGGTCCGCTTCGAGACCAGCGCCAACGCGTCCTTCTACCACATCGACTCGGAGGCCGGCGCCTGGAACACCGGCGCCGCCGAGGGCGACGTACGCGGCTACAAGGTCAAGTACAAGGGCGGCTACTTCCCCACCCCGCCGGTGGACCACTTCGCCGACCTGCGCGCCGAGATGTCGCTGGAGCTGGCCAAGTCCGGCCTGGAGGTCGAGCGCCAGCACCACGAGGTCGGCACGGCCGGCCAGGCCGAGATCAACTACAAGTTCAACACGCTGCTGCACGCCGCCGACGACCTGATGCTGTTCAAGTACATCATCAAGAACGTCGCCTGGCGCAACGGCAAGACGGCCACCTTCATGCCGAAGCCGATCTTCGGCGACAACGGCTCGGGCATGCACGTCCACCAGTCGCTGTGGACCGAGGGCTCCCCGCTCTTCTACGACGAGCAGGGCTACGCCGGCCTCTCCGACACCGCCCGCTACTACATCGGCGGCCTGCTCCGGCACGCCCCCTCGCTGCTGGCCTTCACCAACCCGTCGGTGAACTCCTACCACCGTCTGGTGCCGGGCTTCGAGGCGCCGGTCAACCTGGTGTACTCGCAGCGCAACCGCTCGGCCGCGATCCGCATCCCGATCACCGGCTCCAACGCCAAGGCCAAGCGCATCGAGTTCCGCGCGCCCGACCCGTCCTCCAACCCGTACCTGGCCTTCTCGGCGATGCTGATGGCCGGCCTCGACGGCATCCGCAACAAGATCGAGCCGCTGGAGCCGGTCGACAAGGACCTCTACGAGCTGGCCCCCGAGGAGCACGCCAACGTCCCGCAGGTGCCCTCCTCCCTCCCGGCCGTGCTCGACGCCCTGGAGGCCGACCACGAGTACCTGCTCGCCGGCAACGTCTTCACCCCGGACCTGATCGAGACCTGGATCGACTTCAAGCGCACCAACGAGATCGCCCCGATCGCCCTCCGCCCCCACCCGCACGAGTTCGAGCTGTACTACGACCTCTAAATCGCGGTCGTCGGCCTTGATCGGGCCCCGTCGTGCTCCTTGTGGGGACGGCGGGGTCTTTGGTTGGTGGTGGTGGCTGGCGGCGGGGCTTGGGGTGGCCGGTGCGGGTGGGGGCGGCCGATCGGGTGAATCAGTGTCATCGAGTGCTGTGCCGAGGGAAGTCCGGTTGGACGGCCTCGCCCACGGCCTCTCCGTCGCCGACCTCGTCCCCGTCCCCGACGTCCTCTCCGTCGCCGACCGCGACGCGGACCGGCGGTACGACCCCGCCCGTCAGCCCGACCCACAGCGCGAGCTCGTCGGCGAGCGGTGGAACACTGCCCAACACCGGCGGCTCGTCGTCCGACTCGCTGATCGCCGTCCTGGGCGGCGTGGCGCTGTGCGCAGTGGCCTACCGCCGGCCCGGACGGCACAGCTGACGCAACGGTGAACAACTGAACACCTGACCATCCCCGGTGGCGCCGCCCCCAGCGGCGCCACCGGCGCGTTCCGCCCGGGCGAGCGGCCCCCGGCCCGGGGTGCCTCGCCTGTCGGGGTGGGTCAGGTGGTGAAGTGGAGCGCGGGCAAGGCGAGTCCGGGACGGCCTACGGGCGCTCCGGGGTGAGGGCCAGGACGGCGAGGTCGTCGGCGAGCAGGCCGGCGTACTCGTGGACGTCCTGGGCCAGGAAGGAGACCAGCCGGTCGGGCGAGGTGGTGCCGAGGGCCGCGAGGCGGCGGTCGAGCGGGTAGAAGGCTCCGGTGGCGTCGCGGGCCTCGCTCACGCCGTCGGTGTAGAGCAGGACGGTGTGGCCCGGGGGCAGGGCGACCGCGGTCGGCTTGCCGCGTTCCTCGGCGGGCCCGAGGTGGCCGAGGCCGAGGGGGAGTTCGTCCGCGCAGGACACCGGGGTGATGGTGTGGCCGGTGAGCAGGAGCGGGGTGGTGTGGCCCCGGTTGACGATCTCCACGCAGTCGGAGCCCGGCCGGTACTGCAGCAGGACGGCGGTGACGAACAGCTCGTCGTCGCCCCGGTCGGCGGCGTCGCGCAGCACGGAGCGGTCCAGCTGGTCGGCGAGGTCGACCAGGTCGGGGGTGTCGTGCGCGGTCGCCCGGAAGGCGCCGAGCACGTCGGCCACCGTCCGGACCGCGCCGAGGCCCTTTCCGCGGACGTCGCCCAGCAGCACCCGGACACCGAAGCGGGTGTCGCACACCTCGTACAGGTCCCCGCCGACCAGCACCTCGGCCTGGGCGGGGCGGTAGAGGCCGGCCACCCGCAGGCCGCCCGCCCGTTCGGGCACCGGGCGCAGCACCGTGCGCTGCAGGGTCTCGGCGACCGTACGGGCGTGCAGCAGGTTGCGGTTCTGCCGGGTCCGCTGCCAGGACAGGGCGGTGCCCATCACCCCGGACAACAGCGTGGCGATGTAGACCCAGACGTGGTGCTGCTCGTTGATGTGGCCCGCCCGCAGGGCCAGCGCGAGTTGCAGCGCCAGGGAGCCGGCCGAGGCGGTGGCGGTCAGCACCGGGCCGTAGCTGAACGCCGCCACCACGGGCAGTGCGGTCAGCAGGAAGCCGGCCGCGACCGCGTCCGGGACGACCGCCTCGGCGACCAGGTCGAGCAGCAGCAGGAGCACCGGCAGCCAGGGCACCCAACGCGGCACCCTGGGTTCCACGGCCGCCCGGTGCGGCGGGCGGGGTGCTACGGGCACGGCGGGGACCTCCTGGCCGACCGGTCCGGAATGACCGGTTCGTCCCTCCATGTTCTCCTATGAACGGCCCGGTCACGAACGGCCGAATGTCCCGGTTTTCCCGGCCGGCCGGGCCTGGACGCGCGGCGTCAGGCCTGGTCGACGGAGGGTGACGAACGCCCTGGCCGACAGGACGGGGGCGGGGGCAGGGACGGGGGCAGGGGCAGGGGCGGGGGCGGTCAGCGCACGGTCACCGGCAGGGTGTCGAAGCCGCGCAGGACCAGGCGATCCCGCCGACTGGGCACGCCGCCGGGGGCGAGTCGGGGAAAGCGGTCCAGCAGGGCGGGCATCGCGACCTCGGCCTCCAGCCGGGCCAGCTGGGCGCCGAGGCAGTAGTGCGGGCCGCCGCCGAAGCTGAGCGGCTGGCTGTCGCCACGGGTCGGGTCGAACACCTGCGGGCGGTCGTACCGGGCAGGGTCGTGGTTGGCCGCGCCGAGCAGCAGGAGCACCACGGTGCCGACCGGAACGGGCAGGTCCTCGACGGCGAGCCCCTCGGTCAGTGCGACCCGCGAGGTGAGCTGGACCGGGGAGTCGAAGCGCAGCACCTCGTCGGTGAACGCGGCCGGGGTGATCGCACCGCTGCGCAGGCCCGCGGCCGCCTCCGGATGGCGGAAGAGCAGGGCCAGGCCGTTGCCGAGCAGGTTGGTGGTGGTCTCGAAACCGGCCACCAACAACAGCACCAGGTTGGCCAGCAGCTCCCGTGCGGAGAGCCGCTCCGGATCGTCGACGGCGATCCGGGCCAGGTCGGTGACCAGGTCGTCCTGGGGGCGGGCGAGGCGCTCGGCGGCCAGTTCGGTGAAGTAGCCGGCGAGCTCGTCGGCGGCCGCGTCGGCCGCGGTGAGATCGGAGCGGTCGTCGATGAACTCCAGGGCGACGGTGAGGTCGGAGGCGAGGTCGCGGAAGCGGTAGCGGTCCGGTTCGGGGACACCGAGAAGTTCGCAGATCACCCCGACCGGCAGCCGGAAGGCGAAGGCGTCCATGAAGTCCACCGGCGAGCCGTCGGCGCCCTGCTCGGCCATCCCGTCCAGGAGCCGGGCGACCGCCGCCTCCACGGCCGGGCGCAGCGCGGCGACCCGGCGGGCGGTGAACACCGAGGCGATCAGCGAGCGGACCCGGGGGTGGTCGGGTGCGTTGCGCTGCAGGATCGAGCGGCCGAACAGCGCCATCGACGGGTGCTCGGCGAACTCCGGGGCCAGGCCCGCCATCATCTCGGCGGTCGCGACGGCGAAGGCGGGGGTGCGCAGCACCTTGTCGGCCGCGGCGTGGCCGGCCACCAGGAAGGTGTCCGGGCCGGCGGGCATCGCCGCGCCCAGCTCGTGCGCCCTCGCGTACAGCGGGTACGGGTCGGCCCTGCCCTCGCTGGTCAGCAGTTCCTCGATGATCGACGTGCCGTCCATCCGGTGCACCCCTCCCGAAGCCCACGTTCCTGATGCGTGAACCACCGACGGGGGCAATGGAGTTCCCGTCCGGCGGGGTTCCGGCGGGTTCCGGCCGGGTTCCGGCGGGGTTCCGGCGGGGTTCCCGTCCGGCTCGGGTGCGCATCCGGCCGCGGCTCCCGTGCGGCCCGGGTTCGCACGCGGGCGTCGAGGCGGCTCGGTAGGGTGGCCGTATGGAAATCTGGATCAACCCGCGCTGCGGCAAGTGCCGGTCGGCACTCGGCGAGCTGGAGGCCGTCGGGGCCAAGTACACCGTGCGGCGCTACCTGGAGGATCCGCCGACCGCCACCGAGCTGGAACAGGTGCTGGAGCGACTGGGCCTGGAGCCGTGGGACATCACCCGCATCGAGGAGCCGGTCGCCAAGGACCTCGGGATGAAGCGGTGGTCCCGGGAACCGGCGGACCGGGCGCGCTGGATCGCGGCCATGGCGGAGCACCCGATCCTGATCCAGCGGCCGATCATCACCGCGGACGACGGCCACGCCGTCGTGGCCCGGACCCCCGAGGCCGTCAAGTCCGTACTGCCGTAGGGACGCCGCCGGGGGCGGTCAGTGCAGCTCGATCCGCTGCACCGGCCGGCCCGGGTGCCAGTTGGAGATCCACAGCCGGCCGTCCTCCACGGTGGTGTGCACCACCTGCTCCAGGTCCAGCCGGAAGGCGTGGAAGGGGGTGGGCGGCGGCTCGGGAAGATCGGCCACGTAGGCGGTCAGTTCGGCCTCGTCGGTGATCTCGACCGCACGGCCGGAGACCTTGGAGTCCCCACCGGCCATGGTCTCGTCCCCCGGGTGGGCGTGCAGCGCGAAGCGGCCGTCCCGCTGGAGGTCGCGTGCCTTGACCGAGCCGTACATCGACCCGATCATCAGGTCGGCTCCGATGAAGTCGACCTCCGTCCCGCTCACCCGGGGCGAACCGTCCTTGCGCAGCGTCGCCAGGACGTGGTGCTTGTCGGCCTCGAACCGGGCCCGTACGAGGGGCGCCAGATCGGGTGCCTGCTGCTCGAAATCCTGCCAGGTAGCCATGGCGCCAGTCTGGCACCGGGCACTGACAGCCGCCGGGCATCCCCGCCGGCCGGGTGCCCACCGTCGCCCCCACCGCCGCCCGGGCATTGTCGGTGGCCGGTGCCAGACTGGCGGGGTGACCACCACGACCACGTACATCGCGTTCCTGCGGGCCATCAACGTCGGCGGCCGGACCGTGAAGATGGAGCGGCTGCGGGCGCTCTTCGCCGAGCTGGGGCTGGCGGGCGTGCGCTCCTACATCCAGAGCGGCAACGTCTTCTTCAGCACCGACGAGCCGGACCGCGCCGCCCTCACCCGGCGCATCGAGGAACACCTGGAGCGGTCACTCGGCTACCCGGTGCCGGTGATGCTGCGGACGGTCGACGAGGTGGCCGCGCTGCTCGCCGCCGAGCCGTTCCGGGGCATCGAGGTGACGCCCGACATCCGGCTGGTCGTCGCCTTCCTCTCCGAACCGCTGCCCGCCGCCCTCGCCCTCCCCCGTACCTCGCCGAAGGGCGACCACGAGGTGATCGGTGCCGACCCGGGCGCCGCGTACGTGGTGGTCCGTCTGCGGGACGGCCGGTGGGTCACCGGGGACCTGTTCGGCAAGGCCTACCGGGGGTCGGTCACCGCCCGGTTCCTGCACACCACCGAGAAGATCCTGGCGGCCGCCCGGAAGGGCTGACCACCTCCGGCCGGCCGCCACGGCGACCGGAACCGCGGTCGCGCACCAGGCGTCTGAAGTGCAGTGACGTACTCACTCCGCGTCGGCGCACGGCGTGATCTGGACAGTCGGAGCCGGCCGAGCCGAGAATCGGGCCATGACGTCTCCTGAGTTCCGCACCGGCGCGGTCTCGCCCTCCGGCGCGGTCCGCCCCTCCGACGCCGAACGGGACCAGGCGCTCGGGGTGCTCAAGGACGGCGCGGGCAGCGGGCGGCTGTCGCACGACACCTTCCTCGGCCGGATGGAGATCGTCCTGCACGCCACCAGCCGGGGCGAGTTGGACGAGGCGATGAGCGGGCTGCCGACCGGGAACCCGGTCGAGCGCCTCCTGCTGCGGACGGTCGGCCGGATCTCCGCGTTCGGGGACCGGCTGAGCCGGGCCTGGCGCACCGAGCGGCTGCCCGGGCTGAGCCTGCCGGAGACCGGGGCCGGGCAGTTGACGATCGGTCGGATCATCGGCTCGGGGTTGCGGCTGCACGACGCCTCGGTGTCCCGGAAGCACGCCGAGCTGCGGCACGAGGGCGGCGGCTGGGTGCTGTACGACCTCGGCTCGACCAACGGCACGCACGTGAACGGGCGCCGGATCGCGGGCGGGGTCCGGGTCCGGCCGGGCGACCAGGTCCGGTTCGGGAACCTGGAGTTCCGGCTCGCCTAGGGTCCGTCGCTCCCCCGGGCGGCCGGTCGGTGCGGGAGCTGTCGCGGTGCCCGCTGTCACGACGGCCCGTCCCGGAACTCCTCGATGGCGGTGCGGATCTGGCGGGTCAGCACGGCGTGCCGCCACCGCCACCGGCGCCGGCGCCGGCGGCCAGGATGCGCTCGGCGGCCGGCAGTCGGGTGATCAGCGGGGGTTGCCGGAGGGAGGTCACCGGCGGACGGTGGCACTCACGGTCGGCCGGGGCGGTGGCGTTGTCAGTGGTGGGTGCAAGGATGCGGGCATGACCCAGGAGACGGCTCCCACCCCCGACGTGCTGCGCGAAGCCCGCGAACGGGCCCGCGAGTTGATCCGGTGCGGCTTCCAGGAGCCGGACGAGATAGCCGAGTCCCTGGTCGAGGTCCTCGACGACCAGGGGCTGACGCAGGAGGAGGCGGAGCGGATCGTCGCTCCGCTGTGGGCCGAGCGGCTGGCCGAGCAGGCTTCCTGGCCCGCGACCACGGACGTGGACCGGCTGGCGGCGGCCTTCGACGCGCTGGAGGAGGAGGGCGTCGTCGCGGCGATGGACTTCACCTGCTGCGCGGGCTGCGGCTATGCGGAGATCGGCGGCGAGGCCGACGAGGGCTCGCACGGCTTCGTCTTCTTCCACCAGCAGGACACCGAGGCGGCGGCCGACGGGCGGGGCCTGATGCTGCGTTACGGCGGGTTCCACACCGGGGAGGAGGCCGCCGAGGTGTCGGAGCGGCGGACGGCCGAGGTCGGGCGGGCGGTGGTGGCCGCGCTGGAGGCGGTCGGGCTCCCGGTGGAGTGGGACGGTTCGCCGCATACGGCGATCCGGGTCACTCCGCTGGAGTGGCTCAACCGCCTGCCGGAGTAGGCGCCGGGGAGGCCCGGGTGAACGTCTGGGCAGCGTGCGGGCGGTGTCAGCCGCGGGTGACGTGCAGTTCTGCGGAGCGGTCGCCCTTGTTCGCCTTGTGCAGGGTGACCTTCGCCTGGCCGATGGTGGTCTCGACGTCCTTGCCGACGGTCTTCCGGTCGTCGCCGACGGCCACCTCGACCGTGCTGTCGGTGATGTGGCCGACCGCCATCTTCATGGTGTGGTTGCCGCCGAAGACCTGGACGGTCTTGGAGGCGTCGGCATCGTCGGTGCGGACGACGACGTCGCAGCTGTCGTCGTCGAGGCACAGCGAGCCGCTGCCCCCACAGGCGGTCAGTCCGGCGCCGAGCGCCAGGACGGCGCCGGCGGCGAGGAGCGCCGGGCGGCGGGCGGGCACGAGGCCGTGGCGGTCACGGGTTCGGTGGGAGTTCGGTGTGCGTCCTGTGGTCATGGTGTCGACGGTAGGCGGCCGGGCACACCCCGCCATCGCCCGTCGACGGTACCCGTCCCCTGGCCGGGCCCGGAGCGCCCGGGCCACCGCGACCCCGAGGACGGTGAGGTGAATCCCCCAGGGGGAAAAGGGAGTTGGGCCCACAGGGGCAGATTCCAAGGCGATGACCGCATATGCCTCAGGCGTATGCCACGCGCGTAGATCGACGGGCCGCGAAAAGGACCGGCGGTCAGTCGCCGAGGCCGCCCAGTCCGGCGGACGGGCCCCACAGCGGCGCCATGCAGCGCTGGTAGGTGGCCTGCCAGTGCGGCCAGTTGCGGGCCACGTCGTCGTCGCACTCGGCCAGCAGCCGCTCGACCAGCGCCGGCTCCACCCCCTCCAGCAGCCACGCCAGCGCGTCCGGCGCGCCCGGACCGTCCGCCGACCGCAGCAGGTCCAGCAGCTCGCCCAGACCGCCGAGCCGGGAGCCCTCCGGGATCACCCGCTCCATCCGGGGCAGCAGTTGGCGCTCCTCGATCCGCAGGTGCGTCTCCAGCCGGGCCGCCAGGTCCTCCATCGCGTAGGCGACCGGCCAGGCGCTGCCGGTGTCCCGGCTGGCGATCCGGACCAGCGTGGTGACCCGGGTGAACGAGTGGTCGAGGTTGTGGTGGTCCGCCTCCAGCCAGTTGAGCAGCAGCCGCAGCTCGGGCGCGAAGCGGCGCACGATCGGCCAGATCCGGGTGTCCTGCTGCTCGTGGTGGCAGGTCAGCATCGCGGTCACGAAGCTCCAGTGCCGCAGCAGCGCCTCGCCCGCGTCGTCCTCGCCGGGCTGGAGCAGCCGCAGCGCGTTGGGCAGCCGGGCGAGGTCCCGGCGCAGCGCGGCGTGCACCAGCCGCAGCCCGGCGAAGCGGTCCGTCCCCGGCACCTCGTCGGCGGCCCGCACGGGCGCGGCCGCGCCCCGGGTGTCGGCCCCGGGCTCCGTCTGCGGGGGCACGGAGGGGGACGGCTGGGGCAGCAGATGGATCGGCATGGCACTCTCTTCACAACGTCGTGGGGCGGGCGGGGCCGGCCGGTGGAATGCGGCCCCATCCAAAGTGCTCACAGTCGATCAGAAGTGAATCAATGTCCGATTGACGCGCAGGTCACAGGCGTTTTCGCGGACGGCGGCGGCTCCTCGCGAAGCGCGCACCGGGTCTGCGGACGACCCGCGGACGAAGCCGGAACGCCGCGGGCCCGGAGCACCTGGTGGTGCCCCGGGCCCGCGGCGTACGGGTGGCCGTGCCGGTCGGCGGACGAGTGCCCGCGCGAGCGCCCGCGCGGGTGGCGGTACCGGATCAGTCGGCCGCCGGGCCGGCCAGGTTCTTGGTGAGCCACTGCAGCGTGTCCGGGATCATCTTCTTGAAGTCCGAGGTCAGATGCTTGCCGCCGGGCTGCTCGTAGTACTCCAGGGACGCCGGCGGGGCGGCCTTGGCGACCCAGGCCTTGACCAGCTTGGTCTCGTACGGGTTGGCCCCACCCGCGGTGACCAGCATCTTCACGTCGGCCTTGCCCTGGGCGACCAGCACGTCGGGGTTGTTGGCCTGCCGCTCGGCCTCGTGGCCCTTCCACAGCCCCGAGTCGGGGACGTAGTAGCCGTCGATCGGGACGGCGGCCTTGTAGACGTCCGGGTGCTGCAGGGCGAGCTTGGCGCTGCAGAAGCCACCGGTGGAGGCGCCCATCACGCCCCAGCCGTCGCGGCCCTTCACGGTACGGAAGTTGGCACGGACGAAGTCCGGGATGTCCTGGGCCATCCAGGTGCCCATCTTGGGCTGGCCCGGGATGTCGGAGCAGTCCAGCGCGTTGTGCTCGTCGCTGTTGAAGTTCTGCACCGGCATGATCATGATGAACGGGTGGGCCTTGCCGGCCTTGACCAGTGCCTCGTTGTCCTCCTGGATCGGCAGCTGGTTGTCGGTCCAGGTGTTGTAGCCGTTGCTCTGGCCGCCCGCGAAGAGGGTGAGCACCGGGAAGCCGGTCTTGGCGTACTTGGGGTCGTTGTACTCGGGCGGCAGCCAGACCCAGACCTTGCCGGAGACGCCGGACTTCGCACCGGTCACTGTGGTCACCATGATCGGGCCCGCGGCGGTGTCCCGGGCCTTGGTCAGGGCGGCGTTCGGGCCGGTGGGCATCAGCACCTTCCCGCTGGCGACCGCAGGCTCCGCGTTGGCGGGCGCGGCCGTGGCGGCGCCGGCGGCGGTCGGTCCGCCCGCGGCGGTGCCGCTCGCACCCGGGGTGCCGGCCGCCTTGGCGCCGTCCTCCTTCCCGCCGCCGGAACTCCCGCAGGCTGCCAGCGAGGCGGCCAGGGCGAGCACGGCGGCGCCGGTCAGGACGGCGCGGGAACGGGACGACTGCCTAAGCACGGTGAGGACTCTCCGACCGATGTCACGCCCGGTCCGTCTGGCCGGGCTGTGGCCCCCCGGTGGGGCCGGACAGGCCCGGGGGCGCGGCGCTGGTGCGGTCCCCGGGGTGGTGGCGCGCCCTCCCTCGCGGTGGCGCGCCTTCCTGCGATCTTATGACGTGGGCCGGGGTGGCCCGGTTGCGTGGCGGCCACCGGAAATCCAATGTTTGTTCGCGATCAGGTAAAGACCTTCACCTCTCCCCCCGGTCGACGGGGGCCGAACGGCGGGGGCACAGTCTCCGGCCGGCCCGACCGCGTGGATTTTGGGGCCTTCGACCAGTGACGGCGGCCCGCGCATCCGCAACGATCGGCTCACGCCCGGGCCCGCGCGGACCAGCGAGCCGGGCGAACCACTACCGGACGAACCACCACCGGGCGGACCACCACCGGGCGGACCGTCGACCCGAGCAGACCGAGGAGAGCGCCATGCCCCAGCAGATCGCCGTCGTCACCGGAGCCGGGAGCGGGGTCGGCCGGGCCGTGGCGGTCGAACTGGCCGCGGCCGGCTGGCAGCTGGTGCTGGCCGGCCGACGGGCCGAGCCGCTGCGGGAGACCGCCCGGCTGGGCGGCGCCCCGGCCGCGGTGGTGCCGACCGACGTCACCGACCCGGCCGCGGTGGACGCGCTGTTCGCCGAGGCCGCCGAGCGCTTCGGCCGGGTGGACCTGCTGTTCAACAACGCCGGCACCTTCGGCGCGGCCGTGCCGGTGGAGGACCTGGAGGTCGAGGCCTGGCGGGCCGTGGTCGACCTCAACCTGACCGGGGCCTTCCTCTGCGCCCGGGCCGCGTTCCGCCGGATGAAGGCTCAGGACCCGCAGGGCGGCCGGATCATCAACAACGGCTCGATCTCGGCGCACGTCCCGCGCCCGCACTCGATCGCGTACACCGCGACCAAGCACGCGATCACCGGGCTGACCAAGTCGCTGTCGCTGGACGGCCGCCCGTACCGGATCGCCTGCGGGCAGCTCGACATCGGCAACGCGGCCACCGACATGACCGCCGCGATGAGCGCCGGGGTGCGGCAGGCGGACGGGCGGATCGCGGTCGAGCCCACCATGGATGTGGCCGACGTGGCGCGTACCGTCCGGCACATGGCCGAGCTGCCACTGGAGGCGAACGTGCAGTTCGCCACCGTGATGGCGACCGCCATGCCGTACATCGGACGGGGCTAGGGCGTCCAGCCCCAGGGTCCGCCGGGCAGGACCCGGACCGGACGGGGAAAGCGGCGCCCCCCGGGGGGGGACCCCCGTCAGGCCGAGCTGACGGGGGTCCCGGGGTCGGAGGGGTCCGTCAGCCCTACGGCCGCCAGGTGTCGTTCAGGGTGACCAGGCCCGAGGCCGGCACGGTCGCCGTCCGGTTGGCCCCGGACTCCCAGGTCACCGCGCCGCTCGCGTCCGTGCGGACGTACTTGTACTGGAAGGCGGTGCCGGCCGGCAGCGTGAGCGACAGCGACCAGACCGGGTAGCCGGCCGAGGAGAGCGGCAGTGCCTTGGCCGGGTCCCAGCCGCCGAGCGCGGGGACGTCGCCGACCACGGAGACGTTCTGGCCGTACGCGGTGGTCGCGTTGACGTTGAACGAGGCTCCGGAGGCGCTCGTCGCCCCGCCCTGGAGGTACAGCGCGACCGCGTCGCCCGCGCCGATCGTCGCGGTGAACTGCCCGTTCGCACCCACCTGGTAGGTCGGGCCGGTGCAGCCGCCGCCCGGCTGCGGGTCGCCGTGCTGGACGTCGCAGTAGGTGCCGGCCGCGAGCCCGGTCTGGAAGGTCTGGGTGATCGCGCCGCTCTCGTGGTTGATCGCCGCGTAGCCCTTGTTCCCGCGGCCGAAGGCGATCGCGTTGCTGCCGTTGGACCACCAGTTGGTCACACCGGTGCCCGCGACGGCGTTGCGGAAGCCGACCATGTTGGCGATCTGCCGCCAGGCGTGGGTGCAGTTCCAGCCGTCCTGGTAGCAGGCGTTGACGGTTCCGCCGTTGGGCGGTCCGTCGTCCTTGTTGGTGAAGGCGTAGCCGGAGTAGACGTTGGGCGCGCCGTACGGCGAGGCGAGCAGGAAGACGTTGGCCAGCGTGTAGGTGCTGCCGTCGGCGTAGGTGAGGGTGGAGCCGTTGCGCTCGGTGTCCCAGTTGTCGACGAAGGAGCGCGCCTGCGCGCTCGGCAGGTAGCCCCAGGAGGCTCCCCAGGAGGCCAGGTTGGCGAGCTTGTCGCTGGTGAACATGCGCTTGAGGTCGGTACCGACGCGGAACTCGTCGACGTCGCCGGTGCCGGTGTACTCGGTGGGCTGGACCGGCTCGCCGGCGCCGTAGATGACCTCCTGCACCCAGTAGGCCTTGGGGTTGGCCATCTTCGCCTTGATCGCGGCGAGGTCGCCGGCGGCGATGTGCTTGGCGGCGTCGATCCGGTAGCCGTCGACGCCGAGCGAGCCGAGGTCGTCCAGGTAGTGCGCGATGGTGGTCTGGACGTACGCGCTGCCGGTGTCCAGGTCCGCGAGGCCGACCAACTCGCAGTTCTGCACGTTGGAGCGGTCCTGGTAGTTGGTGATCGGCTGGCGGCAGGAGTGGAAGTCCTGGTCCTGGTAGGTGCCCGGGTAGGTGTACTTGGTGTAGGCGGTGCCGCCGGTGCCGGTGCCGGAGCCGGCCGTCATGTGGTTGACGACCGCGTCGGCGATGACCTTGACCCCGGCCGCGTGGCAGGTGTCGACCATGTTCTTGAAGGACGTCCGGTCGCCGAGCCGCCCGGCGATCTTGTAGCTGACCGGCTGGTAGGAGGTCCACCACTGCGGGCCCTGGATGTGCTCCTGGGGCGGCGAGACCTCGACGAAGCCGTAGCCCTTCGGGCCGAGCGTCGAGGTGCAGGCCTGGGCGACCGAGTCGAAGCGCCACTCGAAGAGGGTGGCGGTGACGTCCTTGCCGCCGTTGGCGGGCGGGGAGGCCTGGGCGGCGGGGGCGCCGAGGGAGGTGCCGAGCGAGAGCGCGAGCGCCGCCGAGGCGGCGAGCGCACCGGCCGCGCGGGCGGGTCGGCGGGTGGGGGCGGTGGTGACCACGTCGTCTCCTGGGGGTGGCTGGGGTGGGGCAGCCGGAAGTGAAGCCCGCGGCTGGGGTGGGGCAGCCGGAGGTGGAGCCTGCAGGAAGTTTCTGTAACTTGCCGGAAACTTGCAGCGCTGAACCTAGGGCCGCCGGGAGACAGCGTCAAGGTCCTGGGAGGAACGTTTCTGCACGACCGCGCCCGCGCCCACGACAAGGGCCCGGCGACCGTAGCCGCCGGGCCCCTCACCTGTCCTGGTTCACCGGGCCCGCGGGGGCCCGGTCCGGCCTCAGCCGGTCTGGACGGAGGTGTCGTCGATCACGAAGCTCGTCTGCAGCGAGGTGTCCTCGGTGCCGGTGAACTTCACGGTGACCGTCTGGCCCGCGTAGGACGAGAGGTCGAAGGTGCGCTGCTGGTAGCCGGCCGCGGCGTCCACGTTGGAGTAGGTCTTCAGCGTGGTGCCGTTCACCGACACGGCCAGCTTGTCGTACGCGGTGGTGCCGGTCTCGGCGGTGTCGATGTGCAGCCAGAAGCTCAGCGTCGCCTTGCAGCCGGCCGGGATGGTCACCGTCTGCGAGACCGAGTCGGTGTGCGAGGAGCCGTAGCCGTCCAGCCACGCCTTCCACGAACCGCCGTGGGCCGCCTGCGAGGAGCTGTTGTCCACCACGCCGGAGCTGGCCGTCCACGGCGCCGCCGTGCCGGTCTCGAAGCCCGCGTTGCCCAGCAGCTGCGCCGGGGTGCAGGAGCCGCCACCGCCGGCCACGGTCCAGGTGAAGCTGGTGGTCCCGGACTTGCCGGCCGCGTCCTTCACCGTGACGGTCGTGTTGTAGGTGCCCGCGGTGTTGGCGGTGCCGGTGATCGCGCCGGTGGAGGCGTTGATGACCAGGCCGGTGGGCAGGCCGGTGGCCGCGTAGGACAGCGGCGCGGTGCCGCCGGAGGCCTTGATCTGCAGGTTCACCGCGCTGCCGAGCGCGGTGGACTGGTTGCCCGGGTTGGTGACGGTGACGCCGCCCGGGTTGGGCAGCGAGCCGACGTTGACGGCGGCCCAGGCGGTGGCGACCGCGTTGTACTCGGCGCTGTTCGCGCCGTACAGGTCGGTGGCCGCGTTCAGGGTCGCGGTGCGGGCGGCGGCGTAGTCGGTGGTGGAGGTCATGTACGCGGTCAGCGCCTTGTACCAGACCTGCTGGGCCTTGTCCCGGCCGATGCCGGTGACGGCGATGTTGTTGACCGTCGGGCTGTTGTAGCTGACGCCGTTGATCACCTTGGCGCCGCTGCCCTCGGCCAGCAGGTAGAAGAAGTGGTTGGCGACACCGGACGAGTAGTGCACGTCCAGGTTGCCGACGCCCGAGTACCAGGAGTCGGCCGACTGACCGTCCTTGGAGGGCTTGTCCATGTAGCGCAGCGGCGTGCCGTTGCCGTTGATGTCGATCAGCTCGCCGATCAGGTAGTCCGGCACGTCGGCGGGCAGGTTGGCGTAGAACTCGACCATCGAGCCGAAGATGTCCGAGGTGGCCTCGTTGAGGCCGCCGGACTCGCCCGAGTAGTTCAGGTTGGCGGTGGCCGAGGTGACGCCGTGGCTCATCTCGTGGCCGGAGACGTCGAGTTCGGTCAGCGGGTGGGTGTCGCCCGAGCCGTCGCCGTAGGTCATGCAGAAGCAGCTGTCGTCCCAGAACGCGTTGACGTAGCCGGTGTCGTAGTGGACCCGGCTCATGGCGCCGACGCCGTCGTTCTTGATGCCGTTGCGGCCGAAGGTGTTCTTGTAGAAGTCCCAGGTGACGGCGGCGCCGAACTGGGCGTCCACGGCGGCCGACTCGCGGTTGCTGGCCTGGCCGTTGCCCCAGGTGTCGCTGGACTTGCTGAACAGCGTGCCGTTGCCGGACGTGCCGTTCTTCATGTCGGTGGTGTACTGGCCGCCGCGGGTGGCGTCCTTCAGCGAGTACGTCGAGCCGCTCTGGGTGGTGGTCAGCGGCACCTGGCCGACGAACACGCCGGTGCCGGAGCCGCGCTTGATGCCGTCGGCCTTGCTGAGCACGTCGCCCGTCTTGGCGTCGGTGACGACGTGCAGCTTGCTCGGGGTGCCGTCGGACTCGCGGCCGGCGACGACGGTCTCCCAGGCGAGCTTCGGGGCGCCGTCGGCGGCCCAGACGACCAGGCGCGGCGCGGTGTCGACGGCGGCGCCCTGCTCGGCCGCGAGCGCGGCGGCCTGGGCCTTCGGCGCAGCCTGGGCCGGCGTGGTGTCGACGCCGGTGAGGTTGGCCTCGCTGGCCTTGGTCACGCTCTTGGTGGCGCCCGCGGCGTCCTGGTGGACGATCAGGTCGCCGCCGAGCACCGGGAGTCCGGCGTAGGTGCGCTCGTAGCGCAGGTGGCGACCGCCGTTGGCGTCCTGGACGACGTCCTTGGTGACCAGCTTCTCCTGGCTGCTCAGGCCCAGGGCCTGGGCGACGGACGCGGACTGCTGGTTCGCGGAGGCGATCAGCGCGGCCCGGGCCGACTGCTGGGTGGCGACGGCGGTCGGGGCGTCGGGCGTGGCCGCCTGGGCGATGACCGGTATGCCGGTCACCAGCAGCGCGGTGGTGGCGGCCATGACAACCGCTGCCTTCCGGGCGTGAGCGTAACGGGACATGCGGACTCCTTTTCCGACCGGTGCGGGTTCGCACGCGGTGGAGAGAACCTGGGCCGCAGGGTTGCGGCGCAGTGGGGGCCCCCGCCCGCGGTGTGCGACGGGGGTGCGGTAGCGGTGCTCACAAGTCGTTGCAGGGTTGGGAGGCGCTGCACCTGATCCGGTCAGCTGCACCGGGGGGTGGGGCCCCCTCGTCTGCAGCCGCAGGAATCGTGGCAGCAAACGAGCCGTTAATGACAGATGCATGCCACGGAATGGCCGATTCATTACCGAAACCGTATGCACGACTGTTCGTCAGTTGTGTTACCCCATTGCGAACTCGTGAACACGGTTTTCATGATCCGGGTAAAGTTCGATCACTTCCGGATGTCACTGACCAGCGCTCAGGGCCCCCGCCCGCACCACCCGGTGTCCCGCGGCGCCGAGCGGGCGCGGCACATCACACTTCCGGCCGTGCCATCGGTGGTTTCCGGCCACCGGGCGGCCAAAACGAAGCGGGTCCCGCACCACCACAACGGCGGTGCGGGACCCGGGAGTTCCGGTTACGGTCCGATCAGCCCTGGACGAACACCGCCACGGTGCGGCCCGGCACGGTGAAGGTGCCGGTCGCGGCGTCGAAGCCGGACTGTTTCACCACCTCGTCCGCACCGCCCGCCTGGACCGGGTGCAGGGCCTGGCCCGTCCCCCTCAGGGCCGCCACGGTCTGCGCCTGCGCGGTCGGCGTGGCGTTGAACACCACGGTGACGCCCTTCTCGGCCCCCTTCAGCCCGGTGCCGTCCAGGTGCAGGGTGATCACCCCGGGCGTCTCGCCGGGCGTGCCGGAGAGCGGGTAGGACAGCCGCTGCTGGACGGCGGCCAGGGTCGGCAGGGAGAACAGCGGGGAGGACTGCTTGATCCGAAGGAACTGCTGGTACTGCGCGGTGGTCGCGCGGATCTCGGCCGCCCCCATGGTCAACTTCGGGTTGGCCAGCAGGGACTGCGCGGTCGACCACATCTCCTTGTTGTCCGCCGCCGGCGGCAGGCCACGGCCCCAGCCGTTGCCCTGTCCGGCGTCCCAGTGGATCGCGTTGAACCAGTCACCCGAGTCGTAGGAGTTGGCGTCCAGCGACTTGGAGCGCAGCAGGTCGCTGCCGGCCTGGGCGAAGCCCGCGCCCTGGGTGAGCGCGGTGAGCGAGAGCCCGAGGGCCTGCATCCGGGCCCGGTCGGCGGGCGCGGTGCCGGTCGGCAGCTTGTAGGCGAGCGCGTCGAACAGGTCGGTGTTGTCGTGGGCGTCCACGTACTCCACCGCCTCGCCCGGCTTGGCCGCGTACCCGGTCGGGGCGCCGTTGTAGTCGACCTGCGCGCCGGTGACGGCCTTGCCCGAGCTGTCGGTGAAGGAGTAGCCGGCCAGGTTGCCGGTCAGTCCTACCTTCAGCTGGTCCATCTGGTGCAGCAGCCGGGCCTTCTGCTCCTGCGGGCTGCCGTTGGCGGGCGAGCCGTTGGGGTCGGTGTACAGGCCCGAGGCGAAGCCCTGCTGCGGGGCGGAGCTCAGCATGAAGTTGCCGCCGCGGGCGGCGTCGCGGATCCGGTCGTCGAAGGTGGCGATGCCGGTGCCGGCCAGGTTGAGCTGGGTGGCCTGCTCGAACCGGGCGTTGTTCGCGACGACGCCGAAGTTCCAGCCCTCGCCGTAGAGGAGGACGTTCCGGCCGTCGACGCCGT
Source organism: Kitasatospora sp. NPDC087861 (assembly GCF_044742585.1). Taxonomy (NCBI): domain Bacteria; kingdom Bacillati; phylum Actinomycetota; class Actinomycetes; order Kitasatosporales; family Streptomycetaceae; genus Kitasatospora; species Kitasatospora sp. NPDC087861. The sequence goes on from NZ_JBIUUS010000004.1 coordinate 33,978, forward strand.
CGGAGTCGGGCGTCATCTTCCGCAGCGCGGCCTGCACGTCCAGCATGGTGGATTTCGGGTCCAGGCCCATCAGGTCGAAGCGGAAGCCGTCGACCTTGTACTCGCGGGCCCAGGTGGTGACCGAGTCGACCACGAGCCGGTTCATCATGGCGTGTTCGGGCGCAGTGTCGGCGCAGCAACTGTCCGTGGTGACCTTGCCGTTGGCGTCCAGCCGCTGGTAGTAGCCGGGGACGACCCGGTCCAGCACCGAGTGCTCGGCCTGGCCGCTGGCGGCGGTGTGGTTGTAGACGACGTCCAGCACCACCCGCAGTCCGGCCTCGTGCATCGCCTGCACCATCTGCCGGAATTGCACCGTGCGGGCAACGCCGTTCGGCTCGGTGGCGTACGACCCCTCCGGCACGGTGTAGTGCAACGGGTCGTAGCCCCAGTTGTACGCGTCGTCGGCGGCCACGGCCGCCACGCACTCCTGCTGCTTCGGGCCGTCCGGGGGAAGGGACTTGAGGTCGCAGGCCGGCAGCTTCTGGTCGGCCCGGTTCTCCCGGATGGTGGCGATGTCGAAGGTCGGCAGCAGGTGGACGGTGGTCACCCCGGCCTTGGCGAGCTCCCGCAGGTGCTGCATGCCGGCCGACTGCGACTCGGTGAACGCCAGGTAGGTGCCGCGCTCGGCGGCCGGGACGGTGGTGTCCTCCACCGAGAAGTCCCGGACGTGCAGTTCCTGGATCTGCTGCTGCGCCGGCGGGACGGCCTTCGGGACGGCCTGCTCCTCCCAGCCCTTCGGCTTGAGCTCCTTGGCGGCGAGGTCGGCGACCAGGCTGCGCCGGGAGTCGGTGGACAGCGCCACCGAGTACGGGTCGGTGACGGTGTTGACCACCACCTGCTGCACCGAGGGCGCCCAGACCTTCACCTGGTACAGGTAGTACTTGCCGTCCAACTCGGCCTTGTCGCGGACGACTTCCCACACGCCGGTCTCGTCGTCCAGCTTCAGCGGCAGCGTCTTCGGGGTGCCCCCGGTCGCGCTGTCGAAGACCTGGACGGACACCTCCTGCGCGGTCGGCGCCCACACCGAGAGCGCCACCTTGCCGTTGTAGTAGGCCGGGCCGAAGTCCACCCGGCCGGTGCGGCGCGCGTACAGGTCGTCCAGCACGCCCGGGGTCTGCACCCCGGTGGCGGCCAGGACGGCACCGCTGGGCAGGTGTTCGGTGAACAGCAGCTGGCCGCGCAGCGCCGCCGGGACGCGGGCGGTGTCGCGGGCGTCCACGGTGAAGGCCCGGTAGCCCGCCAGGTGCGGGTACGCGGCCTTCTGGGCGTCGGTCAGGCCGCCCTGGACGGGGGTGAGCCGGATCCACCGGCCCGGCCCGGTCAGCGCGCCCTTGTCGGCGCGGATGCCGCCCTCGGGGTCGTACACCAGCTGGGCGCTGGTGCCGCCGGCCAGGGCCGCGTCGTTCGCGCCGTAGCCGGCCGGGACGACGACGGTCCTCGCGTCGATCCACTGGGCCTTGGCGCTGCCGAGGTCCACCTGCGCGGAGGCGGCGGGGTTCTGCGGCAGCAGGTAGCCCTCGCGGCCGCCGAGGATCCACACCTCGCGGCCGTTGACCGCGAAGTCCAGCGACTGGTCGGCGGGCAGGTCCTTGTCGTTGCCCTTGTGCAGGATGTAGCTGAGGCTGGTCGCGCCGGGGGCCAGCGGCACCTCGAAGACGGCGCCGAAGGCGTCGCGGCGCACCGGCGTCAGCGGCTTGCCCCAGTCGGTGGGGGTGGCGGCGCCGGTCCAGTCGTGCAGGCCCCAGCCGTCGTAGTCGCCGTCGGCCCGGTTGTAGTGGATGACGGCGGTGCCGGCGGGCGGTGTGCCGGCCGGGCCCGGGTCGGCGGTGCGCACGGTCGGGTCGCCCTGCTTCAGCCAGACCTCCCCGGCGGCGCCGACGTCGAGGTGGCGGTCGGCGTCCACGTCCTTGACGCCGTTCTTCTCGACGATGAACCCGACGTCCGAGGCGCCGGGCTTGAGCTTCACGTACGCGAAGGCGCCGTACGCGTCCCGCCCGGTGAAGGCGTGCCCGGCCGGCCACTGGGTGGCCTCGCCGTCGGCGAGGTCGCCCCAGGCGTAGAGGTTCCAGCCGTCGTAGTCGCCGTCCGGCCGGTTGTAGTGGACGACGGCGTACGGGCGGGCGCCGGCCGTGGGCACCGGCTTGGGCGCGGGGGCGCCGGTGGTGAAGCTCGCGGTGGCGGAGCGCAGCCGGCCGCTGGAGTCCTGGACGACGGCCTTGTAGCGGACGACCGTGCCGGGGGCGGCGGCGCTCAGGTCCTGGGTCACGGCGAAGAGTCGTCGGCCGTCGGGGCCGGAGGTGCCGGTGTCGGCGGTGCCCAGGGTCTGCCAGGGCCCGTTGCCGATCTGGGCGGCGAAGCTGACCCGGTCGAAGCCGCCGCCGTCCGCCGCGGCGCCGACGGTGACGGTGCCGCTCGCACCGTCCGCCGGCGGCCGCACCGCGAGCTGCGGCGCCGCCGTGGTGGGCGCCGGCTTGGCACCGGCCTTGAACACCACCGAGGAGAGCGCCGGCACGGTGACGGTGACCTTGCGGTCGGCCCCGCTGGTCGCCCGCTCCCCCGCCGCCGGGTAGATCCGGTCGAAGGCCGTCCCGGCCGAGAAGGTGTCCAGGGTGACGGTCTTCGCCTCGGCGGCGTTGTTGACCGCCACCAGGTACTCGATCTGCTGCCCGGCGTCGATCCGGGAGAAGGCGTACACGCCCGCGCCGTCGGCGGCGTAGCGCTCGATCTGGGCGCCGTCGGCGAGCGCCGGGTTCTGCCGGCGCAGTTCGGCCAGCGCGGCGACGTCCTGGTAGAGCCCGCCGTCCTGTCCGTACCGGTCGGCCGGGCCGGGGGTGCCGCCGAGCACCCGGTCGCTGTTGTACGAGGGCGTCCTGGAGGCGAACATGTCCTGTCGGGCGTCCTGGTCGCCGCCCGCGCCGGTGAAGCCCTGCTCGTCGCCGTAGTACACGACGGGCTGGCCCCGGGTGAGGAACTGCAGCTCGGTGCCGAGCCGGTCCTTCTTCAGCAGGGTGGCCTCGTCGGCACCCGGGTTGTCGGCGAGCAGGAAGGAGCCGAACCGGCCCATGTCGTGGTTGCCGAGGAAGGTCGGCAGCTCGTACGCGTCGGTGTCGGCGGTGGTGTAGCGGTAGTCCTGGGCGTAGACGTCGGAGAGGTTCCGCGCCGAGCCGCCCTGGGAGACGTAGGAGCGGGCCGCGCCCTGGAACGGGAAGTCCAGGGTGGCCTGGAGCCTGCCCTTGGTGACGTACGGCGAGGTGATCGCCGGGTCGCCGGAGTAGACCTCGCCGAACATGAAGAACTTCTTGTTCCCCTGCTTGGCGGCGAAGTCCTTGAGCGCGGGCGCCCACTGCTGCCAGAAGGCCATGTCGACGTGCTTGACGGTGTCGATCCGGAAGCCGTCCACGCCGGCGTCCTTGACCCACTGCTGGTAGACCTTCTCGAAGCCCTTCACCACCCGGGGGTTCTGGGTGTCGAGGTCGTCCAGGCCGCTGAAGTCGCCCTCGGTGGCGGATTCGCCGACGAAGGTCGAGTCGCCGCGGTTGTGGTAGAGCGCGGGGTCGTTGAGCCAGGACGGGGTCTTGGCGCCGGCGTCGGCGGGGGTGCGGAAGACCGGGGTGTAGGGGAAGGAGTCCTTGGTCAGCCGCGGCCAGGGCGCCCCGGCGTCGGCGATCGCGGTCTCGTCGACCGGCTTGCCGTCCGCGTCGAGCGTCGGGTAGGCGCCGACGGAGCGGTAGGCGTGCTGCTGCTCGGCGTCGTCGATCACGTCGGCGGTGTGGTTGGTGATGACGTCGAAGAAGACCTTGATGCCGCGGGCGTGCGCCTTGGCTATCAGGTCCTTGAGCTGCTCGTTGGTGCCGAAGTGCGGGTCGACCTGGGTGAAGTCGGTGATCCAGTAGCCGTGGTAGCCGGCCGACGCCTGCGCGCCGCTGCCCTGCACCGGCTTGTTCTTGAAGATCGGGGCCATCCAGATCGCGGTGGTGCCGAGGCCCTGGATGTAGTCGAGCTTCTGGGTCAGGCCGGCCAGGTCGCCGCCGTGGTAGAAGCCCTTGTCGGCGGGGTCGAAGCCGTGGTCCAGCCGCCCGCCCGTGATGCCGCCGGTGTCGTTGGCGGGGTCGCCGTTGGCGAAGCGGTCGGGCAGGGCGAAGTAGAACTGCTCGCGGGTGAGGTCGTGCCGCCCGGCGGTGGCCGCCAGGGCGGCGTCCGAGGGCGGGGCCGGCGCGGCGGCGGCGAGGGCCGCGGGGGCGCTGCCGAGGGTGGCGGCGGTCAGGGCGGCGGCCAGCAGGACGGCCGTGCGGCCGGGTCTGCGTCGGGGGCGGAGCGGCGGCGTATCGGCCACTGAGGGTCTCCCTTAGGGGAAGGGCGATCGAGTTCCCAGGAAGCTAGCGGCCTGCAATATGTTTCAGCAAGATGCAGAAACCGTTTCGTGCCGGGAAAATCCAGGCCTCCGGCCCGTGCCGCCACCCCGATTACTCCCTTCAGGCGGTCGGCATGACAATGGGACGTATGTCCGTCCCACCGGTAAGCACCAGACTCGACCGCACCCCCTACCCCGGTGGGAGCCGCCCCCTACCCCTCAAGGGGGACAGCCGGTGAAGAATCCACTGCCAGGGGATGATCGGACGGCGACAGGACGTCTGGCAGACTTCTCGTCCATGGGGGAACCGACCGAGATCCAGCAAGGCCGCGCAAGGCGTGCCGAGGCGGCGCACGGTGACGGTTCCGGAGCACGGCCGGCCTCTTCGGAACGCCTGCCCGACGGAGCCACCCGCGCCACCCGGACCCGCGCCGCCGCGCTGCGCGACCGCATCCGCGACCAGCGGCGCTCGCCGGCCCGACCGAGGGTCTGGTTCGAACTGGCCCTGATCGGGATCAGCTACTGGATCTACTCGATCGTCCGCAACGCCGTCCCGGAACAGGAAGCGATAGCCCAGAAGCACGCGCGCTGGATCTGGGACCTGGAACACTCCCTCGGCATCGCCGTCGAGCGCTCGATCAACCACGGCGTCGACAGCATCGGGTGGCTCATCACCGGGATGAACTACTACTACGCGACGCTGCACTTCGTCGTGACGATCGGCGTGCTGATCTGGCTGTACCGCCGCCACCCCGGCCGCTACGCCGCGGCCCGCGCCGTGCTGTTCATCACCACCGGGATCGCCCTGGTCGGCTTCTACGGCTTCCCGCTGGCGCCGCCCCGGCTGATGACCGACGGCGGGTTCATCGACACCGTGAAGGTCCACGGCACCTGGGGCTCGATGGCCTCCGGGCCCGCCGCGCACGTCTCCAACCAGTTCGCGGCGATGCCCTCGATGCACATCGGCTGGTCGATGTGGTGCGGGCTGGCCATCTTCTGCCTGGCCCGCCGGACGTGGGTCAGGGTGCTCGGACTGCTCTACCCGGCGGCCACCCTGGTGGTCATCGTCTCGACCGCCAACCACTTCTGGATGGACGCGGTCGTCGGCGAGCTCTGCCTGGCCCTGGGCTTCCTCGCCGCCCGCTGGCTGTACCACTCCTGGGTCTACAAACTGCCCCAGGTGCCCGCCCGGGAGACGGTGGAGGAGCCGATCACCGTCCCCGAGCAGTGGAGCGAACAGGCGGTCGGCAGCGCACGGCGCTAGCCCGCAGGACGAAGGAGCACGCGAGAGGGGCCCCGGTCGGGGCCCCTCTCGCGTGCTCGGCTCAGCCGCCGTAGAAGAGCCGCTCCACCACCGCCCGGGCCCGCCGGGTGGTCCGCCGGTAGTCGTCCACCAACTCGCCGCTGTGACCGGCGCCGTACCCGAGGTAGCGGGCCACCCCGGCCAGCTCCCGGGCCTCCCCGGGGAAGCTGTCGCCGGGCCGGCCACGGACCAGCATCACCGCCGAGCGCACCCGGGAGGCCAGCACCCAGGCCGCGTCCAGCACCTCCGCGTCCGCCCGCCCGACCAGCCCGGCCTCGACGGCGGCCGCCAGCGCGGCCCTGGTCCGGGTGGTGCGCAGGGCCGGCAGCTCGTGCCCGTGCTGGAGCTGGAGCAGCTGCACCGTCCACTCCACGTCGGCCAGCCCGCCACGCCCGATCTTGGTGTGCGTGGTCGGGTCGGCGCCGCGCGGCAGCCGCTCGGCCTCGATCCGCGCCTTGATCCGGCGGATCTCCACCAGGTCCCGCTCCGGCACCCCGGCGCCCGGGTAGCGAAGCGGGTCGATCAGCTGCCGGAACCGGGCGCCCAGCTCCTCGTCCCCGGCCACCGGATCGGCGCGCAGCAGCGCCTGGCTCTCCCAGGCGTGCGACCAGCGCCGGTAGTACGCCGCGTACGAGGACAGGGTGCGCACCAGCGGGCCGCTGCGCCCCTCCGGCCGCAGGTCGGCGTCGACCAGCAGCGGCGGCTCGGTGGACGGCGCGCCGAGCAGGGTCCGCAGCTCGTGGCAGACCGCCTGGGCGGCCCGGGCGGCGTCCTGCTCCAGCGAGCCGAGCAGCGACTCGTGGACGAAGAGCACGTCCGCGTCCGAGCCGTAGCCCAGTTCGCGGCCGCCGAACCGGCCCATCGCGATCACCGCGATCCGGGTCGGCAGGTCCCCGTGCTCGGCCTCCCAGCCGGCCACGCAGGCCCGCAGCGCGCCCTGCAGGGTGGCGGCGTTGAGCGCGGTCAGCGCCTCCCCCGCCGTGTCCAGCGCCTCGGCCGGGTCCTCGTCGAGCCGGCCGAGGACGTCCGCGGCGGCGGTCCGGAACAGCTCCCGGCGGCGCACCGAGCGGGCGGCGGCGACGGCCGCGGCGGTGGACCCGGCCCGGCCGACGGCGGCCAGTATCTCCTGCTCCAGGGCGGGCCGGCCGCGCGGCGCCAGGCCCTGCGGATCGCCCAGCATGGCGACCGCCTCGGGGGCGCGCAGCAGCAGGTCGGGGGCGAGCCGGCCGGCCGACAGCACCCGGGCCAACTGCTCGGCGGCGGCGCTCTCGTCGCGCAGCAGCCGCAGGTACCAGGGGGTGCGGCCGAGCGCGTCGGAGACCTGGCGGAAGTTGAGCAGCCCGGCGTCCGGGTCGGCCGAGTCCGCGAACCAGCCGAGCAGCACCGGCAGCAGGGTGCGCTGGATCGCGGCCTTGCGGCTCACCCCGGAGGCGAGCGCGCTGAGGTGGCGCAGCGCGGCGGCCGGGTCCGCGTAGCCCAGTGCCTCCAGCCGGGCCCGGGCCGCGTCCGGGGTCAACCCGGCGGCGCCCGGCGGCAGTTCGGCGACGGCGTCGAGCAGCGGGCGGTAGAACAGCTTCTCGTGCAGCCGCCGGACCTCCACCGCGTGCCGCTTCCACTCGCGCTGCAGGGCGGCCACCGGGTCGGAGCGGGTGTCGTCGTTGATCAGCGCGGCCAGCGAGCGGGCCAGTCGGCGCAGGTCCTCGGCGCCGGTGGGCATCAGGTGGGTGCGGCGCAGCCGGTACAGCTGGATCCGGTGCTCCAGCGAGCGCAGGAAGCGGTAGGCGGTGTCCAGCGAGACGGCGTCCGCCCGGCCGACGTACCCGCCGCGGGAGAGCGCGGCCAGCGCCTCCAGGGTGTTGCCGCTGCGCAGCGCCGGGTCGGTGCGGCCGTGCACCAGCTGGAGCAGCTGGACGGAGAACTCGACGTCGCGCAGCCCGCCCGGGCCGAGCTTGAGCTGGCGGTCCAGTTCGGTGGCCGGGATCGAGTCGATCACCCGGCGGCGCATCTGCTGCACGTCGGTGACGAAGTTGTCCCGGGCGGCGGCCTGCCAGACCATCGGGGCCAGCGCCTCGACGTAGGCGGCGCCGAGGTCGGCGTCCCCGGCGACCGGGCGGGCCTTGAGCAGCGCCTGGAACTCCCAGGTCTTGGCCCAGCGCTGGTAGTAGGCGAGGTGGCTGGCCAGGGTGCGCACCAGCGGGCCGTTGCGGCCCTCGGGGCGCAGGTTGGCGTCCACCGGCCAGATGGTGCCCTCGCCGGTGGTGTCCGAGCAGAGCCGGGTGAGGAGGGCGGCGAGCCGGGTGGCGGCCTTGACGGCCTCGTGCTCGTCCACGCCCTCGTGCGGCTCGGCGACGAAGATGACGTCCACGTCCGAGACGTAGTTGAGTTCGCGGCCGCCGCACTTGCCCATCCCGATCACGGCGAGCCGGCAGGCCCGGGCGGCGTCCGGGTCCTGCTCGGCGGCGAGGTCCAGGGCGGTCTGCAGGGTGGCGCCGGCCAGGTCGGCGAGTTCGGCGGCGGTCTGCGCGAGGTCGGCGGTGCCGGTCAGGTCGCGGGCGGCGATGGCGAGCAGGCAGCGGCGGTAGGCGATGCGCAGCGCGTCCGCCGGGCTGCGGCCGCCCGTCTGGCCGCTGCCCTGGACGCCCTCGGCGAGCGCGCGGCGGAAGTCCTCCGGGCCGGGGTGCATGTCGCGCAGCTCGAAGGTGACCAGCACGTGCCAGTCGTGCGGGTGCCGGGCCAGGTGGTCGGCGAGCGCGGTGGAGACGCCGAGCACGCCGAGCAGCCGGTCGCGCAGCGGCTTGGAGGTGGTGAGGGTGTCGCGCAGGGTGTGCCGCTCGGCCTCGTCGGCGGCCTCCAGCAGCCGGGCCAGGCCGAGCAGGGCGAGGTCGGGGTCGGCGGTGGCGCCGAGCGCGTCCAGCAGCACGGGGTCCTCGGCCAGGCCTTCCAGGCCGGGCCCGGCCAGCAGCCGCACCGCCTGCGCCGGGTCGGTGAACCCGCGCCGGACCAGCCTGTTCTCCGGCCGGCTGACCCGGCTCCCGGCCCGCTGTTCCTCCACCGCCATCGCCCCTCCGTCCGTCCGCCCCAGCAGGTTACGCGCCCTGGCGGTCCGGCGCCGGACACGACCGGCGGACACGACCGGCGGACGGATCCACCCGCCGGGCGCCGAGGCCAGGTCATCGCATTCCGCCGTGGCGAGACGATCCACCCCACCGGAGGGCCCGCTGTCATCCGGTCGAACGACAACGGGCCCGAAGCTGTTTGAGAAGCCGTCAGGCGCTCACAGCACCTGGAGGTTCTTGCGCAGCTCGAACGGCGTCACCTCGGAGCGGTACTCCTCCCACTCCTGGCGCTTGTTGCGCAGGAAGAAGTCGAAGACGTGCTCGCCGAGGGTTTCGGCGACGAGTTCGCTGCGCTGCATCAGGTCGATCGCCTCGCCGAGGTTCTGCGGCATCGGCTGGATGCCGAGCGCGCGGCGCTCGGAGTCGGACAGGGCCCAGACGTCGTCGTCGGCGCCGGGCGGGAGCTCGTAGCCCTCCTCGATGCCCTTGAGGCCGGCCGCGAGGGTGACGGCGTAGGCGAGGTAGGGGTTGCAGCCGGTGTCCAGGGAGCGGACCTCGACCCGGGTGGAACCCTGCTTGCCGGGCTTGTACATCGGCACCCGGATCAGCGCCGAGCGGTTGTTGTGGCCCCAGCAGATGTAGGACGGGGCCTCGCCGCCGGCGCCGGCGGTGCGCTGGGAGCCGCCCCAGATGCGCTTGTAGGAGTTCACCCACTGGTTGGTGACGGCGGCGGTCTCGGCGGCGTGCTTGAGCAGGCCGGCGATGAAGGAGCGGCCGACCTTGGACAGCTGGTACTCGGCGCCGGACTCGTGGAAGGCGTTGCGGTCGCCCTCGAACAGCGACAGGTGGGTGTGCATGCCGGAGCCGGGGTGGTCGGAGAAGGGCTTGGGCATGAAGCTGGCGTGCACGCCCTGCTCCAGCGCGACCTCCTTCATGACCAGGCGGAAGGTCATGATGTTGTCGGCGGTGGACAGCGCGTCGGCGTAACGCAGGTCGATCTCCTGCTGGCCGGGGGCGCCCTCGTGGTGGGAGAACTCCACCGAGATGCCCATCGACTCCAGCATGGTGATGGCCTGGCGGCGGAAGTCGTGGCCGACCCCGCGCGGGGTGTGGTCGAAGTAGCCGGACTGGTCGGCCGGGATCGGCGGGGTGCCGTCGCCGGGCAGGTTCTTCAGCAGGAAGAACTCGATCTCGGGATGGGTGTAGAAGGTGAAGCCCTGGCCGGAGGCCTTCTCCAGGGTGCGCTTGAGCACGAACCGGGGGTCGGCGTAGGAGGGCGAGCCGTCGGGCATCAGGATGTCGCAGAACATCCGGGCGGTGCCCGGGGTCTCCGAGCGCCACGGCAGGATCTGGAAGGTGGTCGGGTCCGGCTTGGCGATCATGTCGGATTCGTACACCCGGGCGAAGCCCTCGATCGCCGAGCCGTCGAAGCCGATGCCCTCCTCGAAGGCCTGCTCCAGTTCGGCCGGCGCCACCGCGACCGACTTCAGGAACCCGAGCACGTCGGTGAACCACAGCCGGACGAACCGGATGTCACGCTCCTCAAGCGTCCGAAGCACGAACTGCTGCTGCTTGCCCATGGGGACAGTCTCACCTCTGCTCTTTACGCTTGTGTTACGCCCGGAAGACCCCCGAAAGCGACTGACCCCATCATGGCCGATCATCGCCCGGGACGGCAGTGCCGGGCCCGGCCCGACCCCCCGGGCAGCACATTGCGTCAGATCGACGATTACACTCGGGGGCATGCCCAATCTCCGTCTCGCCCTGAGCCAGATCGACCCCTGGGTCGGTGACATCGCCCGCAACAGCGATGAGGTGGTGCGCTGGACCAAGCAGGCCGTGGAGGCCGGCGCCCAGCTGGTCGCCTTCCCCGAGATGGCCCTGACCGGCTATCCGGTCGAGGACCTCGCCCTGCGCCGCTCCTTCGTCGAGGCCTCCCGTGGCGCGCTGGTCGAGCTGGCCGGGCGGCTGGACGCCGACGGACTGGGCGGGGTGCCGGTGGTGGTCGGCTACCTCGGGCGCTCGGAGCACGCCTCGCCGCGGTTCGGCCGCCCGGCCGGCTCACCGCAGAACTGCGCCGCCGTGCTGCACCGGGGCGAGGTGGTGACCCGCTTCGCCAAGCACCACCTGCCCAACTACGGCGTGTTCGACGAGTACCGCTGGTTCGTCCCGGGCGACCAGCTGCCGGTGCTGCGGCTGCACGGGGTGGACGTCGCGCTGGCCATCTGCGAGGACATCTGGCAGGACGGCGGCCGGGTCACCGCGGCCCGCGAGGCCGAGGCCGGGCTGCTGCTGGTGATCAACGGCTCGCCGTACGAGCGGAACAAGGACGACCAGCGGCTGGAGCTGGTGCGGCGCCGGGCCGCCGAGGCCGGCTGCCCGCTGGCCTACGTCAACATGGTCGGCGGCCAGGACGAGCTGGTCTTCGACGGCGACTCGATCGTGGTCGGCGCGGACGGTGAGGTGCTGGCCCGCTCGCCGCAGTTCGAGGAGCACCTGCTGGTGCTGGACCTCGACCTGCCGGCCGCCGGCAGCGACCACACCGACGGCCTGCTGCTGAGCGACGGGCTGCACCTGGTCCGCACCGACCTGGGCGGCGAGCCGCAGGCCGCGCCCGCCTCGGCGGCGGCCGCCGAGGTCGCGCCGCGGCTGTCCGACGAGGCCGAGATCTGGGCCGCGCTGGTCGCCGGCACCCGGGCGTACGTCGCCAAGAACGGCTTCAGGTCGGTGCTGATCGGCCTCTCCGGCGGCATCGACTCGGCGCTGGTGGCCGCCATCGCGGTGGACGCGATCGGCGCCGAGAACGTGTACTGCGTCTCGATGCCCAGCCGCTACTCCTCGCAGCACTCCCGGGACGACGCGGCCGAGCTGGCCCGCCGGACCGGCCTGCACTTCCGGACCGTCTCCATCGCCCCGATGTTTGACGCGTACATGGGCGCCACCGAGCTGACCGGCCTGGCCGAGGAGAACCTGCAGTCCCGGCTGCGCGGCACCCTGCTGATGGCGATCTCCAACCAGGAGGGGCACATCGTGCTCGCGCCCGGCAACAAGAGCGAGCTGGCCGTCGGCTACTCGACCCTCTACGGCGACTCGGTGGGCGCGTTCGGGCCGATCAAGGACGTCTACAAGTCGCTGATCTTCCGGCTGGCCCACTGGCGCAACGAGGAGGCCCAGCGGCGCGGCGAGGTGGCGCCGATCCCGGAGAACACCATCTCCAAGCCGCCGTCCGCCGAGCTGCGGCCGGACCAGAAGGACAGCGACTCGCTGCCCGACTACGACCTGCTGGACAGCGTGCTGGCCCGCTACATCGAGGGCGACGAGGGGCGGGACGCGATCGTCGCGGCCGGCTTCGACCCGGCCGTGGTGGACCGGGTGGTCCGGCTGGTCGACACCGCCGAGTACAAGCGGCGGCAGTACCCGCCGGGCCCGAAGATCTCGGTCAAGAACTTCGGCCGGGACCGCCGCCTGCCGATCACCAACCGCTGGCGCCGCGGCTGACCGTCACGAGGAGTACCGGTAGGTGGCGGCCACCGCGAGGTGGTCGCTGCCGTCCCGGGGCAGGGTCCGGGAGTCCACCGGCTTGAGCCCGCCCTTGCTCATGATCTGGTCGATCCGGGCCATCGGGAAGCTCGACGGCCAGCTGAAGCCGAAGCCGTCCCCGGCGGCGCCCTGGGCCGAGCGCATCTGCGAGGTGACCGGCGCCAGGCTGCGGTCGTTCATGGTGCCGTTGAGGTCGCCGAGCAGCAGGACCTTCTTCAGCTGCTCTGCCTGGATCGCGTCGCCGAGCGCCTGCGCGCTGACGTCCCGCTGGTCGACGGTGAAGCCGCCCTCGGCCTTCAGCCGCACCGACGGCAGGTGCGCGACGTACACCGCGACCGGGCCCTGCGGGGTGGTGACCTCGGCCCGGAACGCCCTGGTCCAGCCCATCTTGAGGTCCACCGGCGAGACTCCGCCGATCGGGTACTTCGACCAGAGGCCGACCGTCCCCTCCACCGCGTGGTACGGGTACGCCTCGGCGAGCCCGCTCTCGTAGCCGCGCAGCGGCTTGCCGGCCAGTTCCTGGAGGGCGACGATCTGGGCGCCGGAGGCCACCAGCCCCCGGACGGTGCCCGGCACGTCGGTGTTGGCGGCGGCGACGTTGTGGCTGACCACCGTCCAGTCGCCGGAGCCGCCGCTCTTGTCGGTGAGCAGGCCGCCGAACAGGTTGAGCCAGACCGCGACCGGCAGCAGCAGGGCGATCAGCGCGGTGACCGAGCGGCGCAGCAGCGCGGGGACCAGCAGCACCGGGACGGCCAGGCCCAGCCAGGGCAGGAAGGTCTCCAGCAGGCTGCCGAGGTTGCCGACGCTGTTGGGAACCTCGGCGTGGAAGGCCATCGACGCGGCGGTGAGCGCGGCCAGCACCGCGAGCACCAGTCCGCGCCGCCAGGTGGTGGCGCCGCGGCCGTCCCGGCCCCAGTGCCGCAGGCCCAGGAAGCCTCCGGGACGGCCCGCGGGGGCCGGGGCGCTCTCCTCGCCCCAGGGCCCGGCCGTGCTCCGGTCGGTCCTGTCCGCCTGCGTCATCCGTGGCTCCCGTCGTTCGTGCCGTCGCCGGTCCGGTGTCCGGCCCGTGCGGTTACGGGCGGGGTGCCGGACTGGTGCCGGTTTGGTCGGATACCCGGCTCAGCCTATGCCGGGACAGACGCGGGGTCCCGGGAGCGGGTTCCGGCGTGGCCCGGTTTGGTGAGCCAGACCACGCCGGGCGGTGCCGACCGGAGACTCGGGCGCGGGCTTCAGTGGCCGGGGCAGCGGGCCACGGGCGGTGCGAGGCCTTCGAGCAGGGAGTCGACCATCCGCCGGGCCAGCTCCGGGTCCTCCAGGTCGGAGTCGTCCGTGAGGATGCTGCGGTACAGGATCGGGCCCATCAGCATGTCGCCGAGCAGGTCGACGTCGAGGTCGGAGCGGAGCACGCCCTCGTCCACGGCGCGGCGGACCAGGGCGAGCGCCGCCTCCCGGCGCGGCTTGATCACCCGTTCGCGGTAGGCGTTGTACAGCTCGGGCAGGCCCTGCATCTGGCCGAAGGCGGCCTTGAGCACCCAGCGGGAGCGCTTGGCGAGGCCGCGCCGGCGCATGTAGTCGATCATCTCGATCAGGTCGTCCCGGGCGGTGCCGCCGGTGGCCGTGGGCATCGGGACCTCCAGCCGGCTGACCACGTCGACCAGCAGGGCCTCCTTGTTGGGCCAGCGCCGGTAGATGGTGGCCTTGCCGACGCCGGCGGCGGTGGCGATGCCCTCGATGGTGAGCTCGGACAGCGTGGTGCCGCCCGCCATCAGGTCCTCGACGGCGGCGAGGATGGCCTGCTCGGCGGCCTCGCTGCGCGGTCGGCCGCGGCGTGCGGTGGCGCAGGGTTGTCCGGTCCCGGCGACCGGGCTGTCCGTCTTCATCCCCGCTGTTCTCCCTCGCTGTCCGCGTGGCGCGCGGGCGCCGTTCGGTTTCCGATGGTGGTCCGTGGGCCGGGCCGGGTGGTGGTCCGCCGCTCCGGAGCGTGGCCCTGCCACACGGGGATCACCCGGGTGACAGGGCCATTGTCGCTCAGCGCGGTCGCGGGTCAGGCGTCCGCGGCCACGGCCTCGCGGCTCTGACCGGGCTGCTCGGAGGCCTTCCCGGCCGGACCACCGGGGGCGGCCGAGCGGCGCGGCAGCAGGAACCAGGCGATCAGCGCGCCGACCACCGTGATGCCGGCGGAGAGCGAGGCCACCACGTGCATGGCGCTGATGAAGGCGTCGTCGGCCGGGCCGATCAGCGCGGCGCCCTTGGGGCCCATCCGCTCGGCGATGGCCAGGGTGGCCTCCAGCGACTCGCCGGCCTTGCCGCGCAGTTCGTCGGGCAGCTGGTTCAGCGTGTCGGTCATGCCGTCGCGGTAGACGGTGGAGAGCACCGCGCCGAGCACGGCGACGCCGAGCGAGCCGCCGACCTGGCGGAAGGTGTTGTTCACGGCCGAGCCCGCGCCGGCCTTCTCGCGGGGCAGCGAGGCCATGATCGCGACGGTGACCGGCGGCATGACGTGCGCCATGCCGGTGCCCATCAGCAGGCCGAGCACGACCAGCACCCAGATCGGCGTGCTGACGGTCAGCAGGGTGTAGCCGACGAAGCCGACCGCGATCAGCAGCATGCCGACGGCGGCGGTGGCGGCGACGCCGAAGCGGTCGACCACCAGCCGGGCCCGCGGGGCGAACAGCAACTGGGCGGCGGCCAGCGGCAGCATCAGCACGCCCGCCTGGAGCGCGCTGTAGCCGCGCACGCTCTGGATGTAGAAGACGCCGAAGAACGAGACGCCCATCAGCGCGAAGAAGACCACGCCGACGACCACGACGGAGGCGCTGAACACCTTGTTCCGGAACCAGCTGATGTCCAGCGCGGGGAAGCGGGTGCGGCCCTCGAACCAGACGAAGGCGACCAGGGCCAGCAGGCCGACCAGGGTCGGCACCCAGGCCTCGGCGGCGGTGAAGTCGGCCAGCTCGCCGCCCTTGATGATGCCGTAGATCAGCGCGACCAGGCCGATGATCGACAGCAGCACGCCTATCGGGTCGAGCTTGCCCGGGTTCGGGTCCTTGGACTCGGGCACCAGGATCGCCATCGCGATCACCGCGACGATCACGATCGGGACGTTGACCAGGAAGACCGAGCCCCACCAGAAGTGCTCGATCAGCAGGCCGCCGGTGATCGGGCCGATGGCGATGGCCAGGCCGACCGCGCCGGCCCAGATCCCGATCGCCTTGGGCTGCTCGGAGCGCTCGAAGACGTTCATGATGATGGCCAGCGTGGCGGGCATCGCGAGCGCGGCGCCGACGCCCATCAGGGCGCGGTAGCCGACGAGTTCACCGGGCGAGGCGGCCAGCGCGGAGAGCAGCGAGGCAATGCCGAAGACCACCATGCCGCCCAGCAGCGCGCGCTTGCGGCCGAAGCGGTCGCCGAGCAGGCCGGAGGTGAAGAGCAGCCCGGCGAACACCAGGGTGTAGGAGTTGATCGACCATTCCAGGTCGCTCTGGCTGGCGCCGAGGCCGACCGGCGCGGGGGTCGCGATGGTCTTCATCGCGACGTTGAGGATCGAGTTGTCGAGGACGACGACGAGCAGGGCGAGCACCAGGGTGCAGAGGATCGCCCAGCGCCGACGGTGGATGGCTTCCGGCACACGAGGTGGCGCGGCTGCGGTGGTCATTGGTCTTCCCGTCCGTGATGGTGTGGCACTGGCGGGCAATTCCGAGCCATGGTCGTCTCGTAACCCCCCGCACCAGAGTAGCGCGCATTACGATACGAGACGACTCCGTTTCGTAAAAACGCGGCAAAGCCCGCCCGGTCCCCGACCGGCTCCCCGACCGACCCGCGCGCCGCGGATCGAGCCACCGGTGTGCCGCAGATCGCACCCGGTCACCTGCACGCCTCTTTGCGCTCACGCCGGGGCGTGCAAGCATGGAGGTGATCCGGGGACGCCGCACGGCGCCACGAGACGACAACCTTTCAGGAGTCCGTTCGATGAACGCTTCTTCGCCTTCGCCTGCCCAGAACCAGGCGACGACCGCCACCCTCTACGGCGGGGTCACCAGCCGCCGCGTCACCGTCCGCGACCTCGCCGCCGCCAAGCAGCGCGGCGAGAAGTGGTCGATGCTCACCGCCTACGACGCCCTCACCGCCGGGGTGTTCGACGAGGCCGGCATCCCCGTCCTGCTGGTCGGCGACTCCGCCGGCAACTGCCACCTCGGCTACGAGACCACCGTGCCGGTGACCATGGATCAGATGGTGATGCTCTCCGCCGCCGTCGTCCGCGGCACCAAGCGCGCGATGATCGTCGCCGACCTGCCGTTCGGCTCGTACCAGGAGTCCCCCGCGCAGGCCATGCACAACGCGGCCCGGCTGATGAAGGAGGCCGGGGTCGGCGCGGTCAAGCTGGAGGGCGGGGAGCGCAGCGCCCGCTCGATCGAGCTGCTGGTCGAGGCCGGCGTCCCGGTGATGGCGCACATCGGCCTCACCCCGCAGTCCGTGCACGCCTTCGGCGGCTACCCGGTCCAGGGCCGCGGCGACGAGGCGGCGCACCAGCTGCTGCGCGACGCCAAGGCCGTCCAGCAGGCGGGCGCCTTCTCGGTCGTGCTGGAGGCGGTGCCGGCCGAGCTGGCCGCCCAGGTCACCGAGCAGCTGGCGATCCCGACCGTCGGCATCGGCGGCGGGCCCGACACCGACGCCCAGGTCCTGGTCTGGACCGACATGGCCGGCATGACGGCGGGCCGGGTGCCCAAGTTCGTCAAGCAGTACGCCGACCTGCGGACCGTCCTCGGCGACGCCGCCCGCGCCTTCGCCGAGGACGTCCGCGGCGGCGCCTTCCCGGCGGCGGAGCACAGCTTCCACTGACGCCCCCGGACGGCCCCGCTCCCCCACCCCGGGAGCGGGGCCGTTGTCATGCGCGCTCCCCCGGTGACAGCGGTCTGACGGTGCGGCGCCGGGCCGGCCGTCGCGGTGACAGCCCGCTGACAGCCCGGCCGGACAGCCTGAGGGCATGACACGAATCGCCACCGCCCCGAACGACCGGGGGACCACCGCGGGCAACGCCGTCGAAGTCCGCGGCATCGTCAAGCACTACGGCTCCACCAAGGCCCTCGACGGGGTCGACCTCACCGTCCGCGAGGGCACCGTGCTCGGCGTGCTCGGCCCCAACGGCGCGGGCAAGACCACCCTGGTCCGGGTCCTGTCCACGCTGATCAAGCCGGACGCCGGCACCGCGTTCGTCGGCGGCTACGACGTCCTGCGCCAGCCCAAGCAACTGCGCCGCACGATCGGCCTCACCGGCCAGTACGCCTCCGTCGACGAACTCCTCTCCGGCTACGAGAACCTCTACCTGATCGGCCGGCTGCTCGACCTCTCCAGCCGCGACGCCAAGGCCCGGGCCGCCGAGCTCCTGGAGCGCTTCTCGCTCACCGAGGCCGCCAAGCGGCCCGCCAAGACCTACTCCGGCGGCATGCGCCGCCGCCTCGACCTGGCCGCCAGCATGATCGGCCGCCCCCGGGTGCTGTACCTGGACGAGCCCACCACCGGCCTGGACCCGCGCACCCGCAACGAGGTCTGGGACGAGGTCCAGCGGATGGTCGCCGAGGGCAGCACCGTGCTGCTCACCACCCAGTACATGGAGGAGGCGGAGCAGCTCGCCGACGAGCTGACCGTCATCGACCGCGGCCGGGTGATCGCCAACGGCGGCGTGGCCGAGCTCAAGGCCAAGGTCGGCGGCCAGACCCTGCAGGTGCGCGCCGCCCACCCGGCCGAACTGCCCGAGATGGCCCGCTGCCTGCACGACCGCGGCATCACCAGCGCCACCGTCTCCACCGACACCGGCCTGCTCGCGGTGCCGATCACCGACGACGAGCAGCTGACCACCGTTATCGGGGTGCTCGGCAACCGCGGCTTCGCGATCGCCGGCATCGACACCAAGGTCCCCAGCCTCGACGAGGTCTTCCTCGCCATCACCGGCAAGCCCGCCGACACCGCGGACGCCGCCCCCAGCCTCGCCAAGGAGCCCGTCGCATGACCACCGCCACCATCGCCCCGGCCCGGGTGGAGGACACCCGGATCGGCCTGGCCGGCACCTTCCGCCACGTCGGCGCGCTGACCCGGCGCAACCTGATGCGGATCAAGGCCGACCCGGAGTCGATGTTCGACGCCGTACTGATGCCGATCATCTTCACGGTGCTGTTCGTCTACGTCTTCGGCGGCGCCGTCTCCGGCAACCAGGACGCCTACAAGCAGTACATGATCCCCGGCCTGCTCGGGCAGACCGGGCTCACCCTCGCGATGGCCGTCGGCACCGGCCTGAACAGCGACTTCCAGACCGGGGTGATGGACCGCTTCCGGACCCTGCCGATCGGCCGGGCCTCCGTCCTGCTCTCCAAGATGGCCGCCGAGACCTGCCGGGCGCTGCTCTCCTTCGTGATCCTGATCGGCTTCGCGCTGTGCATCGGCTTCGAGGTGAAGACCGGACCGCTGGAGGTCGTGGCCGCCGTCGGCCTGTCGCTGGTGTTCGGCATGTCGGTCGTCTGGGTCTCGATGCTGCTGGGCATGGCGCTGCGCAGCGCCCAGGCCGTCCAGGGCGTGGCCATGCTGGTCCTGATGCCGTTGCAGTTCGGCAGCTCGATCTTCGCGCCGACCAACACCATGCCGGGCTGGCTGCAGACCTTCACCAAGGTCAACCCGCTGTCGGCGCTCGCCGACGCCTCCCGCTCCCTGCTCAACGGCGAGGGGCCGCTGGCCCACCCGGTGATGGTCGTGCTGGTCTGGTCGGCGGCCTGCACCGCGATCTTCGCCCCGCTCGCCGTCGCCCGCTTCCGCAAGCGGACCTGAGGACGACCGCCGGCCCTCTTCGGACGGAGGGCCGGCGGACGGGTCGGCCGGCGACCCGGGACAGGCGTCGGCCGACCGGACGGATCGGCTGACCGGCCACCGGGGGACGGGGGCCGGTCAGCCGATCAACTCGTCCAGCAGGCCCTGGGTCTGCTGCGGGGTCATGCCCAGGCCGACGTCGTGGGCGGCCTCGAAGGCGGCGTCGCCCAGCAGCCCCCGGAGGGCGGCCTCCGACCGCCCGCGCTCCGTGCGCTCCAGGTAGCCGCCCTTCGGGCCGTTCAGCTCATGGTGCGCGCCGAGCAGGACGGCGGCCTGCCGGGCCCGCTCCAGGTCGCCGTCGCGTTCGGCGAAGGCCCGCAGCAGCCCCACCACGGCCGGCACCACCATGACCGTCATCTGCTCGCCGAAGCCGGACGCGGTCCGCATCGACTTGAGCAGCCGCCGGCCCTCGGTGAGCAGGGCGAGCCCCCGCTCCGGATCGCCCGCCCGGGCCGTGATCCAGCCCTTGCCGCTGGTGAGCAGGCCGGCCACGATGCTCGGGGCGAAGCCGCCGACGCTGACCACCTCCAGCTTGTCCAGTTCCGCCAGCGCCTGCGCGTACTCGCCGCGCTCGGCGTGGATGCCGCAGAGCGTCAGGCGCCCGAACAGCAGCGCGCCGCTGGTGGACTGGTTCGCGCCCGGGGAGTCCAGCCCGGCCAGCGTCTCCCGGACGATCCGCTCGCCGCGCTCCATGTCCAGCTCCAGCAGGGTCGCGCCGAGGTTCACCCGCAGGATCGGCACCTCCTGCGGCGCCCCCAGCTCCTCGGCCAGCGCGATCGCCCGCTCGTACGCGGCGATGGCCGCCTCGGCCTCGCCCCGGTTGGCCAGCGCCTCACCGCGGGCCGCCTGGGCCTGGGAGATCCCCCAGAGGTCGCCGGCCCGCTCGTACAGCTCCAGGGAGCGCTCGCCGTCCAGGACGCCCTGCTCGGCCCCGCCGGGCCAGTCGTTCATCATCTTGGCCCGGATCTGCAGGATGAACGCCAGGTCGTTCAGGTCGCCGTGCACCTCGCAGCCGCGGACCGCGTCGTCCAGCAGGTCCTTCATCAGCTCCATCCGGCCGGCCAGGAACGCCCCGAAGACCCGCAGCATCGCGGGGAAGCGGTAGGACTGCGGCAGCTCCGGGGAGTAGGCGTCGAGCAGGTGCTCCGCGACCGCGATCGCCTCCGGATCGCCGAGTACCTCCAGGTTCCCCTCGAACATGCCGATCAGCCGGTGCATCGCGAGCAGCCGGCGGCACTCCTCGACCACCCCCGCGGGCATCGGCAGGCCGTACGCGAGGACGTTGCGCTCCAACGGCACCGGCGGCGGGACGTCCGGGCCGAACGGGTCCGGGGCCAGGGCGGCGACCGCGGTGTACCAGCCCCGGGCCTCCATGCTGTAGCCGCGCAGCGACCAGTACCAGCTCATGCCGAGGACGAGGACCAGTGCCTGCTCCTCGTCCCCGAGGTCGATCGCGCGGCGCAGCGCGGTCCGGACGTTGTCCTGCTCGCGCTCCAGCACCGCCAGCCACTGCAGCTGCTGCGGGCCGTGGATGTTCAGGTCGGCGGTGGCGGCCACGGCACGGAAGTGCGCCAGGTGGCGGGCCTCGGTCGCGTCGCGCTCGGCGGCCGACTCGGCCAGCCGCTCGGTCGTGTACTCGTGGATGGTCTCCAGCATCCGGTAGCGCGGCAGGCTGCCGTCGTCCAGGTCGGCGACCAGGAGGGACTTGTCGACCAGCGACAGCAGCAGCTCGGCGACCTCCTCGGGTGCCACCTCGGCGCCGTCGGCGCAGATCGGCTCGGCGTCCTCCAGCCGCCAGCCGCCGGCGAACACCGAGAGCCGGCGCAGCACCGCGCGTTCGCGCTTGCCCAGCAGGTCCCAGCTCCAGTCGACCACCGCGCGCAGGGTCTGCTGGCGCGGCAGCAGGGTGCGGCTGCCCGCGGTGAGCAGCGCGAACCGGCCGTCCAGCCGGTCGGCTATCTGGCGCGCCGTCATCACCCGCAGCCGGGCGGCGGCGAGTTCGATGGCCAGCGGCAGGCCGTCCAGGCGGCGGCAGATCTCGGCGCAGGCCGCCGGGTCGCTGCGCGGGTCGAAGCCGGGACGGGCGGCGGCGGCCCGCTCGGTGAGCAGGCGCAGCGCCACCGGGTCGGGCAGCGGCTCGACCGGCAGCACGGCCTCGCCGGGCACACCGAGCGGCTCCCGGCTGGTGGCGAGCACGGTCAGCCCGGGGCACTCGGCGAGCAGCACGTCGGCGAGGTCGGCGGCGGCCTGGATCAGGTGCTCGCAGTTGTCCAGGACGAGCAGCATCCGGCGGCGGCCGCAGTGCTCGACCAGGCGGCGCACCGGGTCCTCGGCACGCTTCTCCATCACCTCGGCGACCATGCTGCCGGTGTGCAGGACGATCTCGCGCAGGCCGAGTGCCGAGACCACCGCGGCGGGCACCGCCTCCGGGCTCTCCAGCGGGGCGAGTTCGGCCAGCCAGACGCCGTCCGGCCAGTGTCCGGCGGACTGTTCGGCGCGGCCGGCCTCGATCGAGAGCCTGGTCTTGCCGGAGCCGCCGGGGCCGGTCAGGGTGACCATCCGGCCGGCCGTCAGGGCCTCGCGCAGGGTGGAGAGGTCGGATTCGCGGCCGACGAAGCTGGTCAGTCGGCCGCGCAGGTTGCCGGCGGGGCGCGCCGGTTGGGGGGCGGGCACCGGTTGGGGGGCGGGCGCCGGTACCGCTCGCGGTGGCGCCGCCACGGCCTCCGGCGGGGCCAGCAACTCGGCGTACAGGGACTGGAGTCGGCGCCCCGGGTCGACGCCGAGCTCCTCGGCGAGGGCGCGCCTGGTCCGCTCGTAGTGGCGCAGCGCCTCGGCGGTGCGGCCGCTCTCGTGCAGCGCCCGGATCATCAGGTGCTGCAGCGGCTCGTCCAGCGGCTGCCGTTCGCAGAGCTCGGCGAGTTCGGCGACCAGTTCGGCCGCGCGGCCGAGCCCGAGGTCGGCGGTGATCCGGTGGCGGCGGGCCTCGTCGTGCTGGGTCTCCAGCCGGGCTGCCGGTCCCCCGCGGTCCGGCAGATCGGCCAGGGCGGGGCCGCGCCACAGCGCCAGGGCGGCGCGCAGCCGCTCGGCGGCGAGCGCGTGGTCCCCGGCGTCGAGGGCGCGACGGCCCTCGGTGCCGAGCCGCTGGAACTCGGCGAGGTCGGTGGCGGGGCCGGTCAGCCAGTACCCGGCCGGGCCGGAGCCGACCTCGTCCCGGCCGATGGTGCGGCGCAGCCGGCCGACCAGGGTCTGCAGCGCGGCGGTGGAGTCCTGTGGTGGCTCGGCCTCCCACACCTCGTCCACCAGTTGGTCGGCGGACACCGGGCGGCCCTGCCGCAGGGCCAGCGCGGTGAGCAGCGCCCGTAGCCGGGCGCCGCCCAGCGGCACGGGCGTTCCGTCGTCGTGGTGGGCCGTCGTGGTCCCGAGGATGCCGTAGTACACCGGACCATTCTGGTCGATGGGCGCGGATCGGGCCGCACAATTGTGTGGGCCCCTCCACCCGCGGTGGAACGCCGGCGGGGCCCTCGGACGTTCACCGTGGACGGCTTGTCCGGTCACCGGCCGACCCGGCATGATCGATCCCCTGGCCGCCCCTCCTCGGACACCCGGAGCACCCACACCATGACCTTCGCCGCCACGCAGCGCTCACGCAGCGAGGACCGCCGGATCAGCCCGGTGTTCTGGGTGCTCCTCGCCGTCCTCGGCACCTCGGGCTGGGCGGTGTACGCCGGCTACGGGAACGCCTCGTTCGGGGTGTTCCTGTTCGTGGTGGCGGGCTGGATGGTCTCGCTGTGCCTGCACGAGTACGCGCACGCGCGCACCGCGCTGCACGGCGGCGACATCAGCGTCGGCGCCAAGGGCTACCTCACGCTCAACCCGCTGAAGTACGCCAACGTGCTGCTCAGCTTCGTGCTGCCGATCGTGTTCGTGATCCTCGGCGGCATCGGTCTGCCCGGCGGCTCGGTCTGGATCGAGCGGGACCGGATCCAGGGCCGGCTCAAGCACAGCCTGATCTCGGCGGCCGGGCCGCTGGTGAACCTGGTGTGCGCGGCCGTGCTGCTGATCCCGATCGGCGCCGGCTGGCTGGACGACCCGACGGTGCACGCGGTCTGGAACGGCTATGAGCTGACCGTCTCGCCGTTCGCCGGCGCGCTCGGCTTCCTCGGCCTCCTGCAGCTCAGCGCGGCGCTGCTGAACCTGCTGCCGGTGCCCGGCCTGGACGGCTACGGGATCGTCGAGCCCTGGCTGTCGTACAAGACCCGGCGCGCGGTCGAGCCGTTCGCGCCGTACGGGCTGCTGGCCGTGTTCGCGCTGCTCTGGCAGCCCGCGGTGAACTCGTTCTTCTTCGGGATCATCCACGACCTGATGAGCCTGTTCGGCGTGGACCAGGACTACGCGACGCTCGGCCGGTACCTGTTCAGCTTCTGGAAGAACTAGCCCTGCTCGGCCGCCGCGGCGGCCTCGGCGATCTTCGCGCGGCGGCGGTTCATCCAGAGCACGTTGCTCGCCACACCCGCCATCGGGAGCCAGATCAGGCCCAGCCAGAAGCCCTGGGTCAGCGAGACCACGGCGGCCGCCAGCGCGAGGACGACGACGATCAGGGCGAAGAGGGACGTGCGGGGCATGGCGGGGGGCTCCTAGGGCCGGGTGCGGTCGGCCGGGTAGCGGCCGGACCCATTGTCGCCGACCTCACCTCCGGAACCTGTCCAGGGGTGAGGCCGACACGGCGTGGGGGTTCGGCTCAGACGTCCGTCACCCGCAGGCCCGCGTGGGCCTTGTAGCGGCGGTTGACCGAGATCAGGTTGGCCACCAGCGACTCCACCTGGTGGGCGTTGCGCAGCCGGCCCGCGAAGATCCCCCGCATGCCCGGGATCCGGGCGGCCAGCGCCTGCACGACGTCGGTGGCGGCGCGCTCCTCGCCGAGCACCATCACGTCGGTGTCGATCCGCTCCACCGACTCGTCCTGCAGGAGCACCGCCGAGAGGTGGTGGAAGGCGGCGGTGACCCGGGAGTCCGGCAGGAGCGCGGCGGCCTGCTGGGCGGCGCTGCCCTCCTCCGGCTTCAGCGCGTACGCGCCCTGCTTGTCGAAGCCGAGCGGGTTGACGCAGTCGACCACGATCTTGCCGGCCAGTTCCTCGCGCAGCGCGGTCAGGATCGCGGCGTGCCCGTCCCAGGGCACCGCGACGATCACCACGTCGCTCTCCCGGGCGGCGGTGGCGTTGTCGGCGCCGCGCACGCCGAAACCCAGTTCGGCGGCCGAGGCCTCGGCCCGGGCGGCGTCGCGCGAACCGATGATCACCTGCTGGCCGGCCTTGGCCAGCCGCAGGGCGAGTCCCCGCCCTTGGTCGCCGGTGCCGCCGAGGACGCCGACCACCAGCTGGGAGACGTCCGGCAGCTCGTGGGCCGGGTTTGTCGCTGAATCGAGGGAAGTCATGGGCCGATCCTGCCAAATCCCCGGCGGGCGCGACATTCTGGGCCGCATGGACGCGGTGAGAGTTTCGGCACTCCGGCAGCACCTGGCGGGCACCGGCTGGCTGGAGGCGGTCGGCGGCTTCGCCGGGTCGCTGCGGCGCTCGGTCTCGCGCCGCGGGGCGGGCGAGCTGCTGCTGGTCGGCACCGAGGCGTACGAGCCCTGGCACCTGGCCGCCCACCTGGAGGACGAGGCCGCCTGGTCGGCCGTCCCCCGGCTGGCACCCACCCTGCTGCGGCACGCCCCGCCGGCCGACGCCGCGGCGCACCTGGCGCACGGCCTGCGCCGGCTCGCCGCGGCCGGGCGCGGCGCCACCGTCCTGGTGGTGGCCCCGGACGCGGCCGGCGCTCCGCTGCTGGAGCGGGTGCAGGACGCCCGCCGGCACGGCGCGACCGTGCTCGCGCTGGACGGCGCCGCCACGGGCGAGCCGGGCGGCCTCGGCGGGCTCGCGCACGAGCGGCTCGCCGTCGGCACGGCCGCCGAGGAGCCCTTCGACCTGGCCCAGCACCTGGTCAGCGCCGCCGCCGGGCAGCCGCCGGCCCGGCGCGGCGGGCTGGACCGGCTCGCCGAACTCGCCGGCCGGCTGACCGCGCCGCCCGCGATCAGCCGCTGGTAGCCGCCGGTCGGCCCCGGCCCTGGCTATCGCCCGCGCCCTCGCCCTGGCTATCGCCCTGGAAAAACCCTTTGCGGGCGCGGGAGTGCCCGTCCGAGGATCGTGGTTCGTGAACGACGACGAACCCCCGCGTCCCCCCGGGCGATGGCGCCCGCTGCTGCGCTCGCTGATGCCCGACCTGTCGCCCTGGCGCGTCTCCCGCGACTTCCGCTTCCTGTGGCTCTCCGGCTGTGTCACCAGCTTCGGCAGCTTCCTGACCTACGTCGCCGTCCCGATGCAGATCAAGCAGCTGACCGGCTCCTCGTTCGCGGTCGGCCTGATCGGCGCCTTCGAGCTCGTCCCGCTGATCGTCTTCGGCCTGTGGGGCGGCGCCCTCGCCGACGCCCTGGACCGCCGCAAGCTGGTGCTGCGCGCCGAGGCCGCGCTGGGCCTGCTCGCCGGACTGCTGCTGCTCAACGCGCTGCTGCCGTCCCCGCTGCTCTGGCCGATCTATCTGGTCGCCGCGCTGGTCGCGGCCTGCGACGGGCTGCAGCGCCCGGCGCTGGACTCGCTCACCCCGCGGATCGTCCCGCACCAGCACCTGACCGCGGCGTTCGCCCTCAAGTCCCTGTACCACAACGCCGCTTCGGTGGCCGGTCCGGCGCTGGCCGGTGTCGTGGTGGCGTTCTCCGGGGTGGAGACCGCGTACGCGCTGGACGTGCTCACCTTCGCCGTCTCCCTGCTGCTGCTCGTCCGGATCCGGGCGGTGCCGCCGGCCACCGGCGCCGAACGGCCGTCGGTACGGGCGGTGCTGACCGGCATCCGGTACGCCTGGAGCCGCAAGGACCTGCTCGGCACCTACGCGATCGACCTCTGCGCGATGCTGTTCGCCTTCCCGGTGGCCGTCTTCCCGTTCCTGGCCTCCGAGTTGGGCGCGGACTGGGCGCTCGGCCCGATGTACGCGGCGTCCGCGGCCGGCGCCCTGCTGGTCGGGGCGACCAGCGGCTGGACGTCCCGGATCCACCGGCACGGGCGGCTGCTGGTGGTCGCCGCCGTCGGGTGGGGCGCGGCCATGGCCCTGGCGGGCCTGTCCGGGAGCATCTGGCTGGTGCTGCTCGGCCTGGCACTGGCCGGCGGCGCCGACGAGATCAGCGGGCTCGCCCGCTCGACCATGTGGAACCAGTCCATCCCGGACGAGGTCCGCGGCCGGATGGCCGGCGTCGAACTGCTCAGCTACTCCGTCGGCCCCCAGCTCGGCCAGGTCCGGGCCGGCACCATGGCCGGGCTGATCGGCGTGCGCGCCGCCGTCTGGACCGGCGGCCTCGCCTGCGTCGCCGCCGTCCTCGCGGTCGCCGCCGCGCTGCCCCGGCTGCTCGCCTACGACGACCGCACCGACCCGCACACGGCCGCCGTCCGCGTCGAGCACGAGCGGGCGGAACGCGACCGGGAGCGGGCGGCCGCCGCGGCGGACTGACGGCTGCCGGGCGGGCCGGGGCCGGGGCGGCCGCCGGGTGGCTACTCGGCGTCGTCGCCCTTCGGCTGGTCGTTCCAGCGCGGGTCGCCTCGCCACTCCCGGTTGCGCTCGTCGGCGAGTTGCAGGGCGTGCGCGGCCTCCTCGGGGCTGTCGTACGGGCCGAGGCGGTCCTTGGCGGGGCACTCCGGCCCCTCCTCGACCTTGCCGTGCTTGATGCAGTAGAACCACTCGCCGGGCTTGCCGGTCGGCTTGCGGTGGAATCCCAGGGGCATGGTGCTCTCCCGTCGACGCGATGGGGTCGTACCGATCATTCCCCGGCCCGGGCCCGCGCGCACACCGCCCGGGTGAGCCGGGGTCGGCCGATAGACTCGCGGCCATGGCTCTCGTACCCGGCATCCAGTCCCCCACCCGCAAGGTCCCGGCACACATCGCGCGCCCCGAGTACGTCGGCCGGCCCGCACCGGCGCCGTACACCGGGCCCGAGGTGCAGACCGCCGAGACGATCGAGAAGATGCGGATCGCGAGCCGGATCGCCGCCCAGGCGATGGCGGAGGCGGCCAAGCTGATCGCCCCCGGCGTCACCACCGACGCGCTGGACGCCGTCGCCCACGAGTACATGTGCGACCACGACGCCTACCCGTCCGACCTGGGCTACCGCGGCTTCCCCAAGTCGGTCTGCACCTCGATCAACGAGGTGATCTGCCACGGCATCCCGGACTCGACCGTGCTGCAGGACGGCGACATCGTCAACATCGACGCCACCGCGTACATCCACGGGGTGCACGGCGACCTCAACGCCACCTACCTGGTCGGCGACGTGGACGAGGAGTCCCGGCTGCTGGTCGAGCGGACCCGCGAATCGCTCGACCGGGCGATCAAGGCGGTCAAGCCCGGGCGTCAGATCAACGTGATCGGGCGGGTCATCGAGTCCTACGCCAAGCGCTTCGGCTACGGCGTGGTGCGGGACTTCACCGGGCACGGCATCAACACGTCGTTCCACTCCGGCCTGATCATCCCGCACTACGACAGCGAGCGGGCCACCGAGGTGATCAAGCCGGGGATGACCTTCACCATCGAGCCGATGCTGACCCTGGGCACCTACGACTACGAGATCTGGGCGGACGGCTGGACGG
Source organism: Kitasatospora sp. NPDC087861 (assembly GCF_044742585.1). Classification (NCBI taxonomy): domain Bacteria; kingdom Bacillati; phylum Actinomycetota; class Actinomycetes; order Kitasatosporales; family Streptomycetaceae; genus Kitasatospora; species Kitasatospora sp. NPDC087861. Next base: position 61,788 of record NZ_JBIUUS010000004.1, read on the forward strand.
TCGTCACCAAGGACCGCAAGCGCACCGCCCAGTTCGAGCACACCCTGGTGGTCACGGCGGACGGCGCGGAGGTCCTCACCCTGCCGTGACCCTCACGCTTCGGTGCCCCTCACGCTGCGGCGACCACGCGCCGCCGTGGCCCCGGTGCGGCGTGGTCAGCCGATGAGCCACTGCTCCTCGGCGACCGCGCCGACCTCGGTGCAGGCGTCGGTGAGCACGTCCAGGACGCGCAGCGGGTCCGGCAGCGGCTGCTCGGGCCCGCGCAGCCACCGCACCTGGGAGCCGTCCGGCAGCGCGGCCGGCGGAAGCAGGGTGTACGAGCCGCGGCAGTGCCAGCGCAGGCCCGGGTGTTCGGACATGGTGTCCGGGGTGGAGTCGAGGACGCTCGGCCACCACTCGTCCTCGTCCTGCGGGGTGCCCCGGGTGGCGGTGAAGAACAGGTAGCGGTCCTCGCCGACGGCGGCGACCGGGCCCTCGACGCCCAGTTCGGTGAGCCGCTCCAGCGCCAGCCGGCCGGCCTCGGCCGGCACGTCCAGCACGTCGTGCGCGCGTCCGGTGGCGGTGATGAAGTTGGTCTGCGGGTCGCGCGAGAGCCAGCGGGCGAGCTGCTCGGGGTCGGTGGTGGCCTGGGTCTGCCAGGCGAAGGACACCGGGTGCTGGGCGGGGGCCGGACAGGCCACCCGGTCACAGGAGCAGCGGTAGCCGGCCGGATGCGCGGCCGGCGCGAGCGGGAATCCGGCGCGGACGGCACCGAGCAGCTGATCCAGTCTGGCGGCGGGGCCGTCCAGTTCACCCGGCCGGGCCCGCTGACGATCACGCTTCTGCCACCAGGTCGTCCACCTGCCGCCGGCTTCCATCGGGCCCCTTCCGCGCACTGCCGTGCCTGGTGCGACACAGCGTTCGACGTACCACTCGGTCGCAACGCACGGCGCCCCCCGCTGCTTCCCGGGGCGGTGCTCGGCCCTGCTGTCCGCGCCCTGCCGACCGGAACCGGGGTCACCGGAGGGCCGACGTCCGGGTCACGGTACGCAGTCGCGGCAGCACGCTGTCCGCGCCAGGTCGGCCGGAGGGCACGCGGATTCGCGCCCGCCCGGCCCGTACGGGGCCCGCTGACCCGGGTGAACCCGAGGGCGTAACAGGAAGGATAAGGGTGCGCGGGGCCTCCGAATGACCGGGGGCGGTGCCTCTCCGGTCACACTCCCCGCACCCGGCCGACACACCGCCTGCGCGCGGCTGCCCGCGCCGCACTCCGGTCACCCGTACGGAGGTGAGACCCTGGTGGGGTGAAGAGCGCGGACACCGAATTCGTCGGCGGCCCCCTGGACGGCCGCATCCTCCCCATCCCCCTGGGGCCGTTGTTCGGCGTGCCGAAGACGTACAAGGTGCCGGTCCCCGCGCACGGCGACGTTCCGGCCCGCACACTGGTGTACGTCCGGTCCAAGCAGGTGCGGGGCATCAGCTGGTTCTGGCGCTACGAGTTCGACGAGGCGGCCACCTCCCGCGCGTCCGGCTGACGGCCGCGCCGGCCGCCGCCCCCAGCCTCCCCGGGAGGACGGCATGGCGAGAACGGTACGGCACCCCAGAAGCCGCCCCCAGGCGGTCGCGCACCACAACCGACAGGTCGCCGGGATCACCGCGGCGCTGCTGGTGGCGATCTGCCTCTACACCGTGGTGATCGGCCCGAACGGCTGGCTCTGGTTCGGCTGGGCGGTGCTGCTGCTCGCCTGCGTGGCCCTGTTCACGGTCCACTCCTGAGCAGCCGCACCGCCCGCGCCCGACCCCCCGCGCCGGTCAGTCATCCTCGGCGAGGATCAGGTACAGCTTCTTGCGGGCCTCGGTGAGCACCGCCAGGCCCTTGGCGCGCTGCGCCTCGGTGCCCGTCGCCATCACCTGGCGGATCGCCTGGTCGACCGCGGCCAGCGCCTGGCCGACCTCCTGGACGGCCTCCCAGTCGACCTCCCGGCCGGCCTCCGCCCACGGCTCCGCGGGCCCCGCCTCGGCCTCGGCCCGGCCCGCCTCGGTGAGCGAGACCAGCCGTTTGCCGCCGACCTCCTCCGCGGTGATCAGGCCCTCCTCCTCCAGCAGTTGGAGGTTGGGGTAGATCGAACCCGGACTGGGCCGCCAGGCCCCACCGGTCCGCTCGGCGATCTCGGCGATCATCTCGTAGCCGTGCATCGGCCGCTCCTTGAGCAGTGCCAGCAGCGAGGCCCGGACGTCGCCGCGCCGGGCCCGGCCGCCCCGCCGGCCGTGCGGACCGCCACGCCGGCCGCCGTGCCCGCCGAAGCCGTGCCCGAACGGGCCGCCCATCGGCCGGCCGGGGCCGCCGCCGAACGGCGGACCGAATCCGCCGAACGCCTCACGGCCCTCGAACTCCCGCCCCTCGAAGTCCGACCCCGGCCCACGACGCCGACCGCCGTAAGGGACCTCCCCGCGAAATCGCATGCCCGGGTTCCCCCGGCTTCCTGAGCGCATGGCGCCCACCTCCTGGTTCGACGAGCCAGTCGAGTTACTGTCTCGATAGTTCGACGATATATCGGCGACTGTCGCTCGTCAACGGATTCCGACACGGCCACCGCGCACGGCACCCGCCCACGGCCCAGCCGCTACGGTGACGGGCATGGCCGGTGAACGAGACCTCACGACGCTGCTGCACGGGATGCGCCCGCTGCTCAACCCGGGGCGGTACGTCTACTGCACGCTGCCCGCCAAGGTGCCCGCCGGGCTGCGGCCGGTGGTGACCGTCGCCGAACCCGAAGGCGTCACGGTGGTCGTCGCCCAGGAGGAGGCCGACGCGCTCGGGCTGCGCTACGAGTACGTGGCGGCCTGGATCACCCTGCAGATCCACTCCGCCCTGGAGGCCGTCGGCCTGACCGCGGCCGTCGCCGGGCGGCTCGCCGAGGAGGGGATCAGCTGCAACGTGGTGGCCGGTTTCCACCACGACCACCTGTTCGTCGGCGCCGACGACGCCGACCGCGCCGTCCGGGCGCTGGAGGAGCTGGCCGGCCGGTCCGCCTGACGACGCCGTCGAGTGGCCGCCCCCGCGGGGCCCTCCGACACTGGGAATGGCTGCGCGGCCACCCCGGCCCGCCGGCCCCCACCGGAAGGAGACGGCCGCCATGGCCATCTGCGTCACCTGCGGCAACGACTACTGGCTCGCCTTCGAGATCAGGACCATCACCGGCGACACCTACACCTTCGACAGCTTCGAGTGCGCGATGGAGAAACTCGCGCCGCGCTGCGAGCACTGCCAGGTCCGCATCGTCGGCCACGGCGTCGAGGTGGCCGGCCGCTTCTTCTGCTGCGCCAACTGCGCCCGCGTCAACGGCGGTCTGGGCGACCAGATCCGCGACGCCGTCGGCGCGCGCCCCGCGTAGACCGTCGGCACGCGCCCCGCGGAGGACAGCGGGGAAAGCGCGAGCCCCGCGGAGGACAGCGGGGAAAGGGGGCGGAAGAGTCGGCCTGTACGCCGGGAACAGTCTCTTTACCAGCAGCGACCTGCGGAAACGTCGTTCCCGGCGGTCCGATCGCCACGCGATCGCCACACCTTCGGCGACCGCCACTCACTTGGCCTCTTCAGCGTCCGGCTACTCCCCCTCCTCGTCCACATCCTTCTCGCCGGGCCCCTCGTCGCCCGCCTGTTCTTCCACGACGGTGGGGATGTCGATGCCATCCGTCTCCGCCATGAACACCGCTTCCAGGACCGTACGGTCTCGTGCAGCCGCTCCCAGAACCTGGTGGTGATACGTGCCTTTCAGCTCGTTGGCCGAAGCATGGCCCATATAGAGCTGAACCGTGGCCTCTGAAACGCCCTGATCGAGCGCGTGTGAGGCAAAGGAGTGGCGGAGGTCGTGGAATCGGAAATCCGCCGGTAGCCCAGCTTTTTCGAGGGCCCTCTTAAAGGTCCTGTAGAAGTGGTCCCTGCGGATAACATTTCTTTGCTGTGACCGGAATATGACCTCCGCGCCGTTCTCCAGCCTCAAGACCGAGAAGCGGTCAAGGTGGTCAAGCAGAGCGCGATGAACGAACGCCGGAAGCGGCACCTCACGCTCGTGCGATGTTTCAGTCTTGTTGTAGTCCACGAGTTGAGTCTTCGACTTAACCTTGATGACCTGCCGTCGGACGGTCAGCGTACCGGCCTCAAAGTTGACGGAATCAAGACAAAGCCCGAAGGCTTCGCCTGATCGCAGACCACAACCCACGCCCACCAGAATCAATGCCCTTGCATGCGAGGGCATCGCCTCGCAAAGCGCCCACACTTGCTCGCGTGTCGCCGGCACAACCTTTCGACGCTTGATCTCAGGCAGCTCGATGTCGATGCACGGAGAATACGTGAGGGTCCGCTTCCGCACCGCACTGTTGATACACGCGCGGAACGTCTTGAAGATCAAGTGGACCGTACGAGGCGCAAGCCCCTTGTCCGAAAGAGCCCACACCCAGTCCTGCACATCATCCGGCTGGATCTTGTACAGGCGCATCCCGCCGAACTGCGGCAGAATATGCTTCCGCATATTCGCTTCGTACGACTCTTGCGTTCCGGGCTTTCTCTTCTTACGCGGGTTGAGCCACGTCTCAGACCACTGCTTGAAGGTGGTCTTGAACTGTTTTGGCCTGACTACAACACCCGTCGACTTACCGTCGCGAACCTTCGCCTCATACGCCTCGGCGTCCTTCTTCTTCTCGAAGGTCATATCCGCCGGTTCGCCATTGGCATCCCGAACCCGAGCCGTCCAGCCATGAGTGCAGCCCTTACGCTCGCATTCGCACTTCGCGCGACAGATGCACTTGGCCGGGTCCTTGTGGCGGCAACCGTTCACACACAGGCACGAACACTTACACCGTTTGCCAACTGACACAGGTTCTCCAATCGTTCAGTCGCCCCCCGATGGGTGCGTGACGGAAGCTTGCAACGATCCACCCTGGGTTGTCCACCCCGGGTGCATGACTTTCAGCGTGCTACCGTCCGGTCCATGGACAGTAAGGTGCGGGGTGTTGAGGTGGTCCAGGATCACGGCACGTGGCGAGTGCGCCTTTGGTGGCCAGCCAACGCTGCCCCAGATTCCGGGCCACAGCGGGTGACGATTGAGCCCGGCCCGAACACCACACCCCGCGATCTCGCCCGCGGCATCTCTACGACAGTCCTCCGACGGTTGGATCTCGCGTCCGCGACTGCCCAAGCCCGGAAGGCCGCGCCGAGCGTCGAGGAGCTCTCAGGCCCGATCGCGCTCGGCGCGGCAACACGGGAACTACTCACCTCCGAAGGCGTTTCCGTCGATTACCTCGCCACCTTGGCTCTGACGTACAAGACGGTTTCAGATAGCGGCGAGAAGGCCCCGATCTCCTGGTTGTCGACGACAATTGGACGCCGCCCCGAGACCATCAAGGACCATCTAAAGCGCGCCCGGAGAGAAGGGCTTCTCACCACAATCGCCGGTAAAGCCGGCGGGGATCTCACCGAGAAGGCGAAAGTCGTCCTTGCGAAGCTCAACCTCCCTGACGGTCAATCCACTTTTCAAGGTCGCTAGGTCGACAACGCAGCTGATTTCCGATCTTCCGGAACGGAATTCCAAAATTTCGCCAGTTGCCATAAACCCACGATCGCGGTTTTTGGAGGTATGAGGCTACGTCATCAACACTCAACATCTGACTCAAATCACTCCTCCTCGCCTTCTGCTCCTGCCTCGGCCTCCCCAACTATTTCCAGTTCCCAGTAACCGGCCGCCATCGCCTGAGCCAGGTCGTGAGGCACGCCGCTGCTGACGGCCCGGGTGTAGATCATCCCCGTGACCTCGGCCACCTCCAGGACCGCCTTGGCCCGCTTTAGGCGCAGGACTCCGGCGAACCGGTCCTCAATATCGCCCAGCAGCTCAGCAAATTCGTCGCCCTCGGTGTTCTCACTCACTCACAGTCCCCCACTTCGTTGTCTACCGCACACAGCCAGCACAGGCCGGCTTCCCCGCCATCGTTTAGGTCATACAGGCCGTATGACTCATAGTTCTCGCACCATTCGCAATCCGCCAGATCGCTTTCCTCAGTCAGTGCTTGCTCCCTTCCTTGTCGAGCACGCTCCCCCAGCTCCTTTCTCCGATCTCACCGTCGGCCGGCACTCGGACCCCGCGGACGGTGAATCCCATGATCTCTGCGGCGCGCTTGGTCAGTTCCTCGGCTCGCTCCCTCGGGAATGAGAAAACGATCTCGTCATGAATCACGAGGCGAATCCAGGGGGTAAACCCGGCCTTGTGCAGCTCCAGGATTCCCCTAACAGTGATGTCCCGGCTCCCTGACTGCACGTAGTAGTTCTGGGCCGCGTATGCCCTTCCCCGGTCGACCGGCAGCTTCCGCCCAGTAGCGGTGAAAATGTGCCCGCACTTCTGTGCCTGCTTGGATAGCTTGTCGGCCAGCTCCCCAACACGGACATAAGTCGAGTTGAAGGCGTCGAGGGTCCTCTTAGCCACCTCCAACGTGACGCCGGCCTGCTGAGCTAGGGCCTTGGGGCCTCCCCCGAACACGGTCAGGAAGTTCGCCATCTTGCCGATCTTCCGGGGTACCTCAGCAGCGTCCGCGGTGATCTGGTGCAAGTCCTTGTTGTGAAGGAATGCATCAATCATGACCGGATCCCCGGACTCTGCCGCCAGAAATCGAAGCTCCATATTTGCGTAGTCGACCGAGACCGTGACGTGGCCTTCTTCCGCAAGGAACATACGCCGTACGTATCCGTCCCCGGCAGGGAATGTCTGTGCCGCAATACTCCCGGAAATTGACATCCGGGCCGTCCTGGCCCCGACAGAATTGACCGATGCATGCACCCGGCCTTCTGAGTCCATCCCCTTGAGGGCGTTCTCAAACCAGGTTGCCCTCCACTTCCCGGCCTTCGAGGCCTTCTTGACTGCCTCGGCCAGCGGATGCGCGATCCCGTCCAGGACTTCCGCGTCCATGGCCAGGTTCCCCTTGGCGGTCCGCTTCGTCAGCTTGACGCCGAACCCGGTGAATGCATCGATAAGCTGCTGGTTCGAGTTGACGTTCTCGACTCCGAAGCCCCGAGCAACCTCCTTCCATTTCTCCTCTTCGGCCAGCAGTTCCGCTATTCGAGCCCTGGCATATGCCTCGTCTACCAGATATCCGGTTCGTTCCATCAGAGCCATGACGAAGGCGAGCCGGTGTTCCCAGCTGAAAAGTCCCTTGCGCTTAGACCGCAGAGGAATCAACGGGTAGAGAACGTGAAACAGTCGATAGGCAAGCACAGGGTCCATACCTGCATAAAGCAAATACTCTTCATCGAAGGTCCAGACCCGAGACCAAATCTCCTCCTTCTTGACCCGATAGCGTTTGGCTATTTGGGTCATCGAGCCCTTGACCTCAGTGGCCAGCTCTGCGGAGATGTAGTGCTTGGTCAGCTCCTCCAGTTTCAGGCCCGGCCCTTGCTCCTTGACGGCCCGAGGGTCCACAAGGTGGGCTGAGATCTTGGTGCACAGCAGTTTCGGCGAGAGCTCTTCAAGGGTGACCCCGAACGCGACCTCGGCCACGTGTCCATCGAAATTCGCGTTGTGGGCGATAATCCGGTGGGCTGTCCGCAGGGCCCAGGCAGCAGCCTCAGCGAACTCCGGGTCAATCTCAACCGGCAGAACCCAGCTCTCCGTTGCGTTGCCAAACTGGACGAGCCGGCATCGGAAGTCTCGATCCCAGTTCCACCAGTCCAAACCGGTCGTTTCGGTGTCGTACCCCAGAACCGGATTGTCCCGAACCCAGTCGATGAAATCCCAGAGATCCATCAGGGTCTCGGCAACGTTTATTCGGACCGTCTGTCGCTTGATGCGATAGGCGATTACCTGAATTGGTGTCTCCTAGGTTGGGTCCTCCTCGCAGGAGTGCAGTTCGCTTGCATTGATCAAGTCGGCTAGGGTCACGGAATTGTCTTCACAGCAGAAGCACCCGCCTTCCCCAGCAAGGCCGTCACAGGGCGCGTGGACGATCACCACGCCGCCGTTGTCCAAGCCCTCCACTACGTACTCCTCAGCGCCCATTCAGCGCTCCAGAAGGCAGCGGGCCGGCATGTCGCCCACCCGGGACCAGGACCACAGCGAGCACGGCGCTTCGGCCCAGATCCAAAGTGACGACATGAGGAGTGCCAAGACGGCCACGGTTGCGGCAAAGACCTTAAGCAAGAGGCTCCTTAGGGGGCATAGAAGAGGGGGCCGGGCAGAGGCCCGGCCCCCGAGGTCACGGGGAATCCCTCTGTTACTTGGCCTTGAACGAGCCGTCGTCCTGCTTCCACAGCGGCTCGCACTGCGCGCTCTTCGGCTGGGCCTGGCAGAACATCGCGCTCCAGGAGCCCTTGTCGACCAGCTTTCGGCCGTGCGGGCAGTCGTCGTCGCCAGGGCCGGCGGGGGCCTGGCTGACGACCTTCCCGTTCGCGAACTTCTTCGGCGTGGAACCGGAGCCGACCGGGGAGTTGAGTCCGGTGTTGAAGGCCTGCACCTTGGCGGCGCGCTCCAGCAGCGACTTGAGCGCCGCGGACTGCGTGGTCAGAAGCTCATCCATCTCGGTGAGGGAGCCGGCACGGAGGACCAGGAGGCTCGCGTCATAGCCAGCACCGCCCTTAAACGAGAGCGTGACGTTCTCAGGAGCGAGCTGGGCGGGGGTCTGGGGCGGGGTCACAGGCGCCTCCTGGGCGTTGGGGATGATGGAGTTTGCGGCCGGAGACGGTTCGTCCCACGGGCTTCGCTCTTCGAACGGGTCGGGGTAGGTCACGGGTCTCCTAGAACGGGGCCGGGGTGGAGTACTCGGCTTCGCACAGCATTCGGTTCAGGGCCCGAACGTCCTCGGGCGCGAGCAGTACCTCCAGGACCCCGTTCAGGCTGGAGATCATGAGGTAGGTGTGACTGTCTGGCCGGTTGTCATAGATCACCTGAGCTGTCAGGGTGTCGTCCCCGGCGATCGTCCGGCTGTAGTGCTTGCGGGTCTCAGTCGTCAACAGGTGGCCCTCGCCTTGCTGCGGATGTGGGCGTTCATCGCGGTCGCCAGGGCGTCTACTGCGCGCTGGGCCGTCTTGGCCTCACCTGGTGAGCCCGGCGGTAGGCCGTAAATGTAGGTTCGGGCAACGGCATCGCGGTATTCGGGCTTAAGCTTTCGCATCCCAGTCGTGGCGTCGATTCGCGCACTCGTGATGTTGTCCGAGATCCGGCACCGGCTGAGATCGTCCTTCCTGCCGATCATCTCGCCAAGCTCTTCATCGGTGTAAATGAAAGACTTGAGTGTGGCTCGAACCTCATCCGGGGTATAGAAGTACTGGCCGTCCGCAAGGTCCTTTTGCTGCTGCTCTCGGGACGCGTAGGACTTCGCGGCCCGCCACGCCACCTGACGCAGGAAATCAAAGTCGCTGGCCCGCTTCTCCAGGTGACTCCGCTGTTCCATCATGTGAAGCATAATTTCTTGGTGGACGTCGTCCAGCTCGACCACGGGCCACTTTCGGGCCAGCTCGCCGGCCACCTTCCGGGAGATCTCGTTGACCTTCTGCCAATCCATTTCTGCCACTAGGCAGCCTCCCCCTTTCGTGGTGCGAACTTCCCGCTCACACGCTTGATTTCCCCATACCGTTGGCCCTCCACAACAAAGGACCCGTCCCGTTCTACCGGGATCGCGTGCGGGGTGGCCCCGCACTTTCCGGCGTAGAGGATTCCAAACCCCGACTGCCAGTTTGCAGGGCCGTTCTTCAAATACCCCGCCTGCCTAACGTCCATAAGGTGACCGACTTCAAATCCGTAGATCGTGGTCAGTCGCCCGTTGTGGCCGGTGGTATGGGGCGAAATGGCCAGCCGGTGAGTGTGCCCCATAATCACGCTCGTCCCGGCCTTAACCGCCTTAAGCCTCGCGGTGGCCCCCGGCACCTGGCTCATTCCCGGCGACTCGTGGCCGTGAATCGCCACCCAACCCGGCGCAACCGGGTAGTAGGGGGCAGCCTTCTCAACCCCGTAGGACGCGAAGTCGAGCAGGTTCTCAAACTTGTAGAACTGATCCTCTGCCGCCAACGCCGGCGCCCTACTCGCCAGGTACTTCCTCGGCCTCTCATCGTGGTTCCCTTCGAGCACCTTTACCGGGCCGTCGTAGACGTCTCGCAGAGGGCCAAGGAACACCTTCTTGGCGTATTCGGAGTCCCGAATGACGTTGCCTTCGAACTCGGCCTTGGTACCGGCGCTCCATCGGGACGGGGCCGGGTAGTCAACGAGGTCACCAATTTGCAGAACCTCGTCAGGCTGGTACTCGCCGACAAAGTTGATCACGTTTCGAAGAGCCCGCTTGGACTCAAATGGGATCTGAGTATCAGAGATTACTACGATTCGCCGCAAGCAGCTCCTCCTTTTCCATTTCTCGAATTGCATAGTCGAGGTACCACCGAGCCTTCCGGAGGTCTTCCAGCTTGCTGCCCTTTCGCCCTGCACGCAGGATGTACTTGACGACGTTGCCGAGCACAAAGCCGAGATGCTTCGTGATCTCAATGACCTCAATTGGCAGCCACGTGTAGTGGTCCGGGCGGTTAACCGGGTCGTTACTCACTCAGCCTCCAGTTCGTCATCCGCGTAAAAAGCCGGCGCCTGCTCCGAGTCGTCATCCAGCACCACAGCCGTAAACGGGAGGTAGGCGGCATAGACCGGCAGGTGAATCTTTCCCAGCCGCCCCTTAGTCTCATCGTTCGAGACCACACGCACCCGGGTACCCTCATTCCACTTACTGATCAAGTCCCAGCTTCTTTCGGTATGCGTCAACGCCCTTGGCGTGGATGAATGAATTGATGTCGAGGCCATCCCCGAGGTAGATCGGGACGCCGTTCGGAGTCTCGGCCGCCCGCTTCTCGGCCGCCTTAATGCCGGCCTCGTCGCCATCTGCGACGTGGAAGACCCGCTCATATCCAACCAGCGCAGGACCGAAATGGGGCTTCCAAGCCCCGGTGCCCTGAGTCCCCACGCAGGGAACACCGGCTAGCACGCTCGCCTGGGTATCAAACTCGCCCTCCGAAACCGCGATGAAAGGGCTCGGGAGGATGAGGGAGGGAGTGTTGTAGAGCCGGGGTACATCCCCAGGGAGGGACTGATACTTCCCATGCCCCTCGTGTTTCTCCTTACGGTCCGGAGCGTAGTAGCTGCCGTTCTGGTCTTTCACGCACGAGTCCCGGATACACCGGAACCTGATGGTCGCTACCCCGTATTCTCCGCCCGCCGGGCGCCGGTACGGTATGGCCAGCATGCCCTCGTACTTCTCATGGCCAATTTGAGCCGAACCGACGAATCCCACTCCGAACCCGGGCGCCACTTCCGCCAGTCCGCGGGCCGCCATGTAGGCCTCGGCGTGGCTGCCCCGGTACTGCTGGTGGTAGCTCCTGGCTGCCTCCACCGAACCGTTCACGTGCGAATTCACACGCTTCCCTGAACCCAATACTCATCTCCCTTCGAATCACGTCGATCCCGTCTTCCGAGATGCCACACACGAAGCAGCCCCACCGGGCCTTCTCTACGTTGACCGAGGCACTGGGGTGCGACTCCACATGTAGGGGGCACAGGATCTTCTGCCAGCCGGCCCGAGTCGCGTCGACCTGGATTCCGTAGAAGTGCGCCAGCGCAGCGCCGATCGGCGGCTTCATCCCTCCCCCTCCTTGGGCTTGTCGTAGGTGTAGCGAGGCCCAAGTACTCGCCAGGCCGGAAAGGCCTCCAGGTAATCGGCCGCCCGCCGGAGTACTTCCGGACGGTCCCGCGCACCTCGGGCAAGCAGTTGCCCGTTGCAGCGATTACAGAGCAGGCCCCGAATGGCCTCAGTTCGGTGGCAGTGGTCGACCGCCAGATTCCCCCGGCGGGTTTCCTGGCAGATCGCGCACCGGCCGCCCTGCGCGACGAGGAGCTGTTGGTACTCGGCTTCGGTCAGACCGTAGGTGGCCACCAAGCGAGCACTTCGGGCCGCCGACCTCCGTCGGCCTTTTCGGCAGCTCTCACAGAGCCGACCCCGAGGGCCGGTGAAGAACCGTTCCGCCCGAGACTTTCCACACCCTGTGCACAGCCGGTAGCCCTTGCGTGGCTCAGCCACGCCGCCGCAGCACGGCTTCGAGGTGAAGCTGCTGCTGGAGATCGGTCAGATCCCTTGCGAGGCCTCGAAGATAATCGAGCGGGACCACTGCCCAGTCCCTGTGACCGTCAGTTCCGCGGACCGAGATCGCGGCCACCTGGAATCCGCCACGCAGCCTGAGGAGGTCTCGGGCCAGGGCCCGGAGCTTGAGCCGACGCCGGTCCTCCACATGGAGGACGACGGCGACCAGGCCCCCGCCGGCCTCCCGGATCGCTTCGACACTGATAGCCGGCTCCTGGTCCAGGAGCACGTCAACAATCTCCCGGTCGATGGTGTAGCCGCTGGTAGTCATCTATTCCCCCTCAGAATGTGGTGTCGGCTGGTACCAGACGCAGGTTGGTGCGGTCCAGCTCATAGGTGCTGTAGGTTTCTCCGCTGGAGTCTTCAAACCCCTCGCGATTTTTGACGGGCGATATGTGCAGCAGCCGTCCATCCAACCCGTCAATTTCCTTGTGGATGGTCAGGATCAACGAAGGGACCCGGCCGATCTTGCCCTTCACGCCGGAAAGCGGGATCGGCTTGTTTCCGTCCGAGTATTCGCCAACGACGTGGTGGAGGGCCAACACGTGAGCATGCGTTTCCCGGGCCATCTCTGACAGGTACTCACACAGACCTTCGAGGCTGAATGTAAAGCTCTCAGCATCTCCAATCCCGCCCACATCCACGTTGGTGATGTTGTCGATGATGACCCAGTGCGGGTAACACCCGAACACCTCGAAATAGGCCGCAAGGTTGATTTCAAGGTCCGCCAACGACGGGCGGGCCTCGTACAGAAACCGGACCCACCATCGCCGCCCCAGGGCTTCGGCGTACTCGTCGAAGTCGCCTGCAAGCAGCCGCCGTTTGACTTCTCGGACATCTGATCCAGTGACAATGGCCGTTGCCCTGCTGAGCTGAGTTGCCGCCCCGGAGTCGGCCGAGACGTAGAGGGCTGGCACATCGCCATGCATTGCCAGATTTAGGGCGACAAGGGATTTTCCTGTCCCTGGGCCCGCCGCAATCAGACTGAACTCGCCCCGCCTGTGTTCGACTTCGAGCTTCTTGAGCCCGGCGAGAGGGCTCGGAAGCGGCTCGCCGGCTGCACCCTTGATGGCTACGGACTGCGTCAGAGAGTACATTCGCCCACCCCTCACTTCAAGTTCTACCTGAAAAATAAAGCTCTTTGCGCAGGCCCTGCTTCGATGATGGAACACTATGCCCCACCGGCACCTCACTTCAAGTTCTTATCGAAAAAAAGAGCACTTGTGCTTCACGTCACAGAATCGGCAGAGGAACCCGGGCTTCGCTTCGAACTTACCCGCCTTGACTCCTTCGTCCATGGTTGCGAAGCGTTCGCCAACCAGTTCTGCGGTCACGGCGCTGAGGTCGACAGGCCGAGACAGGCCTCCCTTCTTGGCCAGGTACCAGTCACCCTTGTTCACGGTGATGCCATGGACCAGCTGCACGGCGACACCGTACGTCTCCAGCTGAAACCGCGACTTGGTCGAACCCGTCTTAAGGTCCCGCACCCGAGCTGAACCGTCCGGTTCCACGATGACCTGATCAATGAAGCCGCGGACGACCACGCCGCCAATCTCGACCTCGAAGCCGAGTTCCAGGCCGGGCTGGTCGTCCGACGTGGACCAGATGGCCGGCTCATGCTCCTGAGTCCACTCCCAGTACTGCCGCGTCTGCTCCTGTCCCAACACGTAACGGCGCTCGATGTCCTCAGCGCCGGACCCTGATACCGAGAGCCACCGAGTCGTGTCGGGTTCCTGGTCCAGAGCCTTGTTCACAAGGACGGCGTACTCGTCAGAGAAGATCTGCACGGCCTCCTCCTGGGCCATCCTCCGACCTGAGCGCTCGATACCCTCGGCCGCAAGGTGGAAGGCCGTGCCGTGCATCGACCAGGCGGCCGGCAGCGGGGTCTCCCCCTCTACCCGCCCGAGGCGGTACCGCTCCCCACATCCCTCGTACAGCAAGGTCTGGCTCACAGAGCGGGGCTTGTTTCGAATATCAGACATCAAGTGCAACTTTCGGGCAAAGTCGGACAAAAGTGTGGGCGGTGCCGCCGGAAAGATGTGGGTGCGGCCGGGGAATCTCCTCCCTCTCAACCTCTATGTCGCGCAGCCGGAAACCGAAAGTGCGAAAGATCCGCTCCTCAAGGTCGACCATCTCGGAGATCTCCGAGTCGGTCAGCATGTTGCTGTAGCAGACATCCCAGTACTCACCTACGGGCCGGGCAACGTGGTACGCAATTACAAGCCCTGGGGAGCTAATGACTTCGCTAGACACCGTCTCACTCGCCTCGATCTCTCCTCGGACTCGCTCCATTACGGGCCGCGCTCGCACCTGAACCCCCCCGAACGTAGAAAGCATAGGACCCCTCCCGGACGTTTGCACAGATTCTTCCGAACAGCCTGTGATCGACAGCGAACTTACAGTACATCTCCGACAATCGCCCCTCACTTCAAGTGTGACGCTTATCACCAGCCGCCAGTACATCCATCTGATTGGGAGTCAGAACGCAAAACAGGCCCCCTCGTTGGGGACCTGTTGACCCTGGCTCGAACTCGCCAACCCGGCTGACTTGGGTTCTATTCTTCAGGGAGGCTCCACAGTTCCAGCTGTTCGCCCTCTGGTCGCGACATCGCTTCAGGCCACCTCACGATCAGGCGCTCGTCGGCCGGAACCCTTGGCACGTACATGAAACCATCATCTGGGCTGTAGTCGAGGACCGCCTGCTCCCTTCTCAGTCGGGCCTCAAAAAGCTGCGCTGTCCGCAACTGGCGCTCGCTCAAGGAGTCCTTTAGCTTCATTCGCAGATATAGCCTCAGAGACTGGTTCTTGGACGTGACGTGATGGCTGCCGGCGCCACTATGGGATTGGACATCCCAAATCTCAGAAACCATGTTGTTCACACGACTTACAGCTGAGCCACGAGACCATACGCCCATCTTCAGATTTCCTCGGCGCAGGTTAACGGCCTGAACCGAAACCCCATACTTCTTAGCGAGCTCAAGATCGGTTGCCCCAAGTATGAAGAGCTTGGACAGATCCGCATCCGAGGGAAGCTTGGCCATAGATAGACCCTTTGACTGAGTAGGCATCAGATTGAGAAAGAGGGCATCACTTCAAGAGCAGGGGAGGTGCCACTTCGAGAGTACCGACCCCTACCCCTCACATCAAGCCAGGCATGCAAGCCCCCGCTACGAGTGGCTACAACGAGATGTACTTGAACGCGTTCAAACATGGCCTTGGCCAGGCCATCTAGCACATGCGTTCGACTTGATGTGACCTAGCTCTCACTTCAAAGGAATGCGTCCTGGACCCTCGCTGGAGGACACATACGTCTTTAGTGAGAGAACAAACAAGAGAAGAAGTCTCAAAGTCCTACTAAGATCTCAGTAAAATTTCCTTGGCTTGTACCAAGTGAACAGAAACCAACCAAACGCCCTGTTTTAGACCCTCCTGTTGAGATTTCAATCTCCGGGAGTGAGTCCAGGGATCGGCCCCGGCTGCCAGACCAGCATCCAGCCGGGGCCACAGACCACCGGGAGGTGACCTTGCCCAGAGCCGCATCCATCTGCCTGGTGAGTGGGTGTACCTCCCGGACGGCCCGGGATGGTCGCTGCGGTGACCACCAGCTCCGCCGGTCTTGGGACCGGGTGTCGCCGCGGAATGCCGGCCGTCCAGGCGACTGGTCGTCTCGTCGAGTACGGGTCCTCACCCGCGACCGCTGGCGGTGTCAGCGCTGCGGGGCCCGCTCGGAGTTGGAGGTTGATCACCTGGTCCCGGTGGCCCAGGGCGGAAGCTGGGAACCCGAAAACTTGTGGACGCTCTGCAAGGCATGCCACAGGATGAAGACGTACCGGGACCGTTGAGGCGGCCCAGCTGGACGTAGCTCAGATGGATAGAGAGCGCTCCCGTAGTGGAGAGGTCGCAGGTTCGAGCCCTGTCGTCCGGACGAGGTGCCCGTGCCGAGTATCACGGGATTTACAGGTGTAGCTCAATTGGTAGAGCAGCGGTCTCCAAAGCCGCGAGTTGGGGGTTCAAGTCCTCCCACCTGTGCCATGCGGGTCGCTCCCGCAGGTTCCCGAACCTCCCCCGGCCAGGGGATGGAGGGAACGGCGCTGGTCGTCTAGCGGTCTAGGACTCCTCCCGCGCAGGGAGACAACACCGGTTCGAATCCGGTCCAGCACACCACAGTTCATCTGCCCGCCCTGGTGGCGGGCTTCGTCGTTTCCGGAGGTGGCCGATGACCCGAGGGCCGCAGCCGAAGAGCAACGCGATCCGGCGCAACGCCCACCCGCACGCCCAGGAGCTGACATCCGGCCCCCAGCCCGGCCGGGAACTCCCCCGCAGCCTCGGGATCAGCACCAGCGGCGCCAAGAGGTTCTGGCGGACCTGGGCGACGTCGCCGCAGTCGGCGACGTGGGCTGGAACCGACTGGGCTGAGCTGGAAATCACGACTCGTCTCGTAGATGCCCTCTACCAGGGTGATCTGAGGCATGCCGGCGAGGTTCGGCAGAGGACCGCCAAGTGGGGCGCGACGACTGAGGACAGGGCCCGTCTTCGGATGTCGATCAACGACGACCAGGACCAGGAGCAAGCCGAGGACGCCGACCAGGCGCCGGCTGACCTGGACGAGGAGCTGTTCAAGCTCCTGAGTGAGGAACAGCAGAACAACTGACCGGGGGGGTGATTGGGTGCCGCAGACCGGCAACATCCCCCCAGGTGTTCCGCATCCCTCCCGTTCCCTCGGCTACCAGATCATCCGATGGGCCCAGACGTACATCCTCCAGCCGGACGGCGAACGCGCCGGCGAGCCTTTCCGGTTTACTCCCGAACAGCTTCGCTATGTGCTTTGGATGTATGCGATTGACGATAAGGGGAAGTGGCTCTACCGGTCCGCAGCGCTTCGACGCGCCAAGGGTTGGGGCAAGACGCCTCTCTTGGCCGCGTTGTGTATCGTCGAATTCATCGGTCCTTGCCGATTCTCGCACTTTGACGAGGCCGGTATGCCGGTTGGTAAGCGTGTCCCGCTTCCGCTGGTACAGATTGCCGCGACCTCGTTGGATCAGACGGCCAATACTCGGGACATGATCCGCGGCATGCTCGCGGAATCCCCTGCCGAAGCCGAATACGGCATCGAGATCGGCAAGGGACTCATCCAGTTCAAGGATGGCCGCCCCGGCCGGATTGAGCCTGTTACGTCGTCTAGTCGCGGGCTTGAGGGGGCGAGGCCTACCTTTGTCTGGCCCCCGGCAGAAACGCTCCTGTCGGGGGCCGGGCCATCTCTTCGTTGTTTGCGACGAGGTACACCACTGGATTGAATCCAATGCGGGTGTCTACGTCTGGGAGACCCTGGACCGCAACGTCCAGAAAACGGCGGGTGCCGGTTCTCGCCTGATCGAGACGACGAACGCCTACAATCCCAACGAGAACAGCATTGCCCAGCGGACGCATGAGGCCGTCCTCGCCGGTGCCGGACGACTTCTCTACGACTGCGTTGAGGCCCTTGGGGAAATCGATTTCAAGGACCGCGCCCAGGTCGTTGAGGCGGTTCGAGCAGCCTACGGCGATTCGTCGTGGGTCGACGTCGACGGGATCGCAGATGCCATTCAGGACCCGCGTACTCCTCCGGCGGTTGCCTACCGATTTTATCTGAATCGGATTCAGGAGAATGCTGACGGCTGGATCTCTAAGGACGTCTGGTCTCTCTGCCTCTCCGAGAACGACCCGATTCGTCTCGGCGATCAGATCGCGATTGGGTTTGACGGGTCCCTCCGAGGCGACGCGACCGGGGCAATAGGGTGCCGCCTTCGGGACGGCAGGCTGTTCCCGATTCACCTCCAGGAGAATCCCCGCGATCCAAATAACCCGGACTGGGAGGTTGACGTCCTGGCGGTCGAGGCCGCTATCGGCCGGGCCTTCCGGGATTACCTGGTTGAGTGGATGTATTGCGATCCGCCGTACTGGCAAGAGGCCATCGGTCGCTGGTCTATCGAGTACGGCGACGACCGCGTCTTCGAGTACTGGACTAACCGGCCTACGAGGATGGTCCAGGCCACTGAGCGATTCCATTCCGCAGTTGCCGTTCAGGATATCTCCCACGACGGTGACGAGGATCTGACTCGCCACGTGCTGAATGCCGTAACCCGAGAAGTTCCGCAGGGGACTCTCATTACCAAGGATTCCCCTCGATCAAAAAAGAAGATCGACCTTGCCGTGTGCGCCGTGCTGGCCTTCGAGGCCCGCGCGGATGCCATTGCCGATGGCCGGCTCAAGAGGCGAAGGGGGCGCGTCGTCGGATTCTAATGCGAGGTTGAATGATTGTCCCCCCAGGTGGCTACAGTGCCATCGGTCCGCCTGAGAGCCCCGTTCAGTGGCTCGCTTACCTCGCCTCCAAGCTGCCGGGTCCGAACTCCCCGATGAAGGAGTATTCCAAGTACTACGAGGGCGAGCAACAGAAGCTCGCTTTCTCGCAGATGCGGTACAAGGCGGCCTTTGCCTCGGTCTTCGAGCAGTGGCGGGATAACTTCTGCGGCATGATCGTGGATTCGGCGAATGAACGAATGCATGTTGACTCGTTCTCGCTTCCCGGAGAATCCGGGACGGACAAGGATGCCCGCGAGTTCTGGCAGCGGTCCAGCATGGATGCCCTGTCGACTGCGGTCCACCTGGACGCCATGATCCAGGGCACCGCGTATGTCAAGGTGTGGGAGAAGGCCGGCGAGCCCCTGATCACTCCGGCCTCTGCCGACAGCATGGCCGTGCAGTACCGGACCGGCAGTCTCACTGAGTTGGACGCCGCAGCCCACTTCACCACCGATGACTGGGGCCGGATCGGGGCAACGCTCTGGACACCCACGTACGTCTACGAGGTGCCGTTTGGCGTGACCGACTGGGAACAGGGGAACCGGACCAAGAACCCGCTCGGGGTCGTCCCGGTGGTTCCCTTCGACAACCGGGCCCGAATACAGGGCCGGCCGTTCTCGGACCTGGCGAACTGCATTCCGATCCAAGACGCCATCAATAAGACCGTCATGGACGCGCTGACCGCGTCTGAGATGGCGGCCTTCCCACAAAGGTTTGTCACTGGTCTGGAGATCCAGGAAGATGCTAACGGTCGACCGATCGAGCCCTTCCGGGTCGCAGTGGACAAGATCCTTCAGGCGGAAGACCCGGCGGCCAAGTTCGGCTCATTCCCGGCCGCCGATTTGGGGAACTACGTCACGCTGGTCAGTATGCTTCTCCAACACCTGAGCTCTGTGTCCAGGCTCCCCCATCACTATTTCCTGGTGAACGGTGGTTCTACGCCCTCAGGTGAGTCGATCATCTCGGCCGAGGCCGGTCTCATCGCGAAGGTCCGAGAGAGGATGCTTCACTTCGGCGAGGCCTGGGAGCGAGTTATCCGGCTCTGTTTCGCCATCAAGCGCGACAAGCGCAAGGACGCCTTCGCTCTTGAAACGGTCTGGAAGGACCCGGAGTACCGGACCGAGGCCCAGCACATTGACGCACTCCTGAAGCTGCGACAGCTCAACGTGCCCGAGGAACAGCTCTGGTCCGATGCCGGTTACTCATCCGCCCAGATCGAATCCTTCCGCGAAATGCGTAAGGAGGATGCCAAGGCGGCTGCGGAAGTCCAAAAGATCGGCCCTCAGCCCCAACACGATCCGACTGCCCTGGCTGCCAAGAAGGCCGCCAGCAAACCACCGCAGGGAAACTCCGGAAACATCAACCGGAAGCTCCATGGAGCCAAGAAGTAAGGAGACTGGATGTCTGATGTCCCGGAGACCGAGCCCACCGACAAGCTTGCGGCGGACGATGCCGATCTGGCGGCGCAGGTCGAGAAGTGGAAGGCTCTGAGCCGCCAGAACGAGAGTCGTTGGAAGGAGACTTCCCGAGAGCTGGACCAACTGAAGCAGGGCCAGATGACCGAGCACGAGAAGGCCCTTGAGGCCGCTCGCGCCGAAGGCCGACAGGCCAGCGCTACGGAGTTCGGCCGCTCCCTGATCAAGGCGGAGATCCAGCTTCAGGCCTCCGCCGCCGGCGTCTCTGTTCAGCCTGACTTCCTGGACTTCACGCTCTTCGCCGCCGAGGACGGTACGGCCGACCCGGAGAAGGTGAAGGCCTACATCAACGGCCTTCCGGTCGAGTCGGAGTTCGCTGACCTCCAGGGCGCGGGTTACCACCGCAACCCGGCGCCGTCGTTCACCAGCATGGACCCGAACGAGCTGGCCGACATGATCTCCGGCGGGCGTTTCGTCTAACCCTCTCCCCCCAACTTCCCACAGCCCCGAGGCGCTAGTTCGCCTCGGGGCTTCTCTTATGCCTTGGAGGCCTGCCTATGGCGCCAACTACGCATCACATCAACCTTGACCCGAAGCAGGTCACGATTGCCGCTCTCGGCCTGCTTGACCGACAGCTCACCCTTGGCGGGCTTCCGGCCCGGTATTCCGAGCTGTCGTTCACCGGCGGCCTGGGCGACGTCATCAACGTCAACCGCGAGTCGCGCGGCATTCCGGTGCAGTCGACCGGCATCACGACCCCGATCCAGAACCCGGTGAAGGGTGACAAGAACCTCCTGGCCGCCGCGTCGGATCGGCCGCTGCCGACCGACCCGCGTCTTGCCCCGCAGGGCTTCATCCGTGAGAGCCGGTTCCCGGTTCAGCTGACCACCCTGGCCCAGAACTCCACCGTCCTGAGCATGGAGCAGGTCGCCTTTGACCTCCGGGAGTTCGGTTCCCAGGTCCTTACCAAGCTCAGCCGTGGTTTCGCCGAATACTTCGACGACACCACCGCATCATTCATCAAGTCGAGCATCACCCGATCTGCTCTGACTGCCGCCCAGAAGAAGGCAGTTGGCGGCGACGTCACCGTGACCATCCCGGCCGCAGACGGCACCGGCACCAACATGACGGCGCGAGCCCTGGCACTCCGAACCGCCCTGGTGGATGCTCGCATGGCCATGAACCTTGCGAACGTGCCGACCTCGGAGCGCTACCTGATCGCCGGCCCCGAGGTTGAGGCGATCCTCCTCAAGGACCCCCAATTCGTGGCCGTCGACTACTCCGGCGACACCAACGCCCTCCGCCGGGCGACGATCGGCCGGATCTACGGGTTCGACATCGTGATCCACAACAGCTTCGGCCTTGAGGCCTACCTGTTTCACAAGAGCGCGATGCTCCTGGTGTCCGCCTGCCCAGCCATCCCGCTGGGCGCGGTGAACGGCGCCATCCAGAACGTCAACGGGATCGCCACCCGGATGCTCCTCGACTATGACTACGCCCGTAAGGCGGACACGATCGGCCTGGACACCATGTATGGCCTGGCCACCGTCAAGGAGGACCCGGACTATTCGGTGCGCGGCGTCTCCATCGGCGAGGCCTTCGTTCGAGGCCTCAAGATCTCCATCGCGGAGTCTGGTGCTCCGGCGGGCGGCTGATGAATCGTTTCGCCACTTCTGAGGACGTGGCTGCCCGCCTTGGGCGGCCCGTCCTGACGGACGAACAGCCTCGGGTCGATGCCCTTCTGGATGACGTCTCGGTTCTCATTGCCGCGCACTGCAACGGTAATTGGGACACGTCCGCTCCACCGGCCACGTTCAGGGTGGTTGCCTGTTACGAGGTGATTCGTTGGCTGTCGGTCACGCCCGGTGTGGTCATGGAGAGGACCGGCGAGTTGGAGGTGCAGTTTCAGGCCTCCGCCTCCGTTCTCGGTCTCTCCGAGGCTGCCAAGGCGTCCCTTCGCCGATACCGGCGTTCCCTCTCCTCAATCCCCCTGGCCCGGGAGGTGCAGCCCTGCCCCGATACTCCGAGCCCGTAGAGGTCTGGCGCGCCGCCCTGGTGGCGGACGCCTACACCAACCGGCGGGACTGGGACCACACAACGAAGGTCTGGTCAGGACTAGCCAGCGTCCAACCTGGTAAGCCTTACACGGTTCGATCGCCTGAGCGGGAGACCACAGTTGATCGGCTGCTGATCTACCTCCCGCCATCCGCCGTCGTGGACTCTGCCGACCAAATTACCGTCCGCGGAACGGTCTACCAGGTCGAGGACGAGCCCGCCCACTGGCGAGCCGGCGCCCTCAGCCACATCACGGTGAAGGCAGTGCGGGTGAGGCGATGAGCAAGTTCACCCTGCAGATGACGCCCGGGTGGGAGCGAGAGGTTCTGTCGGCTCCTCAGGCTCAGGCCATCGTGGAGTACCACACCGCCCGTATCGCCGAGTTGGCCATCAAGGCGGCTCCGAAGGCCTCGTACCGGTCCAACTGGAACTCGATCAAGCGGAACATCGAAGCCCTGATCACCCTCTATGACACCTGGTATGGCCAGGTGGTCGTGGAGTTCGATCACGACGTCCGCCACGCGATGCTCCAGGAGCGCGGTTACAAGGATCGGAAGGGCCGCCGCCACCCTGGCAGGTACTTCTTGAAGGAGGCCCTGGAACGAGCACGAATCGAATAGCGGATCCGGTCAATGTCGCCTGGATGTACCTGAGTTCGCTGCCTGACCTCCCCGCAGGTTCCGTCACCGGCGACATGGTCGGCCGGCAGGCCGGGGACACCACCATCTACCTCGCCCAGTCCGGGGGCCACCGGATGGTACGGGACCGGATGGACCGTGCGGACATCGAGTACGACGTCTACCACCAGGACCGCGCCGAGGCCGCGCGTCTGGCCCACGTTGTCCGTCAACATCTCCTTGAGCAGCTGCCCGGCCGGGAAGTCGCCGGGGCCTTGGTGCTCGACGTCGCCGAGATCTCCATCCCCCGGTACTACCCGGACAGCACCAGCCGTGAGCACATGTACGGCGGCGAGATCTCCATTTTCTATATCGAGGCCTGAAAGCCTCTCCAACCAATTCTAGCTAAGCCCTGTGGCCTCACGGACGTGGGGCTTTTTTATGCCCGGAGGCAGCCTTTGACCGATGCCCAGAAGATTCGTTTCGCCCCCAATGGTGGCCTGCATATTGCCCCGGCCCCGACTGGCCGTCCGGGCGGCACCCAGCTGCCGGTAGATGTAGGTGACGGTAAGACCCCGCCGACCGGCTATAAGAGCCTGGGGTACGTGGACGAGGGCGGCGTCACTATCACTCCTTCTATTGAAACCGACCCGATTAATGCCTGGCAGTCCGCGACCCCGGTTCTCTACGTGGTCAAGAGCGCGAGTATCCAGATCAAGGCAACGCTGATTGAGACCAATAATCTCACCACTGAGCTTTTTTGGGGTGCGCCGTGGATCGCTCTTAAGGATAAGGACGGCAAGGAGACGGGCACCTACCGCCTGGATCTCTCCAGTACCCCTGACCTCCAGGAAGTCACCGTGGTCACGGACTGGGCTCAGCGCGGTGTGCTCTACCGCTGTGTCATTCCGCGGGCCATGATTTCGGACCGTGGCGCTATTACCCTCCAGCGCAAGGAGGCCCAGAGGTACGAGCTCACAATTTCGGCCCTGGACACCGCTGGAAACCTTGGCTATGTACTCACCAACGACGATATCAAGGGGACCAGCGGCGGGGTAGCTCCGTCTGCTCCCTTCTCCGCCGTGGTTGCCGTTCCGGGCCATTCCACAAATGATTCGGCAGCGTCCTCGTGGACGGCTCGCGTGACTGCCACCGGCATTACCAGCCCGGCCCCGGTCAAGCTCCTGAATGCGGCTGGTACCGCGTTCCAGCTCCAGACCGCACTTTCGGCGGACGGCACCTACGACGTAACCGTTCCGAAGGGTCAGGCAACTGCTGAAATCAAGGTGACTCACGCTGGAGTGGATTACTGCTACTCCGTAACCGATAAGGCCCAGATCGGTGTTTCGAAGGCCTGCACAGTCGTTTCCGGCTAAGGCCGCACTCCCCTTCCGGGGAGGGCTCATAGTCCCCGGCCCCTTTCCTCTTCCCTAGATGCTGGAGTTCCCCATGCCTGCTGCCAAGACCACCCCGAAGTCGGCCGTCGAGGCCGAGGCCACCGAGACCCCGACCACCTTCGAGCACGCCGGGCTGACGTTTACTGTCCCTCCGCCACTGGACCTGCCTCTCGATCTCCTGGACGCCGAGTCCGAGATGGAGGCCGTCCGTCTGATCGTGGGTGACGAGGTGTGGGCCAAGTACCGGGCGACCCGCCCGACGATCCGTGACTTCCGGGCCCTGGCCAAGAAGGTCGACGAGGCTGGGGCCGACTCGGGAAACTGATCAACACCGTCCGCGTGGTACGGGAGCACAGCGAGGCCCTGGAGGCCGATCTCCTGGAGTTCTACGGGGTTGACCTCCTAGACCTGTGGCGCGGACGGCTATCCCTTCGTCGGGTGCATGTGCTCATCAACGCCCTGATGCACAAACCAGGTCAGTCCGTGCTCCTGGCCGAACTGGACGAGACGGCGCGGTGGGGCACCGCGGACCACCTCCTCGCCAGAGTCTCGGACGCCCTTGAACTGAGCAACTTCCTTTTCCTGAAAGCCAATTCGGAAGAGTCGGCCGATCTGCCGATCCCCGAGCCGCTTCCGCGGCCGGGCATGCCGACGCCCGAACTCCCCTCTTCTGAAACTTACTTCGCCGATGGCGGTGAGGTCGCGGACTTCTTCTCACGCATGAATTCACTCTGACCCTAGGAGGGCTGCATGGCATCCTCTCGCGGCCCGATCAAGGTCGGTTCCGGCTACATCGATATCTTCCCCAAGGTCGACCCAGAAGGCGCCCAGAGGTTTAAGGCCCAGCTGGTCAAGGAGATGGAGAAGGCCGGTACCCAGGCCGGCCAGGTCTTTGGTACCGCAGCCACCAAGGGGTTCGAGGGCCTGCCGAAGGCCGCTGCCACGGCGGCCAAGAAGGCCAAGGCCGCCATCGAGGCTGAGGGCAAGGACTCTGCGGAGACGTTGGCTCGGATCGAACGAGAGCTCACCGCCCAGTTCGGGTCTGAGGCTGCTCGCCGGTTCAAGGAGGCCCGAAAGCTCGAAGTCGAGAAGCAGGCCCTCGCCGAGGAGACCAGCACGGTCACCCAGCGGGCTCTCCGTGCCACGGTGGCTCAGGAGACTGAGGCCGCAACTGCCCGCAGTCGTGCCACCCAGGCGACCGAACGGGAACGCCTGGCCAGCTTGCGCCGGCAGGCCGAGGCAGCTGCTCAGACTGCACGTGAGGAGCGCGCCAGTCGGCAGCGCGCCCTTGAGGACGAGGCCCGCATTGACCGGGAGATCGAGGCCACCCGACTCCGTCTTGAGCGGGAGACCCAGGCCGCGATTCGGGAGACCGCCCGCGTTCGCCAGCAGGCCCAGCAGCAGACGATCCGCGGCGAGCTGGCCCAGGTGGCCGCTGTTCGGGACGGGCTGCGTCAGCAGCTTGCCGAGACCCGTACGACGCTCTCTCAGATCTCGGCCTCTCATACCTCTGTCGTAGCGACCATCGGCAAGGCGTGGAAAAAGGGCTTCGAAGGCGTTGAGAAATTTGGTACCGGGCTTTCCGAGGCCGGCCATCTGGTCACCAATAACCTAGTTTCCCCTCTCGGCCTGGCCGCTGCTGCTGCCACCGCCTTTGGCGTTAAAAGTGCCGACTCCATGATCTCAGCTCAGACCGGCCTCCGAGGGATGGGCGTTGAACTTAAGGATGTCAACTCACTTCTCACCGAGATGACCCAGTACGGCATTGAGACGCCATACAGCGTCAATGACATGCTTAAGTACGGTACTCGCTATACGAGGGCGAACGCCGCCCACAACAAGAAGTTTGCATCCTCCGACCCGCTGGAGCACGCGGAAGGTTCTCGGGAAGTAGCTCAGCGGTCTGTCGACATGGTCAAAATGATCGGCGACAGTGCGGCCTATGGCGGCGTCCTCGACCCCAAGATGGTCTCGGATGGCATGTATGCCCTTGAGGTCATTCAGGACATGGGCCGTACTCCATTGCGAAATCTCAAGCAGCTTGAACGCGCTACGGGCATTCCTGCCCAGCAGATTGCCAAGCTGGTCGGTTTCCATGACCGCGCTTTCACTCCGGCTGAACTTGAGGGCCGGAAGAAGATGGCCAAGGATGCGGGCGCCGACCTGGACCCGCCGACCACGTATGAAGCCAGTGCCCAGCTCATGGATTTCATGGCGAATGCGAAGGACACCGGCGGCCTGTCCGGCGAACAGCTCATTGAAAAGCTGCTGGAGCACTGGCGCGACCCCAAGATGGGGATCATGGGCTCGGCCAAGCGCATGGGTGGCGCAACGGTCGGCAGTCGCATTGAGAATATGAAGGAGCAGGCCCAGTTCAAGCTTGGCCAGCTCTTTTACAGTGAGGGCGAGGACGGCTCTTACAACTACACCGGTCTTGGCCAGAAGATCATGGGCCACAAGGTCAGTGATAAAGATGGAACCCGCTTTGAGGGCGGGCTCCTTAATGACGTTCAGGACATCGGCAAGGACGTCTTTCCGACGCTCAAGCTGATGGTCGAAAAGTTTATCGACACCCTGTCCAGATTCACAAAGTGGATCAAGCAGGCAGCCGATTATCTGGAGGAACATCCGGCCCTTCGGGACCTGGTACTCAAGGCCGCCGAACTCGGCGCTGTCCTCGGCCCGCTGGCGATCGGGGCCGGAATCCTGCTCAAGCTGGTGGGCAAGGCCGGCAAGCTGGCCGGCACCATGACCTCAGTTGCAGCTGCCCCTGTCGTGGCCGCTGGCCGCGGAGTCCGGGGAGCGTCCCG
This sequence comes from Kitasatospora sp. NPDC087861, assembly GCF_044742585.1. Lineage (NCBI taxonomy): Bacteria > Bacillati > Actinomycetota > Actinomycetes > Kitasatosporales > Streptomycetaceae > Kitasatospora > Kitasatospora sp. NPDC087861. Next base: position 88,547 of record NZ_JBIUUS010000004.1, read on the forward strand.
GATCGTTCGACAGGCCCGTGCCGGCGTCCAGAGTCGCGGCGAGGGCGACGGCTTCTTGAGCGGCTACCGCCAGCGTCGAATCGAACTGACCGGCGGAACCTCCGGGGATGACCGCCGAGTCCGCAACGAGATTCAGGCCCTTGAGGCTCAGATCCGCCAGGCGGACGCCAGGACGGCGGAACTCCGCCGGGACCTCCAGGCAGTTAACAACACCCAACTCCGTACTCTTATCGGCGAGTTGTCCGGCAACGGCAACCGTAGTGTTGAAGGGGCCGCACAGGCGGCTCACACGGAGCTGACCCAGGCCCGCACTCAGGGCGTTGAGGCCCTGAACCGGGCCACGCTCAGTGGTCTCCAGCGGGAGCTGGGCGACAGTCGCCAGAAGGCGGCGCTCCTGATCGCTGAGCTCCAGACCGCTCAGCGTGAGGTCGCCCAGCTCGATGCCAAGCGCCTGGTTGCGTTCAAGGTCCAGGTCGACGGTGCTCACGGTGCCGTTACGGACCTCCGGCTTAAGGTCGAGGAGACCAGCCTCTCCGTCGGCCGCCTGGACGGGAAGAACCTCAACGGCCTTCGGGCCGAGTTCACTCAGGCCCATTCAGCGGCGAACTCCCTGTACGAGAAGATCGGCATGGGCGTCGGGGCAACCTCGGTTGCCGGCCGTGTCGGCCTGCTCGATCAGAGGTCGCTATCCGGGCTCCGGTCCGAGTTCACTCAGTTGCACGGGGCCGCCGACCTGGTCCACGAGAAGGTGGGCCAGGGCACCGGGGCACTCAGTGTGGCCGGGCGAGTCGGTCTCCTGAACCAGCGCTCGCTGTCGGGTCTGAGGGCGGAGTTCGATGCCGTCCACAGCTCCGCTGAGTCGGTCTACACCAAGATCGGTCAGGGTACCGGTGAGGGTTCGGTGGCTGGCAGGGTCGGCCTGCTGAACAACCGTTCGCTCAAGGACATCACTGAGCGAATCGAAAAGCTATCGGCTGCTCTCATGGCGGCTCACGGCCATGCCAAGAGTCTTGACGACTCGATCGACAACATCTCGAAGAAGGCGCCCGGAGGGCATTCTTCGGGTACCCCTTCCAAGCCGGATACTCCGAAGAAAAAATATGCGGCGGGTGGTGTTCTTCCTGGCTATGCGCCGGGTGTGGACTCCATTCCGGCGATACTTTCTCCCGGTGAGGCAATCCTCCGACCGGAGGTCACTGCGGCCCTCGGGCCGGCTCTGATCCACTCGTGGAATGCAGCGGCCCGAAAGGGCCAGCTGTCCCGCTATGCGGGTGGCGGTATCGCGGGCCGGTTCGGGTTCGACGATATCCGCAACGCAATTCAGCTCCAAAACGTTTTCCCCTATGCCACGGCCGCTGCCCGGGTCATGTCTTACTCCAAGGCGAGTGACGACATTGGAGGTGACGCTCAGTTCGGAATGCTCGGTGTCGGGTCGAACACCTCTAGGTGGGTCGGTTCCGGCGTCGCAGACCGGTTCAAGGGAATCTTTGATTTCGTCACCACGGACTCGTGGTCGCTTCTCCGCCGAGTTCCGACCGTTCTCGGCCAGGTAGCGGGAACTCTCGGCGGAAGTATCTCGCCGATCCTCGGCCAGTATTTCTGGGACGACATTTGGAAGGGCGATGGGAACATTCTCCGACGAGGAGAGCGGTTCCTCGGAGACACGTTCTCAACTCACACTCTGACCGAGGCCCTGGGAAACCTTGGCGGCGGCGTGTGGGAATCGCTGAAGGCTGTTGTCGGCGGCGCTAAGGATCTGATCACAGACCCGGTTGGAACGGTAAAGGAGGGTATTAACGGGATCTGGGATGTCGCCTCGGCCGAGGTCGATCAGGTCGTCGACATGGTTCAGGCTGTTAAAGGCATCTACGATGCTCCAGGCGATTATGCCGAGTCGGTTCTAGAGGACGTCCTGAGCACAGCCAAGGAGGCCCTGCCGAATACCGATGGTCTTTTCGACTTCTCGTCCGGCTCTAAGGTTTCGGCCACCATCCCGGTGTCCGACCTGGATTTCCATGACATGCTCGGCGGCAGGCTCGATCCCACCGGGGATCAGGTTACCCGCTGGCGCCCGACGGTTCAGCGGGTCCTCGGTGAACTGGGCCTCGACCAGAGTTACACGGATCTGGTTCTGCACCGGATTCAGGTGGAGTCGAGTGGCGATCCTAACGCCGTCAATAATTTCGACTCGAACGCCCTGAACCCGAATATTGGGGCCAGCGCCGGTCTCATGCAGACCATCCCGGCGACCTTCGCGGCCTACGCCGGACCGTACCAGTACCTCGGGCGGTTGAACGGTCTCGCCTCGATTTATGCGGGCCTGAACTACGCCATCCACCGTTACGGCGCCGGGTGGCCTCAGGCCCTCTCTGGGAACTCCGGGTACTGGTCGGGGACGCTTTCCGCATCTCCCGGCCTAAAGCTGGTCGGCGAGCAGGGTCCGGAGCTGGTGAATTTCCGAGGAGGTGAGCGTGTCCACAACGCCGGGGACACCCGGCGAATGCTCCAGGGCAAGACCTACGAAATCCACATCCATGAGGCCAAGGCCGAGGACACCACTCAGGCCGTTCTGCGGGCCATGCAATACGCGGAGGTGATGTCAGCAATGTAATCGCGAGGGAGGCCCTATTTGCCGATTCCGGCTATAACCCCAACCGTCAAGGACCAGCAGCCGGCACCCCTGCCGCTGCCCCCTCAGCCGGTGGAATGGGGCCATACCCACGTGACGATCACGGGCGCTGGAGGTCAGGGAGAGGAAATCTCCCTGACCTCCTTTGCCTCCCAGGAGTGGCCGGCGATCCTGATTCAGGCCGGGGCCACCGGACTTGATATGCCGCCCGTCGAACTCTATGCCGATGATAGCCCGAATTTGGATGGATCCATTTACCGGGGCAGCCGTGTGGCAGCCCGGCAAATCATGATCCCGGTTTATCTGCACGGGGTTGACCGTCGGTCTCTTCGAGACCTAAAGCGGCGGTTGATCCGGGCCATCAACCCGAAGAACGGCCCCTGTCTGATCAAGGTCACTGAGGCCGATTCCCAGACCCGAACCCTGATGGCCCACTACAAAGACGGTATGCAGGGTGACGAAGGCGTGGATAACGCCGGGTTCCGCTGGTCCAAATACGGCTTGCAGTTCACCGCCTATGACCCGTGGTGGTACGGCCCCGATCTCCAGGTGGCGGAGTGGAGTTTCGGCGGTGGCACGGCCTTCTTGAAGACCGGCAAGGGATTCATGCCGCTCTCCCTGAACAAGGGTGTCCTGTCCAACTCGGCCATCCCTGTGGTGAACCCCGGCGACGTCGAGGCCTGGCCCGTGTGGCAGCTCAAGGGGCCCGTCCGCGGGTTCCGGCTCACCGGAGCGGACGGCGGCTCGTTCGGCATCTCTGCCGGGTCCGTCGGGGCGCCTGACGCCGTACCAGCAGGGCGAACGCTCACCATCGACACCCGTCCCGGATACAAGACGCTCCGGGACGACCAGGGCACCAACTACTGGTCCGGGTTGGACGGCTCCCCTGCCCTCTGGCCTGTGCCGGCCGGGGAGTCGGCCGTCTCCGTGGACCTGGCGGCCGGCGGCCCCACCGCCTCCCTTCGTCTATCCTTCCGCCCCCGATACGAGAGCTACTGATACATGGGATACCGAATCGAGGTGCGGGACCGGGGCCTCCGCCGGATAGGCGAGATCGATACCTGGATCAAGCTGGATCTAATCGTCCGATTCTGCCAGCAGGGCAGTTGGCAACTTTTGGTGAAGGCCGGGACGGAACAGGCTGCACTTCTCCAGAAGGGCGGCGGGATCTCCGTCTATCAGGATGGTGTTCCCGAGCCTGTTCTCACCGGTCAGATCGAGTTCTTTCAAAAATATTGGACCACTGTTCAGCACACGAGCGAAGGTTCGCTGTTTGTCGGCGGGAAGTGTGACAACAAGGTCGCTTACTCTCGTCTCGCTTTCCCCGAGCCTACCGCCCCGATCTCAGAGCAGTACAAGGCGAAGTCGAACCGGGTCGTCTCCGGTCGTGCCGGCTCAGCGCTTCTATGGGAACTGGAGCACGCGGTAGGAGCCTCTGCGCTCCCGGACCGTAGGGTTCCCGGCCTGGCCCTGCCTGCCTCCGCGGACTTCGGTGATCCGGTCTCCGAGGTGCTGCGGTTTGATTCAATCGGCACAGTCCTTGAGAAGTGGACAGATTCCAAGAGCATCGGATACCGACTGGTCTACAACCCCGATACGAGGCGTATTGGCCTGGAGGTCTACACGCCTCGGGACCGGTCCAAGGAAGTGCGCTTCTCCCCTGAACTGGGGAACCTCCGGGAATACGTCTGGTCGCTTACCGCACCCAGGATCACCCGAGCCATTGTGGCATGCCAGGGAGAGGGAGAGGAGCGCTACCTGTACCAGCAGATCGATTCTGAGGCCGAAACCGAGTGGGGTATCCAGATCGAACAACTGGTTGACCGCCGCGACCTCCCGCTCAAGACCGACCCAGCCACCGGCCAGCCGGCCAAGGCAAGGCCGGAAACTACAGATGAGGAGTTCGCGAACGCCAAGAAGGCCGTCCGCGATGCCGCTGCCGCAGCCCTCCAGCAGGGCGAGCGAAACGGAAACTTCCAGCTGTACCCGATTGACACGGAACAGATCCAGTTCGGTCGGGACTATTTCGTGGGTGACCTGGTTACCGTCTCAATCGACGGAGTCGACTACGTCGATATAGTTCGTGAGGTCAGCATCACCGTTGAGGATGCCGGGAGGCAGCTCACCATCCGCCCAAAGATCGGCGAGCAGGGTACCGGCGATCCACTGAATCTGTACAAGACCGTAAACGAGCTTCGAGAGAAGCTGAGGAAACTCGAAGCGAGGATGTGATTCATGGCTGAAGTCAGCTACCCATTTGCCCAGGCGAATTCCTCGGGCGGCAGTGAGATGGTTTCTCAGATTCAGTGGCAACAGATGGCCCACCTGTGGGGTGGGGACCGGATTGACTACCAGCTCACCAGTAGCACCTATGATGCTGCGGCCCTTCCTTTCGCCTGGAAGGTCATCAACGGTCGGACAATTACCGTCGACCCCGGGAATGCGTGGGTCGGGGGTTTCTACTACCAGCTCACGGCGACTGCTTCTCTGGACGTCGAGCCGAATCCGACGGATAAGCCCCGTAAGGACACTTTGGTCATTCGGGCTGATGTCACCAAGGGCAGTGTGAATCTGGCCGTGGTGAAGGGCCAGCCGAGCATTTCCCCGATCGCCCCTCAGCCCCAGCGGGCTCCCGGTCAGCGCTGGGAGATGGTCCTCCTGGAAGTCGATGTGCCGGCAGCCAATGGCGCCCTGGTGGTCTACTCCCGAGGCCAGTTCGACATGCCCCGGGCGGTGGCAACGCCATGGAACACGCGGAGTACGGCTGATTTCCTGCCCCGAGGGTCTTTCCTCTATGACCTGGACGTGGACGGTGGAGACAGCCAGTACGAGGCCTACAGCGGTCGTGACGGCTATGTGGTGGCCCGGCACCTGGGCAAGGCCCGACCTTTCACCCCAGGGCTCTGGGGCGTTAATTCACAGCCTGCCGAAGTCGATCGCGTATGCCGCTGGCGGTGGGCGGCCCCGAATCTGGTCCACTTCAACATGCGGATTCGAAACCCCGGGGCCGACATCGTGACCACCGGGTGGTACATGCAGGCCTCCCTTCCCCAGCCGGCCAACGGGCGGACTGCCCAGACGTTCCACGGCTACATTGACAACCCCGGCGGAAACGGCGGGCGCCCTTGGCTGAGCGACGTCCGTGGAATCACCTGGGAGGGAAACAGCACCACGACTGTGAACCTCTTTACCCCGGATTCCACCGGGCTCACTCTGCTTCCGGGTATCCCTGCCCGTTCCACGCTCTATCTGAGCGGAACTTACGAATCCGACGTCTTCGCCGAGTAAGGAGACTTTATGGCACGAAATCTCTTTGGGGGCACGTCCGCTGACGTGGCGGAAAGCGTGAGCGGAGCCCGGATTCCCGGCGCCGTCGGGACCGTTTGGGACGGCCCCAGCGAGGGCGCCCGACAGATCACCGACCTGACCGACTCCTCCGGCGCCCCGGTCCTCCAACTCGTAGCGGACAACCGGGGCATGGTGCCCCCGTTCTACGGGCCGGCCAGCGGCGCTGAGCGGCTGTGGGTTGACTTCGGGGCCGGCCGGGTCGGACTCCTCGCCACGAACACCGGTGAGCGCCTGGTCCAGCACCAGGCCGCCGCGGACCCTCACCAGGACCGCGCCTACACCAATGAGCGGCTGTTGAACTACGTGCCGATCAACGGGTCGGATCTCAACGTCCCAGCCGGTTCGGACTGGGCTCGGTGGATCGTCCCCTCGACTGCCGACATCAACGGTTCAGCCTGGAAACTCAAGACGGCCGACAACACCGATTACACCCGGCTTCGCAACAGCGGCGCCCTGCTGATTGACACCATTGGAGTGCGCGCCGCCCTCTGCATCGGTGCCCCGGCCTACCCGGCGAACCAGACCGTTGTCAACGTCACCAACTCGAAGGCCAGCACCACAACTACCGCCAGCGTTTTTCGAGTTCAGGGCGACGGTTCGGTGATCTCTGCGGGTACCGTCACGGCCACGAACGTTGGTTCAGCCAGGCTGTTCAGCGGGCCCAACTCTCCGGCGGTCCCTCGGCCTGGAGACGTATGGGTGCAGTATGGCTAACCAGCTTCGTGTCTGGGACGGCTCGGCCTGGGTCGACCGAACGCCGCAGATCTGGCACGGGTCGAAGTGGGCCCCGAAGCCGCCCCTTTACTGGGACGGGGCGGCCTGGATGGACTCCGCTCCGACGCCCCGGGAGTTTCCGGCCTACCAGGGCGGAAGCAGCTCACTCGTCCAGGGCCAGGGCCTGGTGGAACTGCCTCTCCCCCCGACCCGTACGAACGACTGGATCGTGTCTATCTGCGTGGCCGACGGTTCTTCGACGGCGCCCCGTTTACTGAGCCCTGCCGGGGCGATCCCCACCCAATACCGGCTAGGCAGCGGCCTGTTGATGGCGGTTGCCGTGTGGCCCTGGGAACCATCCCGGGGGGCCTCTGTCACCTGGGACGTCGGTGGCGCGCATGCCGCCACGATGAACCTCGTATATCGACTTGGCGATATTTCTAGCGTGGGCCTGACGCCGGTTGTCGGAATCCGGGAGTACAGCGGCACCAACTCCCTCCCCCTGATGGCCTCGACCAGCTACCGCAACTTGTACGCCGCTGTGACCGTCTCCAACTCCCTGACTGGCCTTGCCTGGCCGTCCGGCGTGACCCCTCGGGCTCAACAGCTCGGGACGTGGGGGATGAATGAAATCAGTCTCATGACGGGCGACACTCCGGGGGCCGGCGGTTCCCCTGGGGGCATCCAGCTGGACGCCACGGTCTCCTCTGCGGCAGTGGTCCTGATCTCAATTCCTGGCCGCTCTGACGGCAAGTCGACCTGGATTCTCGGAGACCCCATTGGGTCTGTTCTCGGAGAGACCACAATTCTGGAGCTATAACTGATCTCACTCCCTCCTCTCAAGTCCTGGACAAGCCGCCAGGTGATCGGCCCGGCCGATCTCAACGGCCAGATTTATGACGTTCACGATGCCCTCTATAAGACAGTCACGGATCACGATAGTTCGATCAACCGGCTCAAGGTCAACCCGGTACTCCATCTCGGCCTGGCCGGGACATTTCAGCTGGCCGCCGATTCGTCGTCTGTCGTGTACTGGGATACGGCCCATCCGATTACCAAGGTCGGGGCTTGGGATCTCTCCAGCACCACCGATATCAAGGTGCCTGAGGCTGGTGTGTACCGGGCGCACATGAGCCTTGGTGGCTGGTCTACCGGGAGCGCAAATGCCAAGGTCAGAGGGTCGTTGAGTGGTGGCGGCCGATCCCATGGCGCCATCATGTACGGCATGCCGGGCTCGGATACGTACGGCGACACGACCACTACTTCTTTCCAGATGATGGCCACCCTGAACGCTGGTGATGCCATTAGCGCAAACATCGTCTCGTGGTGGCAGGGGTTCCGTTCAGATCTTGGGCCAGGTTACGACCGCGACGTTTGGTCATTGCAGATCGAGAAGATTTCCGGGTAAAGGAGGCTAATGACCCCTACTGACATTTTCAGCTATGCCGGTACGGCGGCCTCGGTCACCGCCGCGTTCGTTATGGTCCGCGCATCCTGGCAGATCAACTCTGCGGAAGTCTGGCGCGGTGAGGCTGAGGCACAGAAGACCCGGGCAGACAGGCTCCAGGATGACCTGAGTGAAATTAAGGAGCGACTTACCCGCATTGAGGCGGAGAACCGTCGACTGGTCGAACTGATCACGACCCTCGACCCGACCCGGATTCGCTCCGGCATCTGATCAATTCATTCATTCCCGAGGGGACCGGCCGCCTGGCCGGCCCCTCTCTTCATTTCCTCAGGAGGTTCCTCTGAGTCAGGTTTCCAACGTCCTATCGATCGCAGCCGGCGAGGTCGGCTATCAGGCCCAGCGCGCACCGGGCGAGCGCCCGTCCGGCCACCAGAGGTATTCCGGCGAGGTTCCGGGCCTTGAGTGGAGCAACTATCAGCCGTGGTGCGCAACTTGGGTCAGCTGGGTAGCCATGAAGGCCGGCGTCGCCAGTCTCTACCCGCGTACCGCTTCCTGCTCGAACGCCGTCGACTGGTTCCAGTCCCGGGGCCGGTGGAGCGCCTACCCGGCGATCGGCGCTCAGGTCCTGTACGGGCCCGGCGGAGGTACTCACACCGGAATCGTCTACGCCTACGACGAGACCACCATCTACACATACGAAGGCAACACCAGCACGGAGAACGACGCCAACGGCAACAAGGTCATGCGCCGGTCGCGGCGCCGCCGGGACTCCTACGTCTACGGTTACGGTCTGCCCGTCTTCGATGGAGGCATCACCACCGCGGACCCCGCCCTCAAGGGGCGGGCAGGCTTCGCCTACCAGGCGTCCGCCTCCGGCCCGGCCGGAAACTCCGGCTCCAACTCCGGTAGCACCCGCACTGTGACCGTGCGAGCCGGCCAGACGCTCACCGCGATTGCTGCTGCAGCCGGGATCAGCCTGGCCGCACTCCTGGCGGCCAACCCGGGTGTGAAGGACCATCCCGACCAGATCCGTCCTGGCGACACCGTCACCGTGCCAGCCGTCCCCGGCGACCAGGAGCCAGCCCAGTCCAACCCCGAGCCGGCTCCGAATCCCGACCCGATTCCCCCGCCGGCCACCAACTCCTTTCCGGGTGTCGACAGGTTCGGTCCTGGCGCCAACAACGTCTCGGTGACCAAGCTCGGTCAGCTCCTGGTGCAGCGCGGCGGGGCCCGCTTCTACTCCGAGGGTCCAGGCCCTCGCTGGGGTGAGGCCGACCGTCGGGCGGTCCAGGCGTTCCAGCTGGCTCAGGGGTGGTCGGGCAGCTCCGCGGACGGCATTCCCGGTCCGCAGACCTGGGACTACCTGATCAATGGCAAGGGTCAGAACATCAGCTCGACCACCTCAACGCCGACCGCTTCGACCTCCAGCTCGTTCCCGGGTCGCCAGGCCTTCCGTCCTGGTGTCAGCAACCCGAGCGTGACCGCCGTCGGCAAGCAGCTCGTCCGCAAGGGCTACGGCCGGTACTACGCGGTTGGTCCTGGTCCCCGTTGGACCGAGGCGGATCGGCGTGCAGTCCAGGCCTTCCAGCGCGCTCAGGGCTGGTCCGGCTCCAACGCCGACGGCTACCCGGGGCCGGTCACCTGGTCCCGCCTCATGCGCTGACTCTGAACGAATCAACTACCAAGGGAGACACATGAATTCATTCATCTCTACTCACGCTGTCCGGGTCGTGGCCGCCGCTGCGGCCCTGATCCCGCTCCTGACCGCCTGGTATCCCCAGATCCCGTGGGAGGCCCTGGTGGCTGCCGCGGCCGCCCTGGTCGGTGTCGGTGAGGTCGCCCAGAGGCACGAGGACGCGAAGACCACGGCGGCTCTGCACGAGACCTCTCCGCAGGACCGCGCTGCCGTACTCCAGGCCGAGCTGACCAAGCTGGAGGCTGAACAGACCGCCTGATTGTGAACGCAAAGAAGCCCCTCCCCTTTTGGGGAGGGGCCTGTTCGTGTTTCTGGTCAATCCCTCGTCAGGAACACTGGGGGAGGCCGTTGGTACCTCGCGCATGCCACAAGTCATAGTTGTCGACATATGCGCCATACACATAGTCGTTGAAGAATTGCCGACCAATGCCGGACCAGTAGTACTCAGTAGTGATGTGGTACCAAACGTCACCCTGGTTGGCGATGTCCTCTCCAACCGTCCAGCAGTTGACGTTCACCTGATCCCCGGGCGCAAGGTCTCGGTGGACGTCCTTGTTGGCCGTCCAGGGCGACCAGTAGAGCCCCACGTAGTGGGTGGTGTTCAGGGTGACCCAGTGGTCCCCGGTATCCGCGTGAACGGGTCCGGCCGTCAGTGCGAGCCCGCCGACTGCCAAGGCGCCGGCCACGACAGCCCGCACAACACGCTGCCTCAGGCTCCGTTTCATTCTCGTCCCCCCGTGAAGATCCGTCCCGGCGCCGTTGATGCCGCAAGCCTCGACGCTGAGCTTGACAGCCAGCACGTCATCCGACAACGGCCAGTTCCCGCCATTCCCAGGCCAGTTGGGGCCGCGACACTCACCCATGGCCCCCAGACCGAGCAGACCGTCGGATGGACGAATAGGCCCCTCCTCGAAAGGGGAGAGGCCTATTCGCGTTTCCGGGCTACCAGCCCACGACAGAGAACGGTTCGCCCTTTAGGTACCGGCTGATCCCGGCCTCGTTGTAGGGCTGGGTGTTCTCTGGAAGATCATTGAGCGGGTACCAGTTGACCCCGGCACACTTGTGCGGTTCGGCGTTGTACGGCTCGCCGTTCCACTCGGAGGCAGCGAGGAACCAGCCGACGCGCACCTCTCCCTCTGGGTTGCGGTAGTGCATGACATGGGCAATCCGAACAGCCTCTCGGTGAACCTCCACGCCCACTTCTTCACGGGTTTCGCGGATTGCTGCCGAGATCACGTCCTCGTCCGCGTCGACCTTCCCGCTGGGGAGGTTGAGCATGCCGTCGCTGTAGCCGGTGTTGGCTCGCTCGGCCAGCAGGACGAGACCGTTCCGTTCGAGGATGATCATCGCGTCGTTGATTGGGCGTTGGGGCTGCACCAGGTCCTCCGAAGGTGTGTCTTAGGAGGACGATAGGCCACCTCAGTGGACGTTGATGCCCAGGAGGTGAAGGTGTTTGGCGATCCACTCGACGCGGGCCTGTGTGGTGAGGCCCTGCGGGAGGTCAATGATCGGCACGTTGGTGGTCCGGATCGCCTCGTAGACAGCCGTCTCAGTGGCGTTCTGGAGATCAAGCACCTTCCCGCGGAACCGGTCGCCGCCAGCCGCCTGGTCGTACTGGTCGCGGCAGTGGATCACCGCGCTGTACGCCAACGGCATCCAGGCGTTGCAGAGCGATTCCATCGTCCGCAGGACAGCGCGCACCTGTGGGTCACCCTGGTCGAGGAGAAGCCGGGTATAGGCCACCACGTTAGCCGGCGTCTTGTCGGTGATGAGCAGGCTGTGATTGCGCGCGGCGCGCATGGTGGTACTGAGTTGGGCCGCGAAGGCATCGAGTTCGGCGGTGAGATCGAACTCGCCCTTGCCGTGGAGGACGATCTCCTCCATGAAGGGGCTCACCCGTGCGGGCTCCCCTGTGGCAGCGACGTTGACGCCTTGCTCGCGGTAGTAGGCGGTGAGGGCGTGGACCAGCGTGGTCTTTCCGCCCGCCGCCGTTCCCTCGACGGCTACAACCTGGCAGTCTCGAATGGGCACGGTTCCCCCAGAAGGTCTTGGAAGGTCCGGGATTGGAGCCAGCCCCAGCCATCGGCGTGGGCGGCGATCATGCGGTTCACGTTGAGTCCGCGGTTGTCCCAGCGACCGAGGCCAGCCGCAGACACGGCAACGAGCGCGGTGGAAAGGGAGTGCCTGAGGTTAAGGACGCTGACCCGCTCGCGAGCCTCGATGTCGTCCTTCTCCAGCCACCGGCGGTGCAGGTTGGTCATGGACGTGCTGCGGAGTTCCGGCTGGGTGACATCGAGGCCTAGTTCGGTGCAGACGTCGACCAGACGCCGGGAGGTCCCGTCGAGCAGATGGCCGGCGTCGTATCGGGTGTCGATGATCCGAGGGCCTTCGTCCTTGGGGTTACGGCGGGTTGACCAGGCGGCTCGGGCGCTGTCGAGAACCGATTCATCGTTGTCTCGGTTGGCAACCAGTACAGCCAGGTCGGAACACAGTTGGTGCCCGGTGATGAGGTCGGCGTCCGCGAAAACCCGAGTGATGGTGTCGGCCGCGGCGGCCACGAGTTCCCCAGTCTCACCAGCGTCCTCGACGTACATGCTCACGTACGCGAACGGGAGTTGAACAAGGTCAGCTACAGATCCTGTGGTCGGGACATCGAGCACAGCAAGCGAGAAACAGAACGCCCTGTTCCCGTTCTTGATCCGGTAGTTCTTGGTCCACTCGACGTCGAGCGAGGCCACCCGGCGCGTCCGAGAGTCCTTGCGCGGCAGGCGTCGCGGGTCGGAGAGGTTGCTGACCGTGATCACGTTGCTCCTAGCGGTGTGGGCCCGGCACCTGGTGCCGGGCCCACGGTATGCCTGAATCAGACCTGGCGGTCCGTCGAGTCGAAAACCAGGGGCATGGTGTCCCACGCGGCCAGGCGAAGCGCCTTGGCCACATCGAACGTCCCGTTCCAGGTCAGCCGTTCGGCTTGGCGGCCGGCCATGAGAGCCGTGGCGAGGGCGGTCATCAACGCCGCCGCGCCGATGTGTTGAGTGGGCCACACCTGACGTCCAGGCTGACCCGTCGAGACCGTCAGGTCCTCATACGCCTGTTGGAGCACTACAGGTGCCCTGTACCGCCAGAGCACCGGGCCGAAGTCGAGGCGGTTAGCGGTGAGCGCGCTGTCGAGCTGCATGCCATCGTCAGCCGTGTCGACCAGCAAAGCCGTGCTGCGTTCGCGGCGGGGCCGGTCGGCCCACGCTTCGCCAACGGAGTCGATACCGGCGCGCGGAGTCGTCAGCAGGGGACGAAGGGCGTGAAGGTCATCCGGGAAGGAGTGCCACCCGATGATCTCGGCCTCGCGGCGCGCCTGGACGAGCACGCCGTCCACGAAGGCCGGGATGTCGGACCGGTCACCGTCCGGTTCCACGGCGACGCTGCGGTACCCGAAGTGCAGGGTGTCAGCGACGATCTCACGGCTTGCGGTTCGGTGCACGGGGATGAACACGGCGGCGGCACCGATCGGGGTGGCCTCACTGCCATCGTCGGCCCACTGAATGCTCATCCCGGTGAGGAGCCGCACCTTACGGGCAACGGGACGCATGTCGGCCGCGTAGGGCGTCTTGGGCCACGCCAGGTTGGAGAACTCACGCAGCACTGCCGCCTCCCCCGTGGCCGATCGTGCGGATCGAGGCCCCGAGGTACTTCCGGTAGTGGTTCTCCTTGAAGCGGTATCGCTTCCAGATCTCCTGAATCGGCTCCTCCAGCACGTTGCCGATGGGCTCGAACAGGTCTTTCGAGTCGTAGACCGGCCAGGCGTTGGCCTTCCCGGTGGGCTCCACCACGATCATGTGGCCTTCGTTCTCCGGCGTCCACGTGGTGAGCCGCAGGGCGGGACTCCACTGGTAGGTGGAGCGAAGTTCGGTGAGCCGGCCGAATGCCTCGCTGGCCTCGTCGTCGGTGATGAATTCATGCTCGGCGAGGTTGAGAGCGTTCCCCTTCCTCAACGGCATGATCAACTTGACCTTGCCCGCGTTGAGGACGTCGGCGATCTGCACCGTGAACGGCAGCGCCGCCAGGGTCGAGCGGTAGACGACCGCGGACAGGGAGATTGGAATACCCTCGTCCTGGAGTGCGCGCACGCCGGGCATGACCTTGTCGTAGTCCCCGCGTACCCGGTTGGTGACCCCTCGCGGGCCTTCCAGGCCGATGTTCGCGAACGCGATCTTCCCCGCAATCCTCTTCGCGTGCTGGAGGCCGTGGGTGGCGTTCGTCGGCACAGCTAAGACGAAGTCCTCGTCCGCGAACATGTCCACGATCTCGCCGAAGTCTCGGCGCATGAGCGGTTCACCGCCGGACAGGAAGATCCGCCTGGTTCCCTTGAGGTTGTCCCGCATGGTCTCCAGTTGCTGCGGCGTAGGGTCGGGCAGCTGGATGACTTCGGAGCAGAACGAGCAGTCGAAGTCACAACGCTTCGTGACCTGAACGATCACGGAGAGCGGGGCGACCGCCCGTCGGGCGAGTTCCCGAACGTCGACGCCGGGCTCAGCCGTGAAGTGGTGCCCGTGGGTGGCAAAGGCAAGACCGTCTTCCATCACCAGGTTTCGACGGGACGGTATCCCCGGAAGGCCGAGGTCAGTCATGTTCTTCCTCCCTGAACTGATGGATGAGCATGAGCAGTTGGGCCACAAAGGCCCGATGACGATCAGGGCGCCGGCTGCCCGGAAGTGGCCGGCGCCTGTCCCACCCGCATGCCGGTGTGCCTTGGGATCAGCGTGGGTGGGAGTTTTAGCCTCACTCAGCCGAGTCAGCGGCCACCCGCAACAGAATGACCGTCTCGGGATCGGCCGCGAACTCTTCGAAGGCCGTCACCAGGTCGACAAGTCGATCAACCTCGGCACTCGACCTCTCGGCCTCCGGCTCGATCACGCGGCGGCGGGGTCGAAGTCGGCGAGCGCCGTTCGGTTCCCCATCTCGTGTGCCAACCCCAGTTCCGTCACGAAGACCCGCAGCTTTCGGCGACCGGAGGCATCCGCCTCATCCCGGCGGAAGCCTCCGTGCCTTTGCCAGTAGTCCTTCTGGATGGTCGCCTTGGCCGCCTCCTTGAGGTTCACCCTCAGCTCCGCAAGACCCATCACTCGAAGCTGGTGCTTCAGGCCGATGAAGGTCAGCACGCGATTGGCGCGCAGATCGGCCTTGCGGGCCTCGTCAACCTGCGGGTTGACGCTCTCGGCTTCGACGAGCTGTTGATGCCCGAGGCCGAGGTCCAGCTGTACACGTTCACGGTGCTGGAAGTACCCGACCGCCGTCTGTACGGCAACAACACCGGCCAGGATCAGGACAGCACGACTGCTCTTCATGATAACTTCTCCCAACTCTGAATGAATTGAGTGGATTTGATTCATTCGTGGATGCGCTATCGGATCCAGTTCTTGCAGGAGGCGTTGTTCGGCGCCCCACAACCGCAGTCGCACCCGTGCGGCCCCTGGCGCTCAACCATGTTCATCTCCTCGGTAGTTCGCTGATTCTGAGGCCCGCCCCGGGCGTGAAACTGACACGTGACGCACCCGGGGCGGGAGCTGTGTGGCCGCCCCTCTCCCCCGTACGTCGACACAGGGTGGAGGGGCGGCGCGTGCGCTCAACAGGGGACTCCTGAACCCCGGAGCGCCCCCCGGCATCGCGCGGTGCTCACTCCCGCGATGCCGGGAGTTCTAGGCCCGCCCTGGTTGTCCGTCCGTGACGTTTAACGGCTCCAGGGCGGGGGTTCCGGTCAGAAGATCAGGACTCCACCGACCGGTGATCAAGGGGTGGACCGCTCCCCGCCAGTGCGGGTTCTGACGGGGAGCGGTGTGGCTCAACAAGGGCTGCTCGCCAACGCCCTCGGAACCAACCGGCAGGGGAGGTCAGCCTGCCGGCGCCCATCCACGACCGTCTTCACGGACGGGCGTTGAACCCCGCTGCCGTGCTAGTACGACCTCGCAGCACGGGGGCGGGAGCTTGTCAGTCCGGCTCGCGGTTCAACCACAGGCCGGAGGCGATGTTGCCCTCCCAGTCCCCTCGACAGCGGCGGGGCAGCCGCTGACCACGGTGGTCCGGCCCGGCCCACAACTCCCGGTGACCGCTTCGCACGAATCCCTCGGGGCCACCACTGACGGCCAGCATCAGCGCAAGCTCGGCGTCCAGATCATCCGACGCCCGTTCAGTGGGCTCCATCATTCCCACCCCTCCCCCTTCGACGGCAACGTCGCCCGCAGGGCCGTCTTGTGGACGTGCATTACGAACGCCTCGTGGTGGTCCGCGCAGGCCGGGATGCTGACGTACTGACCGTCACCCCGAAAGTAGAAGAGTCCCGGGGCAACGAGTGTCCAACGCCCCTTGCACGGCACACACCGACCGAGCTGGTACAGGCGCGGGGACGGCATCTCAGTGACCACCGCGTTCTCTGCCCCAGGCGCGGCTGGCCGCGCCACAGCGGCAAAGCCACCGACCGCCAACGAGCTGACATGCAGCCCGGCGATCAGCATCTCCCCGGAGGTCACGCCGACTCCGGGAACATCAGCCGGCGCCGCGGGTTGCCTCCGGTGCCGGGCGCGATCTCCCTGGGATCACACGGTTGCAGCTGATGAGGTCGGGTCGTCCACTCACGGCCCCCGCCCAGCGGCCTCAAGAAGGCCGCCCCGCAGAGGATTTCCACGAAGGCCCCCTCCCTCGGCTTGCCGTCGGCGTCACGGTGTTTCAGGTCCCGAACGACCTCGTGGGGGACGAGGTTGGACAACACAGATTCCGGGTCTTCGGACATGGGGGTCTCCGTAGCGCTTCGCTCTTGGCGTCTCACTTGGTGTAGCCATGGTGGACCGATCGCCCCTACCATCGGAAGGCTTTCCCTCTTGACAGATCTTGTGTGGGACTCAGAAGGCAACGGAGGTTTGACTATGCGTGAGACCGAACTCAATCCGTCCGCATCTCCACTGAAGGCCTTCGGTGCACAACTCCGCAGGCTGCGTAAGGCGGCAGGGCTCACACAGATAGAGCTCGGAGAGCTCACCAACCTAAGCGACAGTCAGATCTCGAACCTCGAACGAGGCACCCGCATTCCCACACTTGACTGGGTCAAAGCGGCCGACCAAGTCCTAGGGGCTGGTGGGACACTAGAACTGACGTACTGGAGCCTCAGCGGCGGCGGCTCCCTCCTGGAGGGGTTCCCCGAGTACGCAGTGCAGGAGTCCAAGGCCATTGAGCTGCGACAGTTCGAACTTGGGGTGATTCCGGGGCTGTTCCAGACCAAGGCCTACGCCGAGGCGCTGGCTGCGGCGGACGTACGACGAGGGGCAATCACAGCCGAAGAAGCCGAGACTCGGGTCTCATACCTGCTGACCCGCCAACAGCGGCTCGACAGCAATGACGCGCCCGTTATGCACGCGGTGCTAGATGAGAGCTGCATCCGAAGGCTTGTCGGAGGTGCGGCCGTCATGCGCGAACAGCTCGAACACCTGGCAGAGCTGGCAGAACGTCCGAGGACTATCATCCAAGTGGCGCCGTTCTCCATGGGTGAGCGCCGGTCTCTGGCGCTGCCGGTGGTACTGCTGACCCTGTCTGATCGCAGCCTGCTGGGATACACCGAGTCGCAAGAACGAGGGTTCCTGACCAGAGAGACCGGGACCGTCACCTTGTGGTCCCACGACTACGATCGCTTGCAAGTGGGAGCCAGTTCGGATGTGGCGTCCCTCGACATGATTCGCGCAGCTCGGAAGGACCTCCGATCATGACCCGCACTGACCATCTGACTCTCTCCGACACCGTCTGGATCAAGTCCAGCTACAGCCAGAACGGCGGCAACTGCGTCGAGGTGGCCCCCGGTGTCCCCGGCGTCATGCCTGTCCGTGATTCCAAGGACCCCGAGGGTCCTGCCCTCGTCTTTCCGGCAGGGGCCTGGGAGTCCTTCGTCACCGCCGTCCAGGCCGGCGAGTTCGGCGAGGTCTGAGCCCAGGACCAAGCGAGGCCCCCGCCCTGCTGGGCGGGGGCCTTCGTGCTATTCCCCGCCGGACAGGGTCACGGGCTTCATCTCCTCGCGCCACACCCCATCCCGCCATCGTGCGATCAGGGCAGCAAAGCGCCCCCGGACCGGGGTCCGGGGGCGCTGTCGCTGAGGCATCACCCTCGGGGTCACCGACCCCACGACTCGACCTTCCGACGCCACCAGGCCCGTGCCGTCGCGGAGTGTGCTTCCTCGGCCATCCACACCCAGTTCTCCGGAACAGGTCCCCGCGGACTCGACTTCTCGGCCGGCTCGGGAGTGGGCTCGGGCTCCTGGTCCTGGTCCTGGTCCTGGTCCACCGCAGCCTCCCCGACCTCCCCCGGAGGGTCGACAGGGGCAGCCCAGACCTGCGACATGCTGTGGACCGTAGCCACCACCCCGTTAGTGTCGACGTCTCGCAGGTAGTTGGTGCCCTTCTCGGACTCTCGCCAGGTCAGCGACACCAGCACGCCTACCGGATCAGCCGCGCCGTCCTTAACCACACCGCCGAACCAGAAGTAGCTGGGCCGATCATCCCAGTCCACGAACTTGTTGAGCCGGTGCTTCTCCCACTTCCGGGCCTCGACCGTGGGCAAGGCCTCCTCAGGTTCGACCGCCAGTTCCTCTGGCTCCTGGCCGGCTCCCTCCTCCAGGTACTCCGTGATGAGCCGACCAGTCTCCTCCCAGGCAGGCCGGTAAGTCGCGATGAACTTCTTCCCCGCCCGCTGCGCGGCCGAGCTGTCAGAGCGCACGTAGCTCTCCGCCCGCTCCAACAGCCACCCCATCGTCTCGTACGTGACCCGACCACTCCCCCCGGCGCTGGTCCAGGAGCACGCCTTGAGGTCGGCGGCGATCTCCGGCAGGTCCTTCAACATCCACATGTGGCTAGGGACCCCGGCAATCGACTTGGGCATCTTGAACTCGTGCCGACGCTCGCGCGGGTCCTCAGGGACGTATTCCATCTCGTGGTTCTTGAGCAGCGTTCGCCCGGCCTGAATCTCGTTACCGTTCTTGCTGTACCGCCACTCACGGGCGATCTCCAGCGCGGCGCCCAAGGCAACGTTGGTCAGGCCAATGACGCTGGCGCAGTTCGACCGCCCCTCGTTCGCCGCCTTGCAGAGCGTGGCCAGTTCGTGCTGCCCTTCTGTCTCCGGGACCAGCTTGTACACGGCGTGCTTGCGAAGCTGGGCGGGCATTTCGACGGGGATCAGGTGGGATTCCATGCTGTCGTCCTTCTCGGATTCTTGGCTGTCCAGCAGGCTCTTGAGGCCTGGCACGTTGAGTTCGTCCCGGCACACGTCGCAGTCGCAGGTGTGCCGGACACAGAGGCATCCGGAGTCGTCGCACAGCCGGTCCGGGCCGTGTCCGGTGCCTCGGTCGTACGAGATCGGGTAGAGAATGTGCTCTCGGTCGTAACGGTGGCCATGAGGCAACGGCTGCTCGTAGCAGGGCTGTTGGGACCGCCGGGCCGACTCGCGGTTCAGGAAGCCGGCCCGGCATTCGGTGCACTGCAGGTGGCCCTGCGGACGTCCGCGGAGATGGTGTTTCACAGCAGGGCGAGGAAGGGGTTAGCCAACGTTTGGGCGGGGGCCGGGGGCTTCGGGGAGGCCTTTCGGGCAGCTGTCGGCTTGGTCTCCGGCCGCCCTGGCTCCGGGCTCCCAGCGACCACGGACAGCCGGGGCTTGGAGGCAACCGCCTTCTTCGACTTCCCGGCCTTCTTCTTCACCTTCTTGGTCTTGACCGGCTTAGGCTCGATCACGGACTCGATCACGCGAACCACCACCGGCTCGGACCGTTCAACCGCCGCCGTCGCCAGCTCGCGCTTAGGCTCGACCGCCACTTCGACGAGGGGCAGGGGCGCCGGCTCGGGCTGCCCAACCTCGACAGGCTTGGGCCCAACCAGTCGGTAGTTGATCTTCGGCCCGCCGCGCTGGCCAGTCCGCTCCACCTCCATCTCCACATCGTCCATCTCGGCTACAGCCGCCTTGATCCCAGCCGCGTTGGCCCGCGCCCCGATCGCACGAAGAAGCACCGAGGAAGTGGCTTCGCCGCCGTACCGCTGCAAGGTCTCGCGGATGACGTCGGGCAGTGGCTTGGCCTGGCGCCGGCCGACCGTTTCAGCCTCACTGGCCAGACGCCTGACGCTGGCCATGCTGTAGTCCACGAAGGCCCTGGCCGCTTCCCAGGCTTTGACCCCGACGACCGCCTTCCGTTCGGCGGCAGTGAGGACACAGGCGATTCGAAGGACGTGCTCATCCGCCCGCTCAATCAGACAAGACAGGGTCTCCGGCAGTTCGTCCAGCTGGTCTTCCAACTCGGCCCGGTAGTTGTCGTGCCGTTCAGCGGCGGCAGCCGAGAACTGCATCACCCGAGGCTCAGCGCGCGCCCACTTGTAGGCCCGGGTGAGCGCTGCCGACTCCTTTACGTTGCTCAACGGATTGCTCATCCCGGTGGGCAAGTTCTTCTGTCGCTCGACCAACACGGGCAAGATGCGGTTGTAGACCCCGCCAAGGGCGTCGTCCGGCCGGATCAAGCGGTGCCAGCGTGCGGGCTGAATGTGCCCGTGGAACCCGAGCAGCGGGTTCTCCACCCGCTCCTCTTCCCTCCTCCCCTTCTTCCCCTTGATCGTGTTGACCAACGGCGACCCGTCCCAGGCGTGAATCAGCTGATCGTGGTACGAAACATCGCGGTTGGCCCGCCTGAGCGTAGAAGCCCACTCGTCCTCAATGACCATGATCCGACCGTCCATACCCCCCTCAGCAACAAGCGTCTCCTGAACGACCTCGAACAGGGTGGTCACCAGCGCTGGACCGGAGGTGATTCCCTTACGGGTCCGACCGACCAGGAACTTCGAGATCGAGGGACCGACAGCCGCCTGAGCTGTCGCCAGCGCGAAACCTTTCCGACCAACCTTGCTGCGGCCGACCATGGCCGTCCACACCACCACGGGCCGGCCGTTGGGCTGCACCACCGAACCCGCGAGAGCGGCCGACCACATACTCAGTGCCGCCGCATAGATACCTACCGGGTCACCCTCGGAAAAATCCCGCGCCTTGTCCACGGCCTCGCCGAGAGGCCCGTACTTCATCTCTTCCCACGCACCCATTTTCCCTGTTCCCTTTCTCGTTACGCGCTGACAGCGATGGGCTCGACAACGTCCAGGGCTTCGCCCAGCATTTGCCCAAACCGGTCCCGGTGTACCTCGCACAGGTCCCATTCCAGGTCCCCAAGGGTGAGCCGTTCCACGGCGTCAACCTCCGCCCTCCTCTTGTTCCAGCACGCGTTGCAAAAGGTCTTCACGACTCGCATTGTGGCCATTGTTCGTCCCTCCTTGTGTGCGGGTGTTCATGGCAAAGGCCGGGCCCCCAAAGGAACCCGGCCTTCACCAAAAGCAACCGCAGTTACTTCCAGCCGTTCCACCAAGTACGGACTTCCCTCGGTCCGTACTTGGCACCGTATGCGTCAAGTACAACCGCTTCGAACTCGACCTCAGGGTCCCTCAGTGCCGCCTTAAATGCGGCGGTGAAGAGATCCATCAGATCCTTATAGTTCTCGCTTTCAGTAAGCTCCGCTTCTATGAGCTCCCGCGCATTGTCAAGCGCGAGCCGGATTTCCAAACTTGCGTAGTACCCGGTCATCTTTACTTCTCCTCTTCCGTACTTCCGGGGCATCCTTCGTGGGCTTCAACGCGGCCGCTCATGCCGCAACCTCCAGCCCGACCAGAACCCGGAGCCGCTGCCGCTCGCCCTGGAACTCCATGGCAACCACGTCGGTCAGGAGGCCAACCACCCCGGCGGGCCGGGCGTAGGTCAGGGCGATTTCCCCACACGCCTCGAACAGGAGGGTGAGCGCGATTCCGCGCTCCGTGTCGTCCTCCACTCCAGCGATCTCCACTGCAGCAATCCGCAGAACGCTCGTGTCCTCGATGAACTTCTTGATCATGCTCAAAGCTCTACTCCCGTCGCATCCCTGTATGCCTCGCGGACGGCTTTAGGAATGGCCCCTCGCGTTCCCACTGTGAAGCCGCTTGCGTTACCCCACTCGCGGCACAGATTCATGTGGCGGGCGTGATGCTCCGCCCGCTGGCGGGACTCGTCAGCCCGTCTCCACTGCTCATTCATGCGTTCCTGAGCGGCCCTCTCACTGGCCTTCCGGGCGTCATGAGAGGGCTTGTAGTTCTGGAAGTAACGGACTTCTGGTGGCGTTACGTCTGAGCTGTTATCGGGATCACGCAATCCGATCTCCACCATGAACGCCCGCACTTCATCATCTGTCGGCATCGGTCTACCGCTTCCGCAATTGGTGGAGCAACCGCCCTGATAGTTGTTCGGGTAGGGCATTGACCATTCCTCTCGTCTAGTGGCCAGCGCCACCACCAGGACCCTCCGCGGCCGGCATCAGGGCAGACCTCTCCCTGGGACCGTCAGCCGGCGTGGACCTGGTGGCGACGCAAGCGACTAGCGCGTGGCGTC
The DNA here is from genome assembly GCF_044742585.1 of Kitasatospora sp. NPDC087861. Classification (NCBI taxonomy): domain Bacteria; kingdom Bacillati; phylum Actinomycetota; class Actinomycetes; order Kitasatosporales; family Streptomycetaceae; genus Kitasatospora; species Kitasatospora sp. NPDC087861. The sequence continues at coordinate 110,807 of NZ_JBIUUS010000004.1, forward strand.
CTCACGGGCGACGTCGAGCGCCGAGCGGTACAGGCGCGAGTCCGGGTCCCGACCCTCCGCGTACGCGGTGGACTCGTGGGCCCTCCGGAAGGACACCCGGCAGTCCTCACACATGAACTCGCGGCCGTCGGGTGTCCGGGTGCACGGGCCCCGCCGCTTCTCCACCTCGATGCAGGGACGGCAGAGACCGGTGTCCGGCTCGATGACGTGCTCCGTGTGCGTCACCTGGTGGCGCCGCCAGCAACCAGCGCAGAGACCGCCACCCGCGATGTGCTCGAAGACAGCAACAGCCTTCCCGGTGGGCAGGTACCGGCCCCACACGCGGCCGTGCGGCAGCCCGGCCGCCATGGAATAGGCCTCGAACCACTTGCCTCCCGAGAGGGCCTCGACCTGTTCCCAGATGCCGCAAGAACCGTCGTGCTCCTCCGGCAAGGTGTAGCCGCAACGGCACGCCCACACTTCGTACTTCCAGCCGTTCACTGGCCGTCCTCGATCCGCTCCACCGGAGCCCGGTACACGGCGTGAGGGAACTCTCCGCCCTGCTGCGCGGCCACCCAAGGACCGGAAATCCGGTAGCCCAGATCGATAGGGCGAGTCACCCCAAGAATCCCGTCCACGACCGAAATTGGGACGTCCGTGGCCGCCCGGTAACCGTCCAACGCCTTGGCAAAGTGGGTCAGGCCACAGGTGCACACGGTGCGGAGAGCAACCCCAACCATCGGAGAAGCCTTGGCCACCTCGACATAGCGGGCGACGTTGTCACACCGCTCCCCGGAGGAACCCCGGGGACGCTTGGGAAGCCGCTTCCCGGAGAGGTCTCCCACCACGGACCCAATAGTGTCCGGAGCCTTCCGGATCTCGATCCGATACCAGGGCTTCCCGGGAATCTGGTACCAGACCGACGCCAGCACTTCCCGACGCTTCGGGTTAGCAGCCTGGAACTCCAGGAACGCCTTTTCAGCGTCGATCCCGTCCGTCACGGTCCGAAGGAGCGTCTCGGGGAACCCGTGCCCGACCGCATTTGAGGCCGGGTAGATGTGCAGTGCTCCCGAGTCCTTGTAGTGGAGGAGGTATCGCACGTCATCCCAGTTCGGTTCACTCATTGCATTGCCTCTCGGCTAGGTGCTGGCTGTCGGCTGACAGGCCATGCAAAAGGCCGTCCCGAAGGACGGCCTAGAGCAAGGCGGGTCAGGCGTTGGCGCTACATCCCGCCTCCGGCTTGTTCTGCATAAGCCAGTACCTCAGTTCATCTATGACCACGTCGAGGTCAGCCGACCGAGAGAACGCGTGCTCAGTGTCCAGCTCGTTATACCGATCCATTTCCCAGTCCTCGCACTCCTGCCCCTCAATTTCGGGGTCGTACGTCGCCAACTCCGCCCTCAGGGTCTTCTGCCACCCCTCCTGAGCCTCGTCGTAGTCCTTGATGATCTCTTCGACCTTTTCCCGCAGGTTCATCGTTTCCTCTCCCAGATCTCACGCAACCCGAATGCGTCCTAGCCGCGCACCGGAACAGCCAGACCGTGGAACACCGAAGGCGAGTACCAAATCTCGCGGGCTTCCTCCTGGTCGTATTCGGCACCCTCCGGAATCCCTGACACCAACCCCATGTAAAGGCCCCATGCTGCCTCCATGGCCACATCTATGGCGGACAAGTAGTTAGCCGCCTGGACGTGTTCTACTATCGGCTCACGAAGACCGTCCTCCGCCCAGTCGAGGACGACCGTAAAAAAGCCCTCCTCCACAGAGCAGGTAAGGTCAACCGGCAAATTAACTTCCACAGGGGCTGGGGCACCGCCCTTGACATAGCCAAAGCGGGCGAGAATCGAGCTAATGAGGTTTCGCATGACGTCCCCTTTCAGGGGTTCGGGGTCCTGGTCTCTGCCGACTGGCAGGCCATGACCGGGGCCGGACTTCCGGCCCCGACCAAAGCCCGTCAGGCGGGACGCTTGTTCAGTTCGTCGGCCACACGAAAGGCCGTTTCCGTGTAGCGGGTAAGCGGGCAACGCGGGAATCCGTACTCCCACATCTCGCGGAACGCCTGTACATACTCGTAATTGGCTGCTGCCGCTTCAACGTTGCGCTCAGTGTCAAAAGTGCGCTTCATAATTTCCGATCCTTTGGGTTGGTTGGGTGAAAGGCCATGGAGCGACCGGGCAGAGCCCGGCCGGACCAAAGCGCGTCACTCACCGGCGGTCGTGCAGCCAGTCACAGGCCGCTGCAAATCCCTGCTGGCAGTCGTCCCATTTAGCGTCCTCGAAGCCATCGTTGAAGCTGAATACGTTGGACTCCGGGGCCCGGTGATTCGCCACCTCCACCCCCGCCCAGTAAGAGGCCGCCATGACAGCCACCAGGAGTACCCGGGAAAGCGCGCTACGCATGGTCTTGCTCATATCAGATACCCCCCCAGAATCCAGCGCCGCTCACACTGCGACCAAGCCACGACAATTTCGCACCGCCGCTCATTCACGACGTAAGGCACACTCCGCCACCCCGTCGACGCGTCCATGCGGGAACCAAACCGAACCCCCTCGCCCGCGCTTTCCAATTCATTCAGCGCGTCAACCAGCTTTTGAAGTCGCTGTTCACCGCTCATTTCAGTTCTCCAGTCCCATAAGATTCAACAGTTCATCTACGGTCGGCACGGTCGAAAAGAGACTCAGCTGTCCCGCCTCTGCCCATTCCTCGGTCGCCTTTCGGTGGCGCTCCTGTGCCCTTTCGTGGCGCTTCTCGGCGCCGGACGAGAAGTCATCCCGAGTGAACTCCCACCACTTCCGGACGACCTTGCAGCAATCCGGGTCGTCCGAGTAGCACGTCCCTTCCTCGGGGTGGTTTCGCTCCCATTCAACCCCCGAGTAGTGCATCTCATCTGCCACCGCATATTCCTCCAGGCGACCCACCCATTCCTGAACAGCCCGGATTGCGACTGCGTCATCGGTGGACACATAGAGACGCTCGTAGTGCCCGTGCGCAAAGTGCCCGAAGGAATGGACAGAAACCCCCTCAGGGAACCTCTTTTCCAGGTCCCTGGTTACGACTTGCCAGTTACTCTCTTCTAGCGCATCGGCGTCCCGCTTTCGAGTAAACGGGGTCGCAAACCAGATGCGGGTGAAGTCATCCGAGTCCGCACGGAACCAAACGCCCTTGTGTGCTTCTCGGGTGAGTTCTGCCAGATTTTCCACGAATGGCATAGCTGCTCGAACTCGGGCAATACGACGCGTACGTGCCCCAGACATAATTCATTCCCTCTCTATCAGTGATGGTTGGTGACGTCGTATCCGCCGTCGACTACCTGAATGCTGATCCCGTGAGGGCTCAGCACCCCGCATCGGAAGTCACCCCGCCCGGGGTTCTCCTCCTCCCCGTCCGTCTCGCAGTACCTGACACAGTCCTGACGCGCCTTTTCAGCCGTTTCCTCGGCCCTCTCCGGCTTTCGGTGGACTCCGAACAGGTCCCCGTTTTCATTCCAGACCCGATACTCCAAAGCCATTGCTGTACTTCCTTTCGTTAGATCCCAGGCGATCGAATGGGCATGACCGTCCACGGCCGAATCCGTAGGCGGCCAAACCAATCCGACACCTCACTTCAAGTTTTGAGGCAAAAAAGGGGGCCTATTCTGCCGCCTGAAGCCCCTGGCAGAGGTCGCAGGGACTGCGGGCCGCACAACAGTAGGCACGGGCCTTGTTGTAGCCGATGGCCTCGAAGTGCCAGCGCTCCCAGTTCACGCCACGTCGCGTGAAATTTGCCCGGGTAGCCCCGATCGCACAATCCGGGGAGTCGGCCCGGACATCAATGGCGTCTACGAGACCGCCCCCGTTCCCCGTGACTTCCACGGTGTGGACGAGATAATCAAACGTGTGGAATCCGCCTCGAATCACGCAACCGCAACTAGTTTTGACAAGTGTTTCGGACATACTTCTCCCTAGGTCTGATGCCGGCCTGAATCTGGACCCACTCCTGGCAGGTCCATCGAGAGCCGCGCAGGCATGACCCCACGTGGCCCTACAGGGTGGTTTTGACGCTCCCTGCCGCGCTGTGCCTCACACGCTTAAGGCCAGTAGTCCCGGTGGGTGAGTATCAGTCACCCATCCTTCGCACTGCCGGACGCAATGGTGTCGGCTCGTAATGCAGGTGATCTATCCATGCCGGGCGATCAGGTCCGGTTATCCACCACGTACTAGGCCGGTCATCGCAGGATTCACCCCGCTCGGGTACCAAGTCACTCCGGGCATCTATTCGCTTCATCCCGTGTGGTCTATGTGATGTTCAACGCCGGTTTCACCCCTCGGTTACCAACCCATGAAGGGGACCTATGCGCGTGCTTGTATGTGACCCAGAGGGCCGTCTGAGTGCCGTTCTGCGGCCCCCTTGGCGAGGGGCCAGGTCATTCACTTGGTGGGTTTGGGAGGGGCGCTGACACCCTCCGCCGGTCCGATCACCTACTCGCCCGACAGCCTTTTCCCGATCCCCCGCTGTTGCAGTGGGTGGTACTTCCGGCCGGGCCATTCGGTGTTGCTCTTTCCGACACCCAGAACACTAGGACCACAGACCCCTCACTTCAAGTTCTGATTCAGAAAGCCTCCTTTCGGCAGGTACTCGCGGTGCACCCCCGAGGGCCTGTATAGGAACTAAAGGAGAGGCATGACGCACATATAGATCCAAAGCGGACACGCGACGAGTCGCCACATGGGCCAATGACTACTCAAAGTTACTATCTGATCGTTATCTCAGCGTTACTGATTTCACGAGAACACTGGCCGATATACACATAATCAACACATCTGAGGACCCGTTAGGAGTGCCGGACGCTCCCCCGCCACCCCTCGGGAGGCCTTCCCTGACGTCCCGTCAGAGATGCCCTCTCACCTGCTCACTTGAAGGAGTCCCCTGAATGAATTGAGTCCCCGATCCTGTCATTTCATTCATTCCCTTACCACACATCACACGGGGGTAACACATGCATGCGTTCAGAGAGGACCCACCGGGGGTGCTGTCCTCACCCTGTGTACGGGTATGAAAGTTTCCAGGCGCTGGAGGGCGTCAAGGCCGGCCTGGCGGCCAACGGGCCTCCCTGGACTGCTCAGGGGCCTTTTTCGGGCCCCCTAGGGCTCTTCTGGGGCCTCTCGGGGCTCCAACTACCGCTCCACGGGCTCACTGAAGGCACTGAATGAATGAAATGAGGCCTCAGGACGTGATGCCGGCCACTCTTTGGGCCAAGGTGTCCTCAACCAGAGCCCGCGGACACATACATCTATTTTGTAGGGGGGTTATATACCCCCTGTCAGAGTGAGTTCTCTACCTTCTCTGAGGCTCTTCTCTCTTGAGACACAAGTTAGCCTCCCTCCTTGAGAGAGGGAGCGCACTGGTTCAAGTTTGATGGGTACGGCCCGGGTTGCTTGGCCTATGACAGCTTCCAGTAGTTGTATTCCGTCACGATCGTGTGGCCACTGTCATCTCTTAGGTGCTGCGTGGTAACGCTTCCCCAAACGCCCTTACTGGCCCTGGTACAACCGAACCGCGCTCGGTTCTTGCGGTCGATGACGAAGTCAGCCGTCACGTACCGCACGTTTGGCGGGCGCGCCACCTCCGGTAGCGAGTGCCACCAACGCCCCGTTCGAACCCGTACAGCCGATGTCGCTGGTCAGACAGTCGTGGATTTACCAGCCGGCATCGTTACACGTGTACGTAGGGCTACCGCGAGGGGAAAGAGCCGAAAAGGTCACCCGTTTGGCGGTAACTCAGTGGGCCTGTCGGCGTGCCGCCTGCCCGAGCGGCGCATAATAATAGGGGCGCTGGCCAGTGTGCAGAAGCCCAGGCATGGACACTAGAAACCGCTACCCAAACTTGACCCCGCAGATTAGAAGGAGGAAATGGCCATGACCGTCGCAATCAACGGTTGCCAGAATGCATCTGACCGATGGGTATCCGTCATCAACAACGAAAACCGCACGGAAAGTCGCACCTGCAGCCCCAGCAGTTACAGCGAGGTTTACTTCTGGATCTCACAGCACGCGAATAATCGCCCGTCGATTCAGACCAAGAAAGGCCTTATGTGGATTCAGGATGACAACTGGGAGATCCTGGGAGAGTGGGAATTTGGCGGCCCTAAGGTTCTTCTTGCAAAGATCGACAAGCAGCCTCGGGACTACGTCTTGAACATCTCCGCAGATGGCGAAATCTCCCTGATTGAGAAGTAAATATGCGTCGGCAGGTAATCGGCACCGCCGTGCCGCAAGGTTGAAGCATGGGCTCGATCATCGTCCTGTTGGAGCTAGACCAGGCCCAGGCAGACAGCCCGGAGGGCGGGGAGCCGGCCGTGCTCCTGGTGCACGCCGCCGGCCAGGACCCCGAAGTCCCCGAGGACCCGCTCCCGCGGACTCTGTGCGGGGAGGACACCGAGCCCATGGAGCTCTCGCATTACCGGCCTGGGAGGCCTGGAGAGCCCTGGTACCCGGTTTACCTGCGGGACAAGCGCTGTCAGGCCTGTGAGGACGTCCTGAGGCGGCTCTGAGGGCACTGGATCCCAGGTAGGCTGATCAGGTGCACCTCGGCCTGGGGAAGCGCTTCGGCCCCTCCGCAGGAACAGGTACCTCTCCCTCGGAAGATCCTCCGAGGGAGGGGATCACAAGGTTCGCCAGGAACCTGTTTTTTCACTCTTTGGCTGCCTGTCAGAAGTGTCCGCTAACCTGGGCTTGTGGATCAGGTGTGGCCCAAAGTCGGCGTCAGGCGTCTCCGCATGCGCGATCTCCGTGCCGAACTCGATAACGACAGGTACCAGCGGTACCCGCGTTGGTCGCCGTTGGAACGTCTGCGCCTGCTTGCACAGCTCAGTGAGCTGACTGAGCTTGAGACAGCGGCCGTACGCATCACTCAAGCCGGTGTACTGCCCCTCGGTTGGTTGGTCCAGGCCCGCAGCGAGCCAGTCAGCCTCCGTCCGGCTTCCTCGGCTGCCGGTGTACTGCCGTCCCTTACTTCACAGCAAGGTCTGGCTCACGCCGGCCGAGAAGCGATTCGTGCTCTGGTACGTGGTCGCTTTCAGATCCTTCCCCGGGGGCTTGTCACCTCTGCTCTCTCCCCGGTACTCGCCCGATCAATTGACCGACCTGCCAAGCTCCGGCTCACCAATCTTGACCTTGCCGTTCTTCTCCACGGAACCGGGCTCCGGGCTCAGGCGGAGCAACTGGCGCTCGAACTGCTGCTCGCTGTGCTCTGGGAAGTGCTGCCAGCACCCACAGAGCACCCTCTCGTTGAAGAACCTCGAACCTGGGTCTGTGTCTGCGGCTCCGAACGATTGGCTGGTCCCGTGGTCCCCCGGGGACCGGGGCTGAACCCCCTGCTGGCCACCAGTCACCAGGGGCACCGCTTCGGTTGGAGTCTGGCCGCCTAGCCGAGGTGCCCCCTTCTCGGGGAACCCCATGCCACAGATCACCCTGCCCGATAACACCCCCTGGTGGGCTGTTGGGTTGCTAGCCATCGCAGTATCCGTCCGGATCGTGGCGGGCGCCCTACTGCCCCGCCAGTCCGCCCACCGCCTCTCCTGGTGGCGCGAGTGGTGGAAGCACCGTTCGACCAAGCAGGACCGCCGCAATCCGCCGCCTCCGCCCGAGTCGGGCCAGAAGCCCGACGAGTCTGATCCGCCCCCGTCGGTTCGATAAACTCGACTCAGGCTCGGATTCGACCCCTTGCCGTCCGTGGCCACAGGAGTGCCGCGTTGGGGCCCCCTCACGGGGGCCTCTTTACGTCCCCGGTCAGGGGATCCGTGGGATGTACCGGCGGGCCTGGCGCGGTGAGAGGCCCAGTTTCTCGGCCAGGTTAGGGCCGCTGACTTTCCGGCCTTCGTCCTCCAGGGCCTCCACGGCGGCCGCAACCACCTCATCCGGGATGCCCTGGCGTCCCCGCCGCTTCCGACCAGACGAGGCATGGCCGGCCTCCAGGTCGAAGGCGAGCTGGCCGCCCTCGTCGGATTCGGCCGGAATGGCATCCACCTCGACGGCCGTTGCCGTCGACTTCGGCGCCGCAGCCATGTGCATCATGTGTGCCACCACCAGGGGAGGTATGGCGGACACAGCGGCCACCAGGACCGCGCCAGCACCCATGTAGTCGAGGGCTATCAGATGGCTGATGTCCTGAGCGCAGATGGCCAGTACGAGAGCGGCCACGGCCCCGACCAGCGCGCTTTTGCGGCCGGGAAGATCAAGCCGCTTGGCCACGTCGCTGATGACCGCCGCGCAGGCCGCGTAAACGGATACGCAGACCGGCATCAGGCGGGCGTACCCCGGGCTCCATCCGGCCACTTCGGCGAGGTGGATCTCACCTGGGACGGACATGATCAGGGCCGCGATGAAGGCGATGGGACGGCCGAATTTGAACGCCGTCTTGGCGAACCAGGGTAGGTCAACGGCCACAACGGTTGAGGGCATGGAGGACATAGCTGTCCCCTTTCAAGATCAAGAGGACAGATTTCAGAAGGTGGCGAAGCGGCTACGGGCGTGGGGTGCGAAGTGGCCGCCGGCACGACGTTCACGGATGGCCGCAACAAGGCGGCTGCCCTCGCCGAGCAGCGTCCGCGGAGTCGTGTCCGCAGGGGCGGCCACCCGGGCGCACTGGCCACAGATACCGGTCACCTGGCCACGCGCAAGCGGTCGGTCGCATTCGGCGCACTCGCCAGCGGGCTCCGACTTCGTGACCGCTCGGGGCGCCGGCACCCGCTTCAACCGAGCCGCCAGAATCTTGGCCGGTGAATAGATCGGGCTGGGGAGACCGGTTGTCAGGGCGGCCCGCAACTCGGCCTCGGAGACACCCCGGGACAGCCACTCAGCGGCCAGGGGCGCCAGGGTGGCCGCGTCAGCGGCGGACAGAGTGAGGCGTGGTTCAACTGCGCCGAGGCGGCCCAGGAGGGCCGCTGAGCGGCCGGTCAGCTCATCCTGAGGAGTCTCCTCCTCCCCCGTCTCCGAGGTGGCCGGCACGTCGGCCGCAGCCACAGGGAGGGGGTTCTTTTCACCGGTCTTTTCCTCCTTGGAGGAACGGCCGACATACCGACGTGTCGGTTCACCGACCGTCGGCGCTTGGTCGGTCGGTCCCATCGGAACATCCGAGACGATCACGTGGGTGACCCACTGGCCGGTCTCCGGGTCTTGCTCCCGGCGTCGGACCACGTAGCCCTCAGCCACCAGTTCGGCCATGGCGTCGCTGACGCGTCGTCGGCCTTCGCGAACCCGTTTGGTGATGGACTCGATTGTTTCCCGGGCGCCGTCGGGCAGAGAGAGCAGGTGGCCAAGGAGACCACGGGCGGCCAGGGACAGGCGTGGGTGCCGCAGGACGGCATTGGGCAGGGGTGTATAGCCCGCCTGCCAGCGGGTACGCTGGATGCGCATTCGAAGACTCATCTCTTCGTGCCAGACCCCGGAGCGTTAGCGCGCTGCCGGGGTCGTTTTGTCGGTGGCAGGACCGTAACACTCCTCCACCCGGAGTGGTCAACCCCGGGTGTCTGCGCTTCGGGCGGGGGTCTTCACCGCCACGCAATCGCCACAGCGCACCCGGAAGCAGGCAGAAATAGACGCGAAGAGCGAGCAAGCCGCTACGGGCCCCACGGGCAGAGAAAAGGCCCTCTGACCTGCCGTTTCGCAGGTCAGAGGGCCTTTTCTCAGTTAGGCGGCGGAAGAGTCGGCCTGTACGCCGGGTTCTGTCTCCCGGGTTGCTTGCGCGGCCCGGGGAGGCGGCCATCCATCTAGGACTGCCGTTGCCGACAGCCTCGTGCGGTCTACCCGCGGACTCGGGCGAGCAGCCCTCGATCATCCGCGCACGGCGCCCGAGGGCACCGATCTTGACCTTGCTCCAGGTGGGGTTTACCGAGCCGGCCGGGTCACCCCGGTCGCTGGTGGTCTCTTACACCACCGTTTCACCCTTACCCATCGCCGAAGCGGTGGGCGGTCTGTTTTCTGTGGCACTGTCCCGCGGGTCACCCCGGGTGGGCGTTACCCACCACCCTGCTCTGTGGAGCCCGGACGTTCCTCGGCGGGTCAGGGACCCGTCGCGACCGCCCGGCCGACTCTTCCGCCGTAGTGGTCATCGTAGCCGCTCGGGCGGGGCCTCCCGTACACCGGAGCGGACCACGGACGGCTCGCCGCCGAGGCGGGCGGCCACCCGGGCGGCGGTCGCGGTGGCCCAGCGGGTGGTGGTGGCCAGGCCGAGGAGGAGGATCGCGCCGCCCAGGCCGACCAGGATCCACCAGCCGGCGTGGCTGGCCGGGGTGAAGCCGGTCGTCATCGGGCCGACCATGGCCGAGGTGACGACCGTGCCGATCACCGCCACCCCCAGCGACTGGCCGACCTGGCGGCTCGTCGAGGCGACCGCCGCGGCCACCCCCGCCTGGGCGCGCGGCATGCCGGAGACGGCCGCGTTGGTGATCGGCGCGTTGACCATGCCGAAGCCGAAGCCGAACAGCGCGTACGACACCAGCAGCAGCACCGCCGGGGAGTCGGCGGTCAGCCTGGTCAGCAGCACCCCGCTCGCGGCCAGGCCCAGCCCGGCCGCGACCAGCGGGCCGCGCGGGCCCCGACTGCCGACGATCCGGCCGGACAGCGGCGCGCAGACCAGCATCAGCACGGCCATCGGCAGCGTCCACAGGCCCGCCTCGACCGGGTCGTAGTGCCGGACGTCCTGCAGGTAGAGGGTGTTGAGGAAGAGGAAGCCTCCCAGGGCCGCGAAGGCGCAGACCGCGGTGACGGTGGCGCCGGTGAACGGCGCGCTGGCGAAGAACCGCGGGTCCACCAGCGGCTCGGCCACCCGCCGCTCCCAGAGCGGGAAGGCGACCAGCGCGGCCACGGCGGCGGCCGCGAGGGCGAGGATCAGCGGGGACGTCCAGCCGTTGCCCGGGCCCTCGATGATCGCGGCGGTGCCGCAGCCCAGCAGGACGATCATCAGCGCCTGCCCGACCGGGTCCAGCCGGCGCGGCCGGGGCGAGCGCGACTCCGGGACGTAGCGGACGGTCAGGAGCATGGCCACCAGGGCGATCGGGACGTTGATCAGGAAGATCGACGGCCAGCCGGCCCCGTCCACCAGGAAGCCGCCCAGCAACGGGCCGAGCGCCATCGAGATGCCGACCACGCCGCCCCAGACGCCGATCGCCTGCGCCCGCTCCTTCGGGTCGGTGAAGGTGTTGGTGATGATCGACATCGCCACCGGGTTCAGCATCGAACCGCCGACCGCCTGCAGCGCGCGGAAGGCCACCAGCCACTCCAGGCTCGGCGCCAGGCTGCACAGCAGCGAGCCGAGCGCGAAGCACACCAGCCCGGTCTGGAACACCCGGCGGCGGCCGAAACGGTCGGCCACCGAGCCGAACAGCATCAGCAGCGAGGCCAGGACCAGGGTGTAGGCGTCGATGATCCACTGCAGTCCGGACGCCGGGGCGTCCAGGTCCCGCTGGATCGCCGGCAGGGCGATGTTCACCACGGTGTTGTCGAGGCCGACGATGAACAGGCTCAGGCAGCAGATCGCCAGGACGAGCAGGCGGCGGCGCCGCCCCGGGGCGGCGAGGGTCAGGGATTGGGACACGGAACCGATCCTCCCACCCCGGCGGCGGGCACGGGGCTACGAGGCGGACCGTCCGGGTGGCGGGGTCGGCGGCGGGTCGGCGCGGCGAGCCGGTAGTGGGTGGCGGGTCGGCGGCGGACGGGCGGGCGGCGGACGGGCGGACGGGCGGACGGCGGACGGGCGGACGGCGGACGGGCGGACGGGCGGACGGGCGGACGGCGGACGGGCGGACGGGCGGACGGGCGGACGGCGGACGGGCGGACGGGCGGACGGGCGGCGTGCCGGTGCGGGGATCAGACGGCGGCGAAGCGGACGGTGCGGGTGACCGGGTCGGCCTGCGTCAGCCGGACGTCGATCACCCGGCCGAGCGGCAGCGCCCCCCGGGCGGAGTCGCCGTCACAGCGGGCCCGGACGGCGGGCTCACGCAGCTGCACGGTGCCGGAGGCGGGCCGCTTCCCGTCGACGTCGATGACCACGGCGGCGAAGTCCTCGCCCTCCCGGCCGGACAACAGCTCCGCCTCCACCAGGTCCACGCAGGCCCGTTCGACCTCGGCCGCGCGGCGGTCCCCGCTCGCCATCAGCGCCGGGACGGCCGGCAGCGCCTCGCGCGCCCAGTCCGGCACGCCCTCCCCCGCCGCCACCGCCGCGCACACCTCCTGCGCGAAGCGGTCGCCGAGCCGGCGCAGCGGCGCGGTGCAGTGCGCGTACGGCGCGGCGAGCGCGGCATGGCCCGGATCGGCCGGGGCGGGCAGGCCCCGGGACTCGTCGAAGGCGTGGTAGCCGGCGCCGCGCAGCAGGCCGGTGCACGCGGTGAGGAAGGCGGCGTTCAGCGGCACGTCCGGGTCCAGGGAGCGGATCAGCTCCGGGTACGGGAGCGCCTGCGGCCAGTCCACGTCCAGCGCGGCGGCGATCCGGCGCAGCCGCTCGTACGCGGCGGCGGGCGCGGCCGGCAGGGTGCGGAGCAGACCGACGCCCGCGTCGAGCATCATCTCGGCCGCGGCCATGCCGGTGAGCAGCGAGATCTGCGCGTTCCAGCCGTCGGCGGGGCCGAGCGCGCGGTAGCCGAGGACGTAGCCGTGCAGGGTCTCCTCGACCTCCTGCTCGGGCACCGGCAGGCTGATCCCGCCCCGCGCGCGCTCCTGCTCCTCGCGCAGCCGGCCGACGGTGGCGAGCAGGGCGAGCTGCTCGTCGGCGCCGCCGAGGTCCACCGCGCGCTGGACGGCGGCGTAGTCGAGCCGGCGGTGCGAGCGGACCAGGGCGCGGCGCAGGTCGGCGAGCACCACGGCGCCGTCGGCGTCCAGATCCAGCTGCCAGAGCAGGGCGGGCCGGGGCTCGCCGGGCAGCAGGCTGGCGGCGTCCTCGGAGATCCGGGTGGGGTGCAGCGGGACGCGGTGGTCCGGGAAGTACAGGGTCTCGACCCGGCGGCGGGCCTCGGCGTCGATCGCGCCGCCCGGGCGGATGAACGCGGCGACGTCGGCGATGGCGTAGTACACCCGGTAGCCGCCGCCGGGGCGGCGGAGCAGGTGCATGGCCTGGTCGAGGTCGCGCGAGCCGGGCGGGTCGACGGTGAACAGCGGCAGGTCGGTGGCGTCGTGCTCGGGCAGTCGGGGGCGCTCGGCGGCCTCCTCCGCCTCGGCCAGCACCGGCTCCGGCCACCCGGTGTGGACCTCCAGGCGGGCGCGGAGCTCGGTCAGCTCGGTGTTGATCCGGGCGGAGTCGGCGGCCTTGACGCGCAGTTTTCGGCGAGGCATGCAGGCAGCGTAGGGCGAATCGGGTGATTCCGGACGGAGGCCACGGGCGGACGCGCCGGGCTCAGCGGCCCAGGAGGGACCTCAGATCCAGGGGGCGCAGGGTCATCACGTTCACTCTCCTCGTTGCTCACCGTAGTGGGGAACGCCGGGGCGGCCCACCGAATTGCCGCCGGAGCAGCCGGGGCGGCCGTGGTGGTGGGCGAGGGGCTGGGGCCCGGCGCCGCTCCGGGGGCTGGGGTTCGAGGACGGGCCCTGCGGCCCGGGACGGGTTTTGCGTAGGGTGGCGGGGTTCATCCGCCACAAACTGTTGAGGAGTCCGCTGTGCTGGTGCTGTTGCCGCCGTCGGAGGGCAAGGCCGCGTCCGGGGACGGCGTGCCGGTGGCGCTCGACCGGCTGTCGCTGCCCGGGCTGACGGCCGCGCGCGGCGAGGTGCTGGACGCGCTGGTCGGTCTCTGCCGGGGCGACGAGGACACCGCCGCCGAGGTGCTGGGGCTCAGCCCCGGGCTGCGCGGCGAGATCGCCCGCAACGCCGGGCTGCCGGCGGCGGGCGCCCGGCCGGCCGGCGAGGTGTACACCGGGGTGCTGTTCGACAACCTGGGCCTGGCCACGCTGGACGCCGCCGCGTACGGCCGGGCCGAGCGGTCGCTGCTGGTCTTCTCGGGCCTGTGGGGCGCGGTGCGGATCTCCGACCGGATCCCGCCCTACCGCTGCTCGATGGGTGTGAAACTGCCCGGCCCGGGGGCGCTCGGCGCGTACTGGCGGGGCGCGATGGCCTCCGAGCTCCCGGAGGTGGCGGACGGGCTGGTGCTGGACCTGCGCAGTTCGGCGTACGCGGCGGCGTGGAAGCCGGCCGGCGAGGTGGCGTCCCGGACGGCGACCGTCCGGGTCCTGCAGGAGCGGAACGGCAAGCGCACGGTCGTCAGCCACTTCAACAAGGCGACCAAGGGCCGACTGGTGCGCGACCTGCTGGTCGCGGGCGCCGAGCCGAAGACGCCGGGCGAGCTGATGGACACGCTGCTGGGCCTGGGCCACCAGGTCGAGCTCGCGGCCGAGAGGACGGCGCGCAAGCCGTGGCAGCTGGACGTGGTGGTCACCGAGGTGCACTGAGCGGGGTCGAGCGCGGTGGCGGGGTCGATGACGAGCCCGCCACCGGCTCAGCGGTCACGGCTCAGCGGCTCAGCGGTCACGGCTCGGCGGCTCAGCGCAGGTGCGAGGTGTCGTTGAGCAGCCGCAGCGAGGCGTTGCCGTCCGCGTAGTACTGGACGGCGCAGAACGAGGCGGCGGACAGCTCCATCCGGTACAGCGCGTCCGGCGGGGCGCCGAGCGCCAACCGGACCAGCGTCTTGATCGGGCTGACATGGGAGACCACCAGCACGGTCCTGCCGGGGTACCGGGCGATGATCTTGTCCCGGGCGACACCGGCCCGGTGGGTGAGCGTGGTGAAGCTCTCGGTGCTACCGGTGGGCTTGGCCTTCGCCGAGCCGAGCCACGCCGCCAGGTCCTCCGGGTGGCGCTCCTGCACCTCGGCGAAGGTCAGGCCCTCCCAGGCGCCGAAGTCGACCTCGCGCAGCCCGTCCTCGTACCGGACCTCCAGGCCGAGCCGGGCCGCGACGATCTCGGCGGTCTGCCGGGTGCGGCGCATCGGCGAGGCCACCACGGCCTGGATGCTGCCGCGGGCGGCCAGTTCCTCGGCGGCCCGCTCGGCCTGCCAGCGACCCTTGTCGGAGAGCTCCGGGTCGGAGCCGCCGCTGCCGGAGAAGCGCTTCTGCGGCGTCAGCGCGGTCTCGCCGTGGCGGAGCAGGACGAAGGTGGTCGGGGTGCCGAGGTCGGCCTCGGCCGCCCAGCCGGCCTTGGGGGCGACGGTCTCCAGCGGCGGTTCGTCGGCGGCCACGGCCGGCTGCGGCTTCCGCGGCTCCCACTGACGGCCGGCCTTGCCCGCGTCCATCGCCTCGTTGGCGAGCCGGTCGGCGTCCTTGTTCCGCTCGCGCGGGATCCAGGTGTACGTCACCCGGCCGCGCGGCAGGATCGTCCGCGCCTCGGCGGCGAGCGGCTGCATGTCGGGGTGCTTGATCTTCCAGCGTCCGGACATCTGCTCGACGACCAGCTTGGAGTCCATCCGGACGTCCACCGAGGCGTCCGGGTCGAGTTCCCGGGCCGCCTTGAGGCCGGCGATCAGGCCCCGGTACTCGGCCACGTTGTTGGTGGCGTGGCCGATGAACTCGGCGGCCTCGGCGATGATCTGCCCGGTGTCGCCGTCCCGGACCACCGCACCGTAGCCGGCCGGCCCCGGGTTGCCCCGGGACCCGCCGTCCGCCTCGACGATGAAGCGAGCCGCCATCGGCTCAGACGCCCGTGTCCGCGGTACGGACCAGGATCCGCGAGCAGTTCTCGCAGCGGACCACCTTGTCGGCCGGCTCGGCCTTGATGGCGTTCAGCTCGGTGATGGAGAACTCGGTGCGGCAGCCCTCGCAGCGGCGCTGGTAGAGGCGGGCCGCGCCGACGCCGCCCTGCGTCTCGCGCAGCTTGGTGTAGACCTTCAGCAGGTCGGCGGGGATGACCTTGGCCACGGCCTCGCGGTCCCGCTTGACCTTGTCGGCCTCGCCGTCGATCTCCGCGAAGGCGGCGTCCCGGCGGGCCTCGGCCTCGGTGAGGACGACGGTGGAGTGCTGCAGGCGCGCGGTCAGCTCGGTGACCCGGGTCTGGGCGCTCTCCAGTCGCTCCATGATCTCCAGCACGACCTCCTCCAGATCGCCCTGGCGCTTGGCCAGCGAACCGATCTCGTGCTGGAGGTTCTCCAGGTCCTTCGGCGAGGTGATCGCGCCGGAGTCCAGGCGCTGCTGGTTGCGGGCGGACCGGGAGCGGACCTGCTCCACGTCCTGCTCGGCCTTGGTCAGCTCGCGGGTGGTGTCGCCCTGCTGGGCCTCGGCGGCGACCACCAGGTCCTTGAGCGCGGTGTGGTCGGCGGCGGCCTTCTCGATCTCGGCGTGCTCGGGCAGGGTCCGGCGCCGGTGGGCCAGCTGGTCGAGCTTCGAGTCGATGGCCTGGAGGTCGAGCAGGCGGATCTGGTCGGCGGGCGCGGCGTTCAAGCGGAAGGCTCCTGTGAATCGGGTCAGGCAGTGAAGGACATGGGGGCGTGCGCGGTCCACGGGTCGGTGACCCGCTGGGAGACCTTGGTCTCCACGGCCCAGCCGCGCTTGTCGGCGGCGGCCTGCAGGGCCCGCTCGGCCAGGGCGAGCCAGGGCCACTCGGTGGCCCAGTGCGCGGCGTCGACCAGCGCGACCGGCGCCGCCTCGGCGGCCTCGGACGCCGGGTGGTGGCGCAGGTCGGCGGTGAGGTAGGCGTCCACCCCGGCCGCCCGCACCTCGGCGAAGAAGCTGTCGCCCGAGCCGCCGCACACCGCGACCCGGCTCACCAGCCGGTCCGGGTCGCCGGAGACGCGGACGCCCGCGGCGGTGGCGGGCAGGCCCTCGGCGACCTGCGCGGCGAAGGCCGACAGGGACAGCGGTGGCTCCAGCAGGCCGATCCGGCCGGTGCCACGACGGCCCAGCGGGTCGGTCGGGTCCGGCACCAGCGGGCCGGTCACCCGCAGGCCCACCGCCTCGGCGAGCGCGTCCGAGACGCCGGGGTCGGCGTGGTCGGCGTTGGTGTGCGCGACGTGCAGGGCGATGCCGTTGCTGATCAGCGTGTGCACCACCCGGCCCTTGAAGGTGGTCGCGGCGACGCTCGTGGTGCCGCGCAGATAGAGGGGGTGGTGGGTGACCACCAGGTCCGCGCCCCACTCGACGGCCTCGTCGACGACCGCCTGGACGGGGTCGACGGCGAACAGCACGCGGCCGACCTCGGCCTGAGGGTCCCCGCAGACCAGGCCGACGGCGTCCCAGGCCTCCGCCCACTGCGGCGGGTAGACCTCTTCGAGCGCGGTGATGACGTCGGACAGTTTCGGCACCTGTCGAGACTACCGTGCGCGCGGGCGCGGTCGGGCCTCGGCCGTTCGGCGACCGGCCTGCGGTGCGGCGGTGGTGGGTCGGTGGTGGGGTCGGTGGTGCGTCGGCGCTGGGGTCGGCGCTGCGTCGAGGGCGCGTCGGTGGTGCGGCGGTGGTCTGGTCTCGGACGCGGGTGCCGGGGGCGTACGGATGCGCGTCAACCTGCGGCGAGGGGCGCCCGTGCGGGCGCGCGCGAGCCGTGCGCGCCCGCATGCCCGGCGCCCGTTGCTCACATCCGGGCCCTCGTACGAATTCGAAAACGCCTCTGGATCACCCTTACGAGTGAAGTGACCGGCTGTGCGTTGAGCCACTCACGTCTCGAAAGTAACTTCATTCCTGCGAACGGGAGTTGCCCCGAAAGTTGCCCCGACCGGGGGTCGGGAGGGCGCTCCGCCGGACACGGGCCCTGGCGAGACCGGGTCCGGGGCGGGCGCGGCCGGGGTGGTGTTCCCACCCCAGGGACGGCAGCCCGGGGACGGCACTCCCGTTCAGGGGCGGCACTCCCGCTCCTTCCGAGGAAACCGATCAGGCCGGGCCGCGCGCCCGGGTGCCGGAGTGGTGGGCATCCGCGAGCGGCGGCCGAGACGAAGGGATGTGGTGGCGAATGGAGGCGGGCACATCGCTGCGTACGGCCGGGGGCGGGGAATCGGCGGGCCACGGGCCGGATGCGGCCGGACCGTGGCCGGAGACGACGCGGGCGGCGCTGGCGGGTGCCGGCGCCCGGGGAGGCGGCGGTGACTGGGAGGTCGCCGTCGAGGGCTTCTGGTGCACGGCCAGGCCGCCCGCGTCGGGCTCTTCGGGGTCGGGTTCTTCGGATGTGGGCTCTTCGGATGTGGGCTCTTCGGATGTGGGGTCGCTGCCGGGGCAGGGGTGGAAGCTCCACGTCAGCGCGGCCTCGGCCGTGGGTGAGGCGGTGCTCGCGGCCGTCACACGGGTCCTCGCCGACGACCCGTGCACCTTCAAGTTCGCCGCCGGGGAGGAGCGCCTGCGTGAACTCAACTCCCGCAACAGCGACCGAGGTTCGGCGGGCAAGTTCATCACCGTCTACCCGGCCGACGACGCGCAGTTCCGGCGGCTGGCCGCCGCACTCGACCGGGCCACCACCGGGCTGCCCGGGCCCGTCGTGCTCTCCGACCGCCCGTACCGACCCGGCAGCCGGGTGCACTACCGGTACGGCACCTTCGCGGCCCGCGCCGAGCTGGGCCACGACGGGGAGTACCGGTCGGTGCTGCGCGGGCCGGACGGGCAGCGGGCCGAGGACGTGCGTGGCGCCTCCTACCGGGCGCCGTCCTGGGCGCGGGACCCGCTGGAGCCTCCGGATGCGCTGAGGACTGCCCGTTCCGGAGCGGCCAAGCGCGGCGGCGTGCTGCTCGCCGGGCGGTACGCGATCACCGCCGCGCTACGGCACAGCGCCAAGGGCGGGGTGTTCCTCGGCCGGGAGGCCGTCGGCGGCGGCGAGGTCGTGGTCAAGCAGGCCCGCGCCCACATCGAGGTCGACCGGGCCGGCACCGACGCCCGAGACGCGCTGCGGCACGAGGCCGCGCTGCTGGCCCGGCTGGAAGGACAGGGACTGGCCCCCCACCCGATCGAACTGATCGAACAGGATGACTCCGTCTTCCTCGTGCAGGAACGAATCGCCGGGCAGCCGCTCGGCGCCTGGGTCGCCACCCGACTGCGGCGCGACGGCAGCCCCGACGTCGATTGGGCCGAAGCCGGGCCGGTCGCGCACGCGCTCCTCGACCTCGTCGAGCAGGTGCACGCCCAAGGGCTCGTCCTGCGCGACCTCTCCCCCGGCAATGTGATGGTCCGCCCCGACGGCGGCCTCCGGCTCGTCGACCTCGAACTCGCCGCCGAGACCGGTCGGCCCGCCGGATCCGCCGGCACCCCCGGCTACCGCGCCCCCGAACAGGGGTCGGGCCGGCTCGCCCTCGTGGCCGGCCCCACCGGCGCCGGGACCTGCGTCGCCGATCCGGCCGTCGACCGGTACGCCCTCGGCGGTCTCCTCTTCCTCCTCGCCACCGGCCACGACCCACTGCTCCCGGACGACCTCCCGCAGGCCCGCCCGGTCGCCGAACGCCTCGGCCGCTGGCTCACCCTCGCCGCCCGCACCGGAACCACCGCCCGCCGCCTCGCCCCCGCCGTCCTCGGCCTCCGGGCAGAGGAGCCGGGACAGCGGTGGAGCCTCGCCCAGGTCCGGGCGGAGCTGGCGGGCGGGGGTGTGGTGGGCGACCCGGCGACGGGCAGCGGCAGCGGACCGGCCATGGGACGCGGCCCAGTGGGCGACCCGGCGACGAGCGCGCCGGGCGTCCCGGCGATGGCCGCAGCCGCTGCCGCAAGCGCCGGACAGACCGACGGCGGCGGGGTCGGCAGCAACCGTGCCGCGACCACCGGTGGCGTGCAGGCCGCCGACGGTCGCGGGCCGGCGGCTGACGCACCCGCCGCCGTCACTCCCCTGTGGCACGCCCCGACCCGACGGATCACGCCCAGCGAACGGTCCTGCGACGCGCGCTCCGGCCCGGCCGAGGTCGCGCCGACCGCCGTGCTCGACCGCGTGCTGCACGACGGCCTGCGGCACCTGGCCGCCACCGCCACGCCACAGCGGCGGGACCGGCTGTGGCCGGTCGTGCCCGCCGGGGAGCGGACGGATCCGTGCAACGTGCAGCACGGCGCCGCCGGGGTGCTGGCCGTGCTGGCGCGGGCGGCGGTAACGGACGGGCTGCCGGACGAGGTGCGGGCGGAGGCCGCGCGGACGGCGCGGACGGCCGCCGGGTGGATCGAGCGGCGGCTGGCCGCCGAGCCGGTGATACTGCCCGGGTTGCACTTCGGGCGGTCGGGCACGGCCTGGGCGCTGCTGGACGCCGCCCGGGCACTGCACGACGACGAGCTGGCCGACCGTGCCGCCGCGCTCGCCCGGCGGATCGCCGTCGAGTGGCCGAACCCCGATGTCTGCCATGGCGCGGCCGGTGCCGGATTCACCCAACTCCGCTTCGCCGCCGATGATTTCGGAGCGAACGGCATCACCGGCGACGGCCTCACCCCTGACGACTCCCGCGATACGACCTTCCTGGCCCGCGCCGCCCGCTGCGGCCGCGCCCTGCTCGCCGCCGCCCGGCGCGAGCCGTGCGGGACGGTGTGGCCGGTGCCGGCGGACTTCGACTCGGCACTCGCCGGGATCACCCATCTCGGTTTCGCGCACGGCGTGGCCGGCGTGGGCGCCTTCCTGCTGGCCGCCGCCGAGGCGACCGGCGACCGGACGCTGCTGGCCGGCGCCGTCGAGGCCGGGCACACGCTCGCCGCGACCGTCCGCTGGGACGCGCCGCACGAGAGCGCCTGGTGGCCGCAGAGCGCGGGCGATCCGGAGAGCGTCCGGCTGTCGCACTGGTGCAGCGGTTCATCCGGTGCGGGCAGCTTCCTGCTCCGGCTCTGGCGGGCCACCGGCGACACCACGGCGCACGGCCTGGCGCTGGCCGCCGGGCGGGCCGTACTGGCCGGGCGCTGGCACGGCGGGGTGAGCGCCTGCCACGGGCTGGCCGGCGACGGCGAGTACCTGCTCGATCTCGCCGATGCTCTCGGCGAGCCTGAATTCCGTACCGGTGCCGAGGAGTTGGCGCAGCTGATCGCCGCTCGATCTGCGCTGCGGGACGGCCTGCTGGTGCTGCCGGACGAGACCGGGACGGGCTGCGCGGCCGGCTACGGCACCGGCACGGCAGGCGCGCTGGCCTTCCTGCTGCGACTGCGGCACGGCGGCCCCCGGCCGTGGGTGGATCCGGTGTCGCCCGACGTGCACCAACTCCATTGCACGGCAAGCGGGGTGAGCGGGACGTGAACGTGGCCACCCGGACCGTCGCGCAGGCGCTGCGCAGGCTGAGCTTCACCTTCGCCACCGACGGCAGTCACGCCGCCTGCCTGGCCTCGGCCGCCGACGGCGGCTGGTACGTGGAGAGTTGGCGGCTGCCCTCGAACGGCGGTCCGGCCACGCCGCTGGCGCTGCCGCTGTCCGGCAACCGGTCGGAGAGCCTGCGCTCGCAACTGGTCGCACTGCCGGACGGTTCGGTGCTGGTCTGCCGGCACGACGGCGAGCGGCACGACCTGGTCCATCTCTCGTACGGCGAAAACGCCGCCGTGGAGCAGCAGTTGGCCACGATCCGGATGCCCGGGCTGCGGCTGCTGCCGCTCCCGGCGGCCCCGGGGGCCGGTCCGCGGACGCCGGTGGCACTCGCCCTCGGCACGGACACCCGCCCGGCAACCACCGCATGGCTGGTGCGGACGGACGGCAGCGAGCCCGAACAGGTCGCCGAGATCCCGGGGTTGCACGGCGGCGGCGCCTGGCTGGACCACGCCGGACTGCTGCTGTCGCTGGACCGGGTGAACGCGGGGCTCGTCCGCAGCGTGGTGCTGGACCTGCGCAGGGGCGTGACCACCCCGCTGCTGGAGATCGGCGAGCGCAGCAACGACCGGCTGGTGCTGTTCGACCCGGACTCCCGGTTCGCGATGGTGCGCAGCGACGCGCCGGGCACCGACCGGCTCGGCTGGGGCGTGCTCGGCGGCGGGGCGCCGCTGCGGTTCCCGGAGTGTCTGCACGTCGCGGGCATGTTCCTGCGACCGGTCGCGCTGCGACAGACGGCGGACGGCCCGCGGGTGGCGGTGCAGGTCGACCACGGCGCCGGCTCCGCGCTCGCCCTGTGGCGGCCCTCCGCCGGTCGGCTGGACCCGCTGCCGGTGCCGCCCGGTCGGCTCGGCGCGGTCGGACACTGGGACGAGGCGGCGCTGCGGCTTCCGTACTCCTCGCCCGACCACCCGGCGGCGCTGGCCGCCCTGGACGTGGACGCGCTGCTGGCGCACGGCCCGGCGACGGCCGCGTCCGGCCCGATGCCGCTGCCGCTGCAACTGGCCCCGCTGAGCTCCGGCCTGCCCGGTCCGTGGCGGGACACCGCCCTGCCCTGGCAGCCGGGTGGGCCGCGCATCTCCCGGACCCCGCCACCGGGTTGGCGCGTGGACGGCAGCACCGAGCCTGGGGACGGCGGCCGCTGGCAGCCTGCCCAGAGCCTCGAACTCGCCGGTCCGGCCGGGCCGTTGGAGGCCGTGGTGTACGGCGGGGATGCCTGGCTGAGCAGCCCGCGCCTGGTGCTGGCGCTGCACGGCGGCCCGGCGGACGCCTGGCGGCTGGAGTTCGACCCGGCGTTGCAGCGGATGGCCGCCGAGGGTCTGGCGGTGGTCGCGCCGAACCAGCGCGGCTCCACCGGCTACGGGGTGGCGCACGCGATGGCCATCCGGGGCGCCTGGGGCGGGCCCGACCTGGACGACGTCCTGTACCTGCTGGACGGCATCGCGGGTCAGCGCGCGGCGCTCGGCCTGGAGCCGCCCGCTCTGTTCGGGGTCAGCTACGGCGCGTTCCTGGCGCTGCTGGCGGCCGCGCACGCGCCGGCCGAGCAGGTGTCCCGCTGCGCGGTGGTCGCGCCGTTCCTGTCCGGCGCCCGGCTGCTGGCCGAAGCGGCCTCCCCCGTACGGGCGTTGGCCACCCGGCTGGGCGGCGGCGATCCGATCGCCGACGCCCGGGGCCCGCGCGACGTGCTGCAGTTGGCGCACCGGCTGAGCGCCCCGCTGCTGGTGGTGCACGGCAACCGGGACGAGGTCGTCCCGGTCAGCCAATCCCGGTCGCTACGGCACGAGTTGCTGCGGATCGGCCGGGTCGAGGGCGCGGACTTCCGGTACGTCGAGGCGGCCGGCTCCGGTCACGAGGTGCTCGCCGAGGAGGGCGCGGCCGTGCTGCACGAGCTGCTGGCCGCGTTCCTGCGGACCGGCCGACCGGGGTGACCTGAGCCCCGGCGCCGCGGTGGCTCGCTACCGCAGCAACTCGACATCTCGACATTTCGACACCCAGACTCCCGGGCCCCACGGCCCGGGGCACCACCCCGGTGCGGCGGACCGAGCCGCCCGGGGAGCGATACCCGATGCCCGCAGGCAGATCGCGGCGGGCGTAGTTCCAGGGGAGGAACCCGATCATGGAGAACATGGTGGACTTCGAGACCGACCTCGCGGCGCTGCAGGACCTGCCGGAGACCGAGTCCGTCGAGCTGACCGGCCACGGCGCCGGCTGCCAGTACACCTGTCTCATCCTGACCTGCCTGATCTTCACCAACAGCTGATCCAGGCGGTGAGCCGCCGGTGCCGTCCCTGCCTGTCCGGACAGGCAGGGACGGCACCGTCCGTTTCCCACGACCGGCCGACGGCCCGACCGCTCCGACCGCTCCGGCCGCTCCGGCCGCTCCGGCCGACCTGACGTCCCGACGTCCCGACATCCCGACATCCCGACATCCCGACGGGAGCTTCGACTTGCCCCGCCGCCCCACCAGTTGGGCCCTCGCACTCGGCATCGCCCTGCCGGTCGAGGCCGCCACCACGCTCGCCCTGCCCGCCGTCCTCGCCGCGGCCGTCGACGCCGCCCTCGGCCACCGGCCCGGGCCCGGCGCCTTCGTCCGGCTCGCCCTCGTGCTGGGCGTGGCCGCCGCCGCCAACGCCACCGCCGCCGCGGCCGGACCGGCCTGCTCCGCCGAGGCCACCGCCGCCCTGCGCGGACGCCTCGTCCGCCACCTGCTCGCCCTCGGGCCGGGCGGCCGGCTCCGCCACGGACCGCCGCCCGGCGACCTGGCCGCCCGGCTGCTGGGCTCCGCCGGCGACGCGGGCGGCCGGCTGCCCGCCGTCCTCGGCGCAGCCACCGCGCTGCTCACCTCGGCGGGCGCGATCGTCGGACTCGGGCTGCTGTCGCCGTGGCTGGCGCTCGCCTTCTTCGCGGGCGTGGTGCCCGGCGTGGTGCTGATCAGGCTCTTCCTGCGCGAGGCCGGGCCGGTGTTCGCCCGCTACCAGGCGGTCCAGGCCGACCTCGCCGCCCGGCTGAGCGGCGCCCTCACCGGACTGCGCAGCATCCACGCCGCCGGCGCCGAACAGCGCGAGGCGGCACGGGTGCTCGCGCCACTGCCGGAACTGTCCGCCGCCGGGCACGCGCTCTGGGCGGCGCAGCGGCGCACCGCCTGGCAAGCCACCCTGCTGATCGCGGTGGTCGAGGTGGCGGTGCTCGCCACCGCCGGAGCGCTCCTCGCGCGCGGCGCCCTGGCCCCCGGGGCGCTCGCCGCGGCGGCCGGCTGGGCGGCGCTCGGCGCGGGACTGTTCGAGCAGGTCGAGGCGCTGGTCGGGGTGGCGCACGCGCGGGCCGGGCAGGGCCGGGCCGACGAACTGCTGGCGCTCCGGCCCGCCGAACCCGGTACGGCCGCCCTCCCGGCGGGCGGCCGTGGGGAGGTGGTGCTGCGCGGCGTGGTGGTGCGCGACAACGACCGGGTGCTGCTCGGCCCGCTCGACCTGACCGTCCCCGGCGGCCGTACGGTCGCGCTGGTGGGGCGCTCCGGCTCCGGCAAGTCCCTGCTGGCCGCGCTGCCCGGGCGGCTGCGCGACCCCGACGAGGGCGCCGTGCTGATCGACGGCGTACCGGTGGACGCGCTCGCCCCGTCCGAGCTGCGGCACGCCGTCGGCTACGCCTTCGCCCGGCCCGCACTGGTCGGCCGTACGGTTCGCGACGCGCTGGCCGGCGCCGGCCCAGCCGAGGCGGCGGCCGCCCGGGCGGACGGCTTCCTGCGACGGCTTCCCCGGGGCTGGGACACCCCGCTCGACGACCTCAGGCTGTCCGGCGGTGAACTGCAACGCCTCGGCCTGGCCCGGTTACTGGGCCAGCCCGCCCGGGTGGTCGTCCTCGACGACGCCACCTCGGGCCTGGACCTCGCCACCGAGTACCAGGTCACCGAGGCGCTCGACCGCGCCACCCTCGGCCGCACCCGCCTGGTGGTCGCCCACCGCGCCGGCGTCGCCGCCCGCGCCGACCTCGTCGCCTGGCTCGAAGCCGGCCGCCTCCGCGCCCTCGCCCCGCACACCGCGCTCCTCACCGATCCCGACTACCGCGCCGCCCTGTCCGACACCACCCTCCAAGCAGCCACCGCCTGATGGCCCGCCACCGCACCCCGCCCGGCGGCCACACCGAAGGTCGGCCCGAGCGACTTCCGGCGCCGCCCACCCCAGCGCCCCCGCCGCCGCTACCGGACCAACCTGCGGCACCGCCCTGCACAGAAGGTCGGCCAGACCGACTTCCGATACAGCCCTCCGAACCCGCCGCACCCCCAAGCCCGACAATCGAAAGTCGGCGCCACCGACATCCCGTGCCGCAACCAGCGGCGGTAGCGGGAATCCGCCGGGGCCGCCGGGGCGGCACAGGCCAATCGCCCGGCCCGGGAAGTCGACGGCATCGACGTCCCGCAACGCAGTCGGCAGCGGCGGGTGCTCGTCGGGTCGGCGTGGGAAGTCGGCGGTGTCGACTTCCCGTGTCCGGCTCCCCCGGGTGGGGGCTGCTGTTCCGGCAGCTCGCCGTCACGCGTGCGCCGCTGCTCCGGTTGCTCGCGTGGTCCGGGGTGGAGGCGTTGCCACCGCTGCTGTCCGGGCTGCTCGTGTCGGCCGCCGTCGACCAGGGGTTCCTGGTGGGGCGGCCGGGGGTCGGGGTGACCTGGCTGGCCGGGTTCGGTGCCGCCATGGCCTTCCGGGCGTACGCGGCACGGGCCGGGTTCCCGCACCTGGCGGGGGTGGTGGAGCCGCTGCGGGACGCCCTGGTCGAGCGGGTGGTCCACAGTGCGCTCGCCCGGCCCTCGGCGGACCCGGCCGAGGTCGCCCGGCTCACCGAACAGGTGGAGTCCGCGCGGCAGTTGACCGCCACCCTGCTGCGCACCCTGCGCGGCGTCGGGGTCACCCTGGCCGCCGCCCTGGTCGGCCTGGCGCTGCTCTCGCCCGCCGTCCTACCGCTGGTCCTGCTGCCGCTGCTCGCCGCCGGGCTGCTCTTCGCCCGCCTGCTGCGCCCGCTGGTGGCGCGGCGGAGGGCGGTCGTCCTGGCCGAGGAGCGACTGGCCGCCGAGGCGGACCGGGCGCTGCACGGGTTGCGCGACGTGCAGGCGACGGGCACGCAGGAGCGGGTCACCGAGGCGCTGACCGACGCCGCCCGAGCGAGCGCCGCGGCTTCCCGCGCCCTGGGCCGGGCCTCGGCCCTGCGCGCGCTGGTCGTGGCACTCGGCGGTCGGCTGCCCGTACTGGCCGTCCTCGCCGCCGCACCGTGGCTGCTGTCCCGCGACGCCCTGACCCCCGGCGAACTGCTCGGCGTCGCCACCTACCTGCTCCAGCAACTCGACCCGGCTGTACGGACATTGGCGGGCACGGTCGGCGGCTGGCTCCTCGGCCTCGCCGTCGTCCTGGACCGCCTGGCCGGCACCACGAGCGACGCCCCGGTCGCAACGACCGTCGGCGGTGTCCGCCCCTCAGCTGCGGGCGCGGGTGCGCAGACGCACGCCCCACTGCCCAGCGCGGAAAGCACGGCGGGCCCCCCGGCCACCCCCGCCGCAGCGGCGGGCGCCCCGCCCGCCCCACCCGGTGGTGCAGTGGCGGGCCGGGCTCCGGAGGTGCGGATCAGCGGGCTGCGGTACGGGCACGGCGGCGCCGGGGCGGCGGTGCTGGAGGGGCTGGAGGCCGGGTTCGGGGCCGGAGAGCATGTGGCCGTGGTGGGCGTGAGCGGGGCGGGAAAGTCGACGCTGGCGGGCCTGCTGGCCGGCGTGTTGGCGCCGACGGACGGGGCCGTGACGGTGGGCGGGGTACGGCCGGCCGGGTTGGCAGGTGCGGAGCGGGCCCGGCTGGTGGCGCTGGTACCGCAGGAGGCGTACGTGTTCCCGGGGCCGCTGCGGGACAACCTCTCCTGGCTCGCCCCGGGGGCCACGGACGATCAACTGGCCGACGCCGTAGCCACCTTGGGCGCCGGTCAGCTGGTCGCGCGACTGGGCGGGCCGGACGCCGTCCTGCGCGATCCGGGCGTGCTGTCGGGTGGGGAGCGGCAGTTGCTCGCGCTGGTGCGGACGTACCTGTCCCCGGCGCCGGTCGTGGTGCTGGACGAGGCGACCTGTCACCTGGACGCTGGCGCGGAGGAGCGGGTCGAGCGGGCCTTCGCCGCCCGGCCCGGGACGCTCGTCGTGGTCGCGCACCGGATCAGCTCGGCCCTGCGCGCGGACCGGGTGCTGCTGCTGGACGGCGGACGGGGGCTGCTCGCCCGGCACGGCGATCTGCAGGTGCTGTCCCCGTTGTACCGCGAGTTGGCGGGTCACTGGCTGGGCTCGACCGCAGGGCACGCGTCATGATCTCGATAGGATCTCCTCCGTTCCGGCCGTTATGGTGGCCGGGGCACGGGCCGCGATCACCGGCTGTGGCGCGTACCGAGCGCCCGATCGGGGACCCGACCGCGCGCGGACAGCGCCGGCCGGGCGCCGATGACCTGCACCCTCCGCACGGAAAAGACGATTTCAGATGTCCGACACCCTCACCGACACCACCGGACCCGCGGCCAACGGGACCGACGCCGACGAGAGCACGGCCGAGGACAGCGCGTCGCACGGCCGGCACCGCGGCCGGTCCGCCGCCGACGACAGGCCCGAGGCCGACCCGCACGGCCGGCACCGCGCCGCGGCGGACCGGGGCTGAGTACACCCGCACCGGCCCGTCGGGGAACATCCCCGGCGGGCCCGCACGCCGTCGGGCCGCGAAGCGGCTCAGCCCAGCATCACGACCGTCCGCAGCGCCTCGCCGCTGCGCATCTGGGCGATCGCCTCGTTGACGTCCGGCAGGGCGACGCGGTGGGTGATCATGCCGTCGAGGTCGATCCGCCCGGCCCGCCACAGGTCGACGACCAGCGCGATCGTGCGCGCCACCGGCGCCCCGCCGTAGAGCGAGGGCAGCAGGCGCTTCTCGTTGAAGAACAGCTCGCCCATGGTGAACTGCGCGAGGTCGTCCTGCGCGCCGGCGCCGATCACCACGACGGCGCCGCCGCGCCGGGCCGCGTCGTAGCCGGCCCGGACGGTGGCGGCCCGGCCGACCGCCTCGAAGACGTAGTCGAAGCCGCCGCCGGGCAGGCCCTTCGCCGCCGCCCTGAGCTCCTCGGGGGCGATCGCCTCGGTCGCGCCGAAGGCCAGCGCCCGCTCGCGGCGCGAGGCGACCGGGTCGACGACGGTGATCCTGGCGGCGCCGCAGACCCGGGCGCCCTGCACGGTGGCGACCCCGACCCCGCCCGCGCCGATCACCGCGACCGAGGCGCCGGGCTCGACCCGGGCGGTGTTGACGGCGGCGCCGACGCCCGTGGTCACCCCGCAGCCGATCAGCGCGGCGGCCTCGTACGGCAGGTCGGCGGGCACCTTGATGACGGCGTCCGCGGCGACCACGACCTCCTCGGCGAACGCCCCGGTGCCGTAGAACCCGGAGGCCTCGACCGCCGCGCCGCCCTGCTCGAAGCGGAAACCGGGGGCGCCGAGCCGCCGCAGGCTGGCGATGCAGAGGTGGCCGCGGCCCCGCTCGCAGTGCGCGCAACGGCCGCAGGGCGCCATCCAGCAGAGCACCACCCGGTCGCCGGGGGCGAGGCCGGGCACGCCCTCGCCGACCTCGACGACCTCCCCGGCACCCTCGTGCCCGGGGACGAACGGCGCGGGCTGCGGCAGGACGCCGCTCATCGCGGAGAGGTCGGAGTGGCAGAGGCTGGCCGCACGCATCCGGACCCGTACGGTGCCCGGCCCGAAGCCGACCGCGATCACGTCCTCCCGGACGTCGAGGGTGTCCTGGCCGGTCTTGTGCAGGACGGCTGCGCGCATGGAACTGCTCCCGGTGTGCCTCGGTTTCCGCGGTCGGGGCCGATTCTGGCACGGGCCGCGCGAGCCGACTAGAACACGTTCCAGAACACCCCGCCCGCCCCGGCGCCGGAGGCCGGCCGTGGGGGCGTGGCCCTGCCGGTGCCGGCGGGCCTACCGTCGAGTAGGGTCCGGGGCGAGCACGTCCGCCCACGTCCTGGACGTCCCGAGCCCGAGGAGCACCGCATGTCCGACCTGCTGGAGAGCGCCCGCCCGGCGCCCGAGGTGCTGGCGGCGTTCGAGGCGGCCACCGGGTTCATGCCGGTGGACGAGGGGCTGGCGCTGTACGCGGCGGCGGTGACGGCGGCGCGGCGCACCGGGCTGCCGGTGCTGGAGATCGGCACCTACTGCGGCCGCTCGGCGATCCTGCTGGCGGCGGCGGCCCGGGAGGCGGGGACGGTCGCGCTGACGGTGGACCACCACCGCGGCTCGGAGGAGCAGCAGCCCGGCTGGGAGTACCACGACCCGACACTGGTGGATCCGGAGGTGGGGCTGATGGACACCCTGCCGCGGTTCCGCCGGGCGCTGCACGCGGCCGGGCTGGAGGAGCACGTGGTGGCCCTGGTGGGCCGCTCGCCGCGGATCGCGGCGCTGTGGGGACGGCCGCTGGCCCTGGTGTTCATCGACGGCGGTCACACCGACGAGCACGCGACCGGCGACTACGAGGGCTGGGCCCCGCACCTGGCACCGGAGGGGCTGCTGGTGGTGCACGACGTGTTCCCGGACCCGGCGGACGGCGGCCAGGCCCCGTACCGGGTGTACCTGCGGGCGCTGGCCGAGGGCTTCGAGGAGGTCTCGGTGACGGGCTCGCTGCGCGTCCTGCGCCGGGCCGGAGCCGACGGGCGCTGACGGGCGCCACCGACCGCCGAACCTCCCGGGCCGCCCGATCCTCCGAGCGGCCCCACAGCCCTGCCCGGATGCTCTAACGTCGTGCCGGAGCTGTCGGGCGGGGGTTCGAACGGTACGGTGTCCGCGCAGCACCAGGCAGAGCATCGGCGGACGGTGGGGGCTAGCGGCACATGACGGACCAGCACAACACCGCTCCGGCGGTCTGGGATCCCACCGCCCGCGGCGGCGCGGGCGGCTGGGTCCGCGGCCCGCAGCGCCCCGCCGAACCCCAGCCCACCGGCCCGCAGCCCACCGAGCCCCAGCCCGCCGCACCGCAGCCCACCCCCGGCGCGGTCGGGGACCAGGGCCCGCCGCTGGGCGCCCGCCCGTACCTGGCCGCCGCCCCCGGCCACGAAGCCCCGGCCGCAGCCGGCTTCCCCACCGCCCCGCGACCGCCGTCCGTGCCGCCGCCCGCGCCGTTCCCCTCCCACGTGACCGCGCAGGCCCCCGGCCCCGGCTACGTGTACCCGCCACAGCCGCCCGCCGGCCCGCCGCAGCCCCCGTACGGCCAAGCCGCCGGCCCGTACCCGGCCCAGCCCGGCCAGCCCGCCGACCACCCCGACTACCCCACCGGCTACGCGGACCCGGACGACGAGGACCGCCCCGTCAACCGGAAGGCGCCGCTACTGATCGGCTTCGCGCTGCTCCTGGTGGTGGCGGTCGGCGGCGGCCTGCTGTGGGCCGCCAAGGGCGGCGGCGACAAGAAGGACCAGGCCGCGCCCGCTCCGTCCGCCGCCGTCACGACACCCGGCGGGAACCCGCAGCCGGTCCCGGCGCCCACCGGCACGGACGCCGCGCCGGGCGCCACCGACCCGGCCTCGCCCGCCGCGACCCCGAGCCCCACCGCCTCGGGCGCCGGTGCCAACGCCAAGACCCAGGCGCAGGCGCTGGACGACCTGCTCACCCAGGGCGAGAGCGCGAAGGCCCCGATCGGCAGCGCGGTCGCCAAGGTGATCAGCTGCCCGGCGAAGCCCGACATCGAGAGCGCGGCGCAGGTGTTCGACAACGGCGCCAAGCAGCGCGACGAACTGCTGCGCAAGCTCGCCGGGCTGAGCGCCTCCGACGTGCCGGGCGGCGCGGACGCGGTGGCGTCGCTGAAGTCCGCCTGGCAGCTGTCGGCCGACATAGACCGGGCGTACGCGAGCTGGGCGCGGGCGGTCGCCGGCCAGGGCTGCTCGGGCTCGGCCCCGACCACCGCCGACAAGAAGCGCGCCGACGAGCTCAACCCGCAGGCCACCCAGGCGAAGAAGGACTTCGCGGGCAAGTGGAAGCCGATCGCCGACACCTACGGCCTCACCCCGCGCACCCAGGACAGGATCTGACCCGCTCGTGACCGGCCCGACCGCTCGACCGCCCCGCCGTTCCACCCTGCTGCGCACCACCACGGTGGTGGGCGCGGCCGTTCCGCTCTGCCTGGCGGGCTGGCTGGGCTGGCAGGCCCTCGACGGCTCCGGCCCGGCGGGCAGCACCGCCGCACCAACCACCGCACCGGCCGCGCAGTCCGGCCCCACCGTGCCCGGCACTCCCACCCCGGGGACCGGTACGCCGGAGACCGCCACACCCGGGACCACCGCACCCGGGACCGCGCCCGACAGCGCCGCACCCGGCACCCCCGCCCCGGCCCCGTCGGACACCCCGTCCGCCGCCGGCCCCGCCGCCCCGGTCTCCCCCACCGCGCTCACCGGCCGCACCATCGTGCTCGACCCCGGCCACAACCCCGGCAACTTCGCGCACTCCACCGAGATCAACCGCCAGGTCGACGTCGGCAACTCCCGCAAGGAGTGCGACACCACCGGCACCGAGACCAACTCCGGCTACACCGAGGCCGAGTACACCCTGGACGTCTCCCGCCGGGCCCGCGCGATCCTGGCCGCCCGCGGCGCCGCAGTGGTGCTGGTGCAGGACGGCGACCGCCCCTGGGGCCCGTGCGTGGACGAGCGCGCCCGGGCCGGCGCCGCCGCGCACGCCGACGTGGCGCTGTCGGTGCACGGGGACGGCGGTCCGGCGGCCGGCAGCGGGTTCCACGTGATCCTGCCGGCGAAGGTGGTGGCCGGGAAGGCGGACAACTCGGCGATCGTCGAGCCCTCGCGCCGGCTCGGCCTGCTGCTGCGCGAGCGGTTCCGCGCCGCGACCGGCGAGCCGTACGCGGACTACACCGCGAACGAGGGTCTGGACACCCGCTCCGACCTGGGAGGTCTGAACCTGTCCGCGGTACCCAAGGTGTTCATCGAGTGCGGTAACATGCGCAACTCGACGGACGCGAAGCGGATGACGGATCCTCAGTGGCGGCAGCTGGCGGCCCAGGGGATCGCCGACGCGCTGACGGCGTATCTGACCACGCGGTAAGGGAGTTGGGACAGGAGCGACCGGCGGTGTGCGGCCCGCCCGGCCCGCGCCGTTTGCAACGAGTTCGCCCCATTCCCGGTCCCGCCGTGCACCGGCGGTGCGGTTGGGCCTAGGCTTCTGGTCCGTTCGGGAGTTTCGGCCGGTCAGCCGACCGCACGAACCGCCGTCCACGACACGTCAACGAGGGGAACGTTAGTGAATCTGCGCGCTCTCACCAGGGGAGACGCCGCCGTCGCAGGCGCGGCCGTCCTGCTTTTCATCGCCTCCTTCCTGCCTTACTGGACGGTGGACTGCACCGGCCGGTACTGCGACGGTGCGTCGCAGAACGCGTGGAGCACCCAGCTGTTCCCCATCCTGCCCTCGATCTACCTCCTCGGCATCGCCGCCGCGGTGCTGATCCTGCTGCACCGCTTCCAGGGCGCGGCCGCGGCTGGGCGCCAGGTGCTCGGCCTGCGGCTGGACCAGTGGGGCATCGCGTTCGCCGTCACAGCGCTGTGGACGGCGCTCTGGTCGCTGGGCGGCGGCCCGTCCGGCGGCAGCTTCGGCCACGGCTTCGGCGCCTGGCTGGGCCTGATCGCGCTGATCGTGCTGGCCGGTGCGGCCGCGGCCGCGCCGCTGGTGCCGGCGCTGAAGGCCCCGCTGGTCACCGACCGCCCGGCCGCCGTCCCCTACCAGGGCGGTTACCCGGCCCCGGGTCAGCCCGGCCAGCCGCAGCCCGGCCAGTACGGCTACCCGGCCCCGGGCCAGGACCCGAACCAGGCCCCGGCGTACGGCGCCCAGCCGGGCGGCTACGGCTACCCGGCGGCCGGCCAGCCGCAGCCGGGCCAGCCGGTGCAGACCGGTCAGCCGCAGGACGCGGCAGCCCCGGCCCCGCAGCCGGTCCCGGTCGCGCAGCAGCAGCCGGCCCCGGCGGCCCCCGCGGCCGACTTCGCGCCGTTCTGGTTCGCCGTCCCGGCCCCGCGTCCGCTGGCCCCGAAGGACAACCCGGGGGGCGCCCCGGTCGGCGAGCTGGTGCCCGGCACCTGGTACCTGGCGGTCGAGCAGCGCGGCAGCGCGCTGGTCGCCCAGCTGCAGGACGGCAACGTCGGCCTGCTGAGCGACACCTCGGGCATCCAGCGCGGCTGACGCCCCCGGTACGACGAAGGGGCGGGACCGGATCTCTCCGGTCCCGCCCCTTCGCGCTGTCCGTACGGACCCAGTCGTCCTGCCCGCACGGGCCTCAGCAGCAGTCCTCGACCACCAGCCCGGCAGGCAGGTGCTCCCCGCCGAACACCGCGACCGTCGCCGGGTCGCCGCCGAGCGCGGCCACCGCGAGCAGCAGCGCGCCGGCCGTCCAGGTGGTGCGCTCCTCCGGCCAGACGGCGTCGTCCTCGAAGACGTACCCGGTCCAGTACGAGCCGTCCTCGTGCCGCAGGTGCCGCTGGATCCAGCGCAGGATCTCCACCGCGCGGTCGGAGCGCCCGACCGCCCAGAGCGCCAGGGCGAGTTCGGCGCTCTCGCCGCCGGTCACCCACGGGCGGTCGCTGACGCAGCGCACGCCGAGGCCGGGGACGACGAAGCGGTCCCACTCCCGGTCGATCCGCTCCAGCGCCGCGTCGCCGCGCAGTCCGGTGCCGAGCACCGGGTAGTACCAGTCCATGGAGTAGCGGCCCTTGTCGAGGAACCGCTCGGGGTGGCGGGCGACGGCGTGCCCCAGCCGGCCGGCCGCGAGCTCCCAGTCGGGCTGCGGCTCCTCCAGGTACTCGGCGATGGCCAGGCCGCAGCGCAGCGCGTGCAGGATGCTGGACGAGCCGGTGAGCAGCGCCTCGTCGGTGGCGGTGCCGTCCTCGTCGAGGCGCCAGGCGATCGGGCCGCCGGGCAGCCGCAGGCGGACGATGAAGTCCAGGGCGCGCCGGACGACGGGCCAGATCCACTCCAGGAAGGCGTCGTCGCCGGCGCTGAGGTGGTGGTGCCAGACCCCGACGGCCACGTAGGCGCAGAAGTTGGTCTCCTTGGCCCGGTCGGTGACCACGCCGTCGGTGTAGGCGGCGTACCAGGAGCCGTCCGGGTTCTGGTTGGCGGCGAGCCAGCGGTAGGCGGCCTCGGCGGCGGCGTGCTCGCCGGCGGTGTCGAGGGCCATCGCGGCCTCGGTGTGGTCCCAGGGGTCGAGGTGGTGGCCGGCGAACCAGGGTATGGCGCCGTCGGGGCGCTGCTCGGCCAGGATGCTGCGGACGGTGCCGGCGGCCTGGTCGGCGTCGAGCACCCCGTCGAGCAGCAGCACCTCGGGGACGGCGGCGGTCATGCGCCCACGCGCCGGGGCTTGGACGCGTACGCCACGAAGCTCTTGCCGATGACGGGGTTGAGCGCCCGCTCGGCGGCCTTGGTGAGCGTGCTGATCACCGGGGTGCCGACGATGTCCCAGACCAGCAGCTGGTGGTACGCCTTGACCGGCAGCGCCTTGTCGTTGTTCACGCCGACCGCGCACTTGATCCACCAGTACGGCGAGTGCAGCGCGTGCGCGTGGTGGGTGCCGTAGGGCTCCAGGCCCGCGTCCTTGAGCTTGCCGAGCAGTTCGTCGCCCCGGTAGATCCGGATGTGGCCGCCCTCGACCTCGTGGTACTCGTCGGACAGCGTCCAGCAGATCTTCTCGGGCAGCCAGCGCGGCACGGTGACGGCGAGCAGCCCGCCCGGCTTGAGGACCCGGAACATCTCGTTGAGCACGCCCTTGTCATCGGGTATGTGCTCCATCACCTCGGAGATGATGATCTTGTCGAAGTACTCGTCCTCGAACGGCAGCGCCAGCGCGTTGCCCTCCATCGCGACCGCCGACGCGCCCTCCGGGGCCTCGCCGGCCTGCTCCATCGCGGCGAACCACTTCGTGACCTCGGCGATCTCCTCGGCGTTCTGGTCGAGGGCGATCACGTTGGCGCCGCGGCGGTAGCACTCGAACGCGTGCCGGCCCCCGCCGCAACCCAGGTCGAGCACCCGGTCGCCGGGGGCGAGCGGGAAGCGCGAGAAATCGACGGTCAGCACTGCAGGGCTCCCATTCCTATTGCTACCACGCGAACTTGACGCCGCGTCAGATCGATCCCGCGCCGGGCCGGCGGCCGGGGGCTCAGGGCACGTACCGCCAGCCCGGACCGGAGCGGGCCCGGGCGCCGGCCCCGGTGGCGATCGCCGCGCGGTAGGCCTCGGCGGTCAACTCGGCGGCTCGCTCCCAGGTGAACCGGGCCAGCACCCGCGCGCGGCCGGCCGCGCCGAGCCGGGCGCGCAGCTCCGGGTCGTCCAGCAGTCGACCGAGCGCCGCCGCCAGCAGGTCCGCCTCCCCCGGCGGCACGGCCAGGCAGGTCTCCCCGTCCGGCCCGGCCACCTCGGGGATCGCGCCGCCGGTGGTGGCGACCAGCGGGGTGCCGGTGGCCATCGCCTCGGCGGCGGGCAGCGAGAAGCCCTCGTACAGCGACGGCACGCAGGCCACCTCGGCAGAGCGGTAGAGGTCGACCAGCTCCCGGTCGGTCAGCCCGCTGCGGAACTCGATGTGCTCGGCCAGCCCGAAGCGGCGCACCGCCTCGGCCACCGGGCCGTCCTCCTTCTGCGGCTTGCCGACCACCACCAGGTGCGCGGGGCGCTCGGTGCGCACCTTCGCCAGCGCCTCGACCAGGAACACCAGACCCTTGAGCGGGACGTCCGCGCTGGAGGTGGTGACGATCCGTCCGGGCACCCGGGCGACCGTCTCGGAGGGCGACCAGAGCCGGGTGTCGGCGCCGATCGGCACCACCGAGATCGCGCCGGGCGCGGCGCCCAGGTGCTCGGCGATCTCGCGCTGCGAGGTGCCGGAGACGGTGATGACGTGGTCCAGCCGGGCGGCGACCCGGCGCTGCATCCGGGTGAAGGCGTACCAGCGGCGCAGCGACAGCCGGCGCACCCGGGTGTCGGCCGCGTCCAGTTCCAACCGCCGGTCCACGGTGATCGGGTGATGGATCGTGGTGACCAGCGGGAAGCCGTGCCGGGCCAGGCCGAGCAGGCCGTAGCCGAGGGTCTGGTTGTCGTGCACCACGTCGTAGCGGCCCTTGTGCCGGGCCAGGTACTGACGGGCCCGCAGCGAGAAGGTCAGCGGCTCGGGGAAGCCGCCGGTGCGCATGGTGGCGAACTCCAGCACGTCCACCGGGCCGCGGAACTCGCCGCGGGCGGGCGTGCGGAACGGGTCGTCGGCGCGGTAGAGGTCCAGGCTGGGCAGCTCGACCAGGCGCACCGAGCCGGGGCCGTCGACCTCGTCCAGCACGGGGTACGGCTGGGCACCGATCACGTCCACGTGGTGGCCGAGCCTGGCCAGCTCCCGGGAGAGGTGCCGTACGTACACGCCCTGACCGCCGCAGAAGGGGTCCCCGCGGTACGACAGCAGGGCAATCCGCAGCGGCTGCGCGGTCATCCTCGGGCCCTCATCTCTAGCTGCTATCTGTGCTGCCGGTCGCTAAAGTAGATCAGGTTTCAGTGGCTGGGGAACTCGTCATCGACCATGTGAACAATGAGAGACCTCGAAGATACCGGCCCGTAGCTTTCGCTCCGGAGTCAGGGCTGGTGATTCCCGCCACGCCGATCCTGCCGACCTTGTGGAGCACGCCGCCACCCACGCGCCCCGGGAGCACTCCTTGCCGCCGCCGACCACCTCCGTGAACCCCGCCGCGCCGCCACCCGCCCAACCGGGTGAGCCGCCGCTGACCGCCCGCCAGGCCGAACGCCGGCGCCGGATCCTGCGGGCCGCCACCGCCCTGGCCGCCCGGGGCGGGTACGAGGCGGTGCAGATGCGGGAGGTCGCGGAGAGCGCACAGGTCGCCCTCGGCACGCTCTACCGGTACTTCCCGTCCAAGGTGCACCTGCTGGTCGCGGTCATGCTGGAGCAGTTGCAGGGCCTCCAGGAGCACATCCGGCGGCACCCGCCGACCGACCCCGAACCGGCCCCGCGCGTCGCCGACACGCTCACCCGGGCCTTCCACGCGCTCCAGCGCGAACCGCTGCTGGCCGAGGCGATGGTCCGGGCGCTGTCCTTCGCCGACCGCTCCGTCGGCGCCGAGGTCGACCAGGTCAGCACCGCCACCGGGCAGCTCATCCTGGACGCCATCGGCCAGTCCGGGCCGCCCAGCGAGAGCCAGCGTGCGGCCGTCCGGGTGATCGAGCACACCTGGCACTCGGCGCTGGTCGCCTGGCTCTCCGGCCGCGCCTCGATCGCCGAGGTCCGGGCCGACCTGCACACCGCGGCCCGGCTGCTCACGCTGCCCTGAACCGGCTCCGACTGGAACCTGTTCCTCCTCCGGCGGGCCATCGCGGCCGCCCCGGCGGTTAGAGTCGACGGGCAGCACAACTTCATCCCGCTCCTCCCCCGGGGGAAGCCGGTGCGAATCCGGCGCTGACCCCGCAACCGTGAGCCCGGTGCCCGTGACGGCCCGGGCGAGTCGGACCGCCCGTGGAGGGGCGAGCGGCCCGCCCGGGCCCGCCACGCGCACCGCCCGGCACCGTCGAGGACTACGGAACGGCCCCGCCAGGCCACCACCGCTCACCGAAAGGCACATCTCCACCATGCTCACCGCCGCCCGCCTGGGCGCCGCCGCCCTGTCCGCCGCGCTGCTCGCCGGCGCCACCGCCGGACCGGCCCTCGCCGACAGCCCCACGCCGACCGCCGCGGCCGTCCCCGACGGCCTGTACGGCAAGGGCGACCCGACGTACGACGGCGTCTGGCGGCAGTCCCTCGCCCTCACCGCGCTCGCGGCGGCCGAGGTCACCCCGGCGGACTCCGCCGTCGGCTGGCTCACCGGGCAGCAGTGCGAGGACGGCGGCTGGCCCTCGTTCCGGGCCGCCGGGGCCGCCTGCGACGCCAAGACCGAGGACAGCAACGCCACCGCCGTCGCCGTCCAGGCGCTCGTCGCGCTCGGCGGGCACCAGGAGGCCGTCGACAAGGGCGTCCAGTGGCTCAAGGCCACCCAGAACGCCGACGGCAGCTGGCCCTACAACCCCGGCAGCCCCGGCGACGCCAACTCCACCGGCCTCGCCGTGAACGCCCTGTTCGCCGCCAAGGCCGACCCGGCGAGCGTCGCCAAGGCCGGCAGGAACGCCTACGACGGGCTCGCCCTCTTCCAGCTCGGCTGCGCCGCCCCCGCCGACCAGCGCGGCGCCTTCGCCTACCAGCCCGACCCGAGCGGCGCCCTCGCCCCCAACGCCCTCGCCAGCGCCCAGGCCTCGCTCGCCGCGGCCGGCGGCCACCTCCCGGTCGCCACCACGGTCCGCGCCGACGCCGCCCCCAAGGCGCTCACCTGCCAGGACGGCGCCCCCTCCGCGCCGGTCCCGCACGCCGACTCGGGCGAGGCCGCCGGGGCGTACCTCGCCGCCCAGCTCGCCGCGGGCGACCACCACCTGACCCTCACCACCCCCGGCGCCGCCCCGACGCCCGACTACAACGCCACCGCCTGGGCCGCCCTCGGCCTCATCCAGAGCGGCCACCCCCAGCAGGCCGCCGGCGCCGTCGACTGGCTCGCCAAGGAAGGCGCCACCTGGACCAAGGGCGGCACCGACGCCGCCGCCACCGCCAGCCTGCTGCTCGTCACCCAGGCCGCCCACGGCGACACCGGCGCCCTGACCGGCCGGCTCACCGCGCTCGGCCCGGCGCCCAAGGCGACCGCCGGCCCGGCCGCCACCACGGGGGCCTCGAAGAAGAACGACGGCATGGGCCAGTACTGGCCGATCATCGTCGGCCTGCTCGTCGGCGTCGGCGGCGGCATCCTGCTCAGCCTCCAGCGCAAGCGCGGCCGGCAGCTGTGACACCCCACCCGGGCCGGCGCCGCGCCGGCCGCCGTTCGCTGGTGGCCCTGCTCGCCGGCGTGGTGGCGCTCCTGGCCGCCGCCGCGCCCGCGCAGGCGGCGGCCGGGTACCGGTACTGGTCGTTCTGGCGCGGCACCGACGGCGGGTGGGCGTACCAGCAGCAGGGCCCGGCGGTGTCCGTGCCGCCGGACGGCGCCGTGGACGGCTGGCGCTTCGCGGTGAGTCCGGACGGCGGGCAGCAGGCCGCGCAGCCCCGGGCGGCGAGCGGCTTCGCCGCCGTCTGCGCCGACACGCCCGCGCAGCCGGGCCGCAAGCGGGTCGCCGTCGTGCTGGACTTCGGCACCGCCGCCGACTCCGGCTCCGCCGAGGCGCCGCCCGAGCAGCGGAACGCGTGTGCCACCGTCGTCCCGAACGCCACCTCGGCCGAGGTGCTGGCCGCCGTCGCCCCGCCGCTGCGCTACGACGGCAACGGTCTGCTCTGCGCCATCGCGGGCTTCCCGAAGGCCGGTTGCGCCGAGCAGCTCGGCGCCGCCGCCGAGCCGTCCGCCCCCGAGGCCGGCGGCGACGGCGGCGGTCCGGACGTCGGCCTGATCGCCGGTGGCGCGCTGCTCGCCGTGCTGGCCGGCGGCGCCGGCTGGCAGGCACGCCGCCGCCGCACCTCCTGAACCGCCCGGAAGACCGAGCCCCAGAACACCCACCTGGACTGATCCATGCGCACCGCCCGGAGCACCCGCCCGCCCACCGGTCCCCGCCAACTGCACCCCGGGGCCTGGTGGTTGTGGGCGCTCGGGCTGGGCGCGGCGGCGACCCGCAGCACCAATCCGGCGATCCTGCTGCTGCTCGCCGCCGTCGCCGGGTACGTGGTCGCGGCCCGGCGTGGCGACGCGCCCTGGTCGCGTTCGTACGGGGCGTTCCTGCGGCTGGGCCTGCTGGTGCTGGGCATCCGGCTGGTGTTCGCCGTCCTGCTCGGCTCGCCGATCCCGGGCACGCACGTGCTGTTCACGCTGCCCGAAGTGCCGCTCCCCACCTGGGCGCAGGGGGTACGGATCGGCGGCCGGGTGACCGTCGAGGGCCTGCTCGCGGCACTGTACGACGGGCTGCGCCTGGCCACCCTGCTGGTCTGCGTGGGCGCCGCGAACGCGCTGGCCAGCCCGGCCCGGCTGCTGCGCGCCCTGCCCGGCGCACTCTACGAGGCGGGCGTGGCGGTGGTGGTGGCGATGACCTTCGCGCCGAACCTGGTCGCGGACGTCCGCCGCCTGCGCGCCGCCCGCCGTCTGCGCGGCCGTACGGACAAGGGCGTCGCCGCCGTGCTGAGCGTCGGACTCCCCGTCCTGGAGGGCGCGTTGGAGCGCTCCATCGCGCTGGCCGCCGCGATGGACACCCGCGGGTTCGGCCGCACCGCCGACGTCCCGCGCCGACTCGCCCGGGCGACGGCCGCGCTCACCCTGGCCGGCCTGCTCGGGATCTGCCTGGCCGCGTACGGGCTGCTGACCGCCGGCGGCGCCGGCTGGGCGCCGCCGGTACTGCTGCTGGGCCTGGCCGCCGCCTTCGCCGGGCTGCTGCTCGGCAGCCGGCGATCCGTCAGAACGCGCTACCGGCCGGACCCCTGGGCGCTGCCCGAGTGGCTGACCGCCGGTTCGGGGGCCGCCGTCGCCGGACTGGTCGGCTACCTCTCCACGCAGGATCCGGCCGCCTTCGCCCCCACCGTCGTCCCGCCGACCGTCCCCGTGCTGCCGCTGGCCGCCGTCCTGGCCGTCCTGCTCGGCCTGGTACCGGCGTTCGCCGCCCCGACCCCGCCCCGGAGGGCTTCGTGATCACCTTCGAGCAGGTCTCCGTCCGGTACGCGGACGCCGCCGCACCCGCCGTCGAGGGCGTCGACCTGACCGTCCCCGAGGGCGAACTCTGCCTGCTGGTCGGCCCGTCGGGCTCCGGCAAGTCCACCCTGCTGGGCGCGGTGAGCGGGCTCGTCCCGCACTTCACCGGCGGCACCCTGCACGGCCGGGTGACCGTCGGCGGCCGGGACACCCGCGAGCACCGGCCGCGTGAACTCGCCGACCTGGTCGGCACGGTGGGGCAGGACCCGCTGGCGCACTTCGTCACCGACACCGTGGAGGACGAACTCGCCTACGGCATGGAGTCGCTGGGCCTGCCCGCCGACGTGATGCGGCGCCGGGTCGAGGAGACCCTGGACCTGCTCGGCCTCGCCGACCTGCGCGACCGCGCCCTCACCTCGCTCTCCGGCGGCCAGCAGCAGCGCGTCGCGATCGGCTCGGTGCTCACCGTGCACCCGCGCGTGCTGGTCCTGGACGAGCCCACCTCGGCGCTCGACCCGGGCGCGGCGGAGGAGGTGCTGGCCGTCCTGCAGCGGCTGGTGCACGACCTCGGCACCACCGTGCTGATGGCCGAGCACCGGCTGGAGCGGGTCGTCCAGTACGCCGACCAGGTGCTGCTGCTGACCCCGGGAGCCGCGCCCGTCCTCGGCGAACCGGCCGAGGTGATGGCGCACTCGCCGGTGCACCCGCCGGTGGTCGGCCTCGGCCGGCTCGCCGGCTGGCGGCCGCTGCCGCTGTCCGTCCGTGACGCCCGCCGCAAGGCCGCCGGGCTGCGGGAACGCCTCGACGGCCGCCGCCCGGGCGCCGCCCCCGCCCCGACGGGCGCACCGATCGCCACCGTCGCCCGCCTCGCCGTCCGGCGCGGTCCCGTCCAGGCCCTGCGCGGTGTCGACCTGGTGCTGCGCCCCGGCGGGATCACCGCCCTGATGGGCCGCAACGGCGCCGGCAAGTCCACCCTGCTGGGCAGCCTGGTCGGCCTGCACACCCCCGCCTCCGGCGCCGTGACGGTCGGCGGCCGCACTCCGCACCGCACCCGCCCGGCCGAACTGATCCGCGAGGTCGGCCTCGTCCCCCAGGACCCGCGCGACCTCCTCTACGGCGAGAGCGTCACCGCCGAGTGCGCCGCCGCCGACACCGACGCGGGCGCCGCCCCCGGCACCTGCCGCGCCCTGGTCGAACGGCTGCTGCCCGGCATCGCCGACACCGCCCACCCGCGCGACCTCTCCGAAGGCCAGCGGCTCACCCTGGCCCTGGCCGTCGTGCTCACCGCCCGGCCCCCGCTGCTGCTGCTCGACGAGCCGACCCGCGGCCTGGACTACGCCGCCAAGGCCCGGCTGGTGGAGATCCTGCGCGACCTCGCCGCCGAGGGCCACGCCGTCCTGCTGGCCACCCACGACGTCGAGCTCGCCGCCGAACTCGCACACCGCACGGTGATCCTGGCCGAGGGCGAGATCGTCGCCGACGGCCCGACGGCGGAGGTGGTGGTCTCCTCCCCCGCCTTCGCCCCGCAGGTCGCCAAGGTGCTCGCGCCCGGCCCGTGGCTCACCGTCCACCAGGTCGCGGAGGCACTGAGCGCATGAGCCGCCCCGTCCCCCTCGGCCGCCGTTCCCGGGCGGCCCTGTTGCTGGTCTCGCTGGTCGGCGTCGCCGCCTTCGGCTGGCCGCTGCTCGCCTCCACCGAGTCCGCCCTGGTCGGCCACGCCACCGACGCCCCCTGGCTGTTCGCGCTGCTGCTGCCCCTGCTGCTCGCCGTCGTCATCGCCCAGATCTCCGAGGGCCGTACGGCGGGCGGCGGCGCACCCGGGCTGGACGCCAAGTCCGTCGCCCTGCTCGGGGTGCTGGCGGCGGCGGGCGCGGCGCTGCGGCCGCTCGGCGCGGGCACGGCGGGCCTGGAGCCGATGTTCTTCCTGATGGTGCTGTCGGGGCGGGTGCTCGGCCCGGGCTTCGGCTTCGTCCTCGGCGCGCTGTCGATGTTCGCCTCCGCGCTGCTGACCGGCGGCGTCGGGCCGTGGCTGCCGTTCCAGATGCTCGCCATGGGCTGGGTCTGCCTCGGCGCGGGCCTGCTCCCGGGCGCGGCGGGTCTGCGCGGCCGGCGCGAACTCGCCCTGCTGGCCGGGTACGGCGCGCTGTCGTCCGTCCTCTACGGCACGATCATGAACCTCCAGGGCTGGCCGTACATCGCGGGCCTGTCCGGTTCCATCTCCTTCGTCCCCGGGGACCCGCTGCCCGCCAACCTGGTTCGCTTCGCCGCCTACTGCCTCACCACGTCCCTCGGGTGGGACCTCCCCCGCGCCGCCCTCACGGTCGTCCTCTGCC
Organism: Kitasatospora sp. NPDC087861; assembly: GCF_044742585.1. Taxonomy (NCBI): domain Bacteria; kingdom Bacillati; phylum Actinomycetota; class Actinomycetes; order Kitasatosporales; family Streptomycetaceae; genus Kitasatospora; species Kitasatospora sp. NPDC087861. The sequence goes on from NZ_JBIUUS010000004.1 coordinate 153,978, forward strand.
TCACCCTCGGCACCTCCGTCCTGCGGGCGCTGCGCCGCACCACCCGCCGCGCCGCCTTCGACGCACCGGTGACCTTCCGGCCGCCGAGCGGGTGAACCCCCGCTCCCCGGCCGCGCCGCGCACCGCCGACGGCCCGATGCGTCCACGATCATCTCGACCGTGATCAGAACCCTCGCCCGCACCACGGTCGTCGCCGGGACGACCCTCACCCTCGCCGTCGCCCTCGCGTCCCCCGCCGCTGCCGTCACCTTCATCGGCCGCGACGTGCCCACCACCGTGACCATCGCCCCCGGCCGGACCGCCGCCGTGCCGTGGACGTACCAGAACACCGGCGGCCCCGGCCTCCTCCCGCCCTCCGGCATGACCGCCGTCTTCACCGCACCCGGCAACACCACCTTCGCCCCGCAGGCCACCGTCCCCACCCAGTACAGCGGCGACGGCTCCTCCTGGGGCACCAACAACGTCGGCCTGCGCAACTGCGCGCTCGGCACCGGGAACCGCACCCTGACCTGCGAGGGCTACGGCCTCAACGGGAGCCGCAGCGGCTGGCCGTCCAACGGGTACTTCCGCTTCCTGCCGCAGGTCACCGTCGATGCCACGGCGCCCGCCGACACCACGCTCCCGCGCGGCAACGGCAGCTTCCGCTACACCGACCCCAACAACGGCACCGTCTACACGATCGACAACGGGACCCTCAACGTCGCCACCCCGCCCCGGGTCCCGACCGGGATGTGCCTGGACGTGGGCAACACCCGGTTCAACGCCGACAACGTCCGGATCTGGCAGTGCCTGGACCACACCAACCAGCGCTTCGTCCTCGACGACGGCCGGGTCAAGGTCGCCGACACCGTGGGCTCCGGGCAGGAGATGTGCCTCGACGCCGACGACACCGGCTTCAACGGGGACAACGTCCGCATCTGGGCCTGCGAGTACTCGCGGGCCGCCATCGCCAACCAGACCTGGCTGCTGCGCCAGGGCTCGTTCGTCCTGCAGTCGACGGCGGGCAGCGATCAGGAGATGTGCCTGGACGTCGGTACCACGCGCACCAACGGCGACAACGCCTTCATCTACCAGTGCGGCGCCGGCAACCCGGACCAGAAGTTCCTCGTCGAGAACGGCTACCTCAAGGTCCGCGACACCGTCTGACACTCACCGCACGGCCGCCCCGCGACCGCGGCGGGCCGCCCGCACCTGGTGTCCCGCCCAGGGCACTCATGGCGGCGCGGCCCGTCCGTCCCTGCTCGGGACCAGGGTGGTCATGAGGTCGAAGCCGGTCGGCAGGAAGGGGCCGTGGTAGACGCACTGGTGCAGGTTCAGGTACCGGCCTGCCGGGGGCGGCGGAGCGGTGTCGGCGGCGGCGACGGGAGCCGGGCCGACCAGGACGGCGACGGACAGGGCGGCGCCGGCGAGGGCGGCGGAGCGTGGGGACAGACGCATGGGGGAACGTCTCCGTGGTCCGGTGCGGCCGCTCCGAACGGGCGGCCGTCACACACGAGGCTTCCCCGGGCGCCCGGTGTCCCCGGCTGCCGCCCGGGAACTTCACCTGAACGACCGGCCGCCCGCACGGGCCGGTCCGGACAGCTGCCGGGCGAGGCCCCGCCCGTGGGCGGCCGCCCCCTCAACTGGCCTGCCCAGCGGCCATGCTGAGGGCCCGCGAGCCACCTGGCGGGGCTCCGGCCACGCGGATCCATCATCTGGATGCGCGGCGCCCGGGAGCACTGTGACGGCAGACTCCAGGACGTGCGGGTCACTCGCCCTGACCGGCACTTCCCATCGGGCCGACCTTCACCGGGGAGCCGGCGCCGCTCGTGACGGGCAGCGTGCCGGCACCCGGCCAGGGAAGGGTGACCGGCTTCGTCTCGTCCGGCGGGGTCACCACCAGCCCCGTGACGCGGACACCGGAGCCGCCCGACTTGTTGAGCGGGTAGCTGATGCCGAAGAACGTCGACTTCCCGTTCTTGACGACGCCCGGAACGACCGGCTCACCGGAGCGCTTCGCGGACAGCGACCCCGCGTTGGTCTTCAGGTCGACGCCCGCGTACCCGGAGATCGCGCAGTCCCGGCCGCTGTGGTTCTTCAGCTCCACCACGACGGTGCCGTCGGTGTCGCCGTCGATCGTGCGCTCCACCGCCGTGATCTCCAGGTCGTCGGTGCGGCACTTGCCGCCCTTGCCGTTGTCGGTGGAGCTGGTCCCGGCAGCCGTACCCGTCCCGCCGGAGACCGTCCCACCGGAGCCCGACCCGCCGCCCGAGGTGGACGCGGCAGGCGCGGCAGGCGCGGCGGGCGGGGCGGGCGGGGCGGGCGGGGTGCGCGCGGACGACGCGGTGGACGCAGACGACGCGGTGGACGCAGACGACGCGGTGGGCGCGGTGGGCGCGGCGGACACAGTGGACGCGGACGACGGCTTGCTCTGCCCCGTGCCGCCGTCGTCGTTCTGACAGGCCGTCAACGAGAAGCTCGCGGCAACGGCCAGGGCTGCGAAGGGGAGCTTGTAAACGCGCATCGTTTCTTCCTCAGTATCGGTTGCCGGTGCCGGGCGCTCGGTACGGGTCGGTACGAGCGGGCGTTTCTGATCACCAGGACCCACCCGCCCGGCGAGCCGTTCCGCCCAACCACCCCCCAATACAGTGCTGTTACACGCGCAGCCAGGGACCACGCCCACCACCACCGGGCGCACCCCGCCGGGATGCGCCGCCGGCCAGCCGGGACGGCGGTTCCCGCCACCGTTCCGCACCCGTTCGCGGCCGTCGCCCGCTGGGACAGACCCGTGACCCGAAGGAACTTGACTCGTGCTCAGGCGATCAGTTCGCCAAGCAGCTCGGGGGCGGCCGACAGCTCCCCGGCCAGCTCGATCGCGCGCTCGTAGCTGTCGACGTCGATCACCATCCAGCCGGCGATGAGGTCCTTGGTCTCGGCGAACGGGCCGTCGGTGACCGGCGGGCGCCCCTCACCGTCGTACCGGACCCACGCCCCCTCGGGGGCGAGCGCCAGGCCGTCGACGAACTCGCCGGTCCGCTCCAGTCGGGCCGCGAAGTCGTACATGTACTGCATGTGCGCCGAGATCTCCTCCGGCGTCCACTGGTCCATGGGCACGTTGTTGACCGGGGCCGGAGCGCCGCGGTAGTGCTTGAGCAGCAGGTACTTGGCCATCGTGGTTCTCCTCGGTACTGGTGCGACCCGTTGTGGTCGCGTTCACCACGGGGACGGAGCCGGGCGCGGGTTCTCGACATCGCCGTCCGAACTTTTTTCGACACTTTCCGGCCGCCGTTCCCGCCGGCCACCGGGTGCGCCCGCGCCGGGCCGCGGGCCGCGAGCGCCTTGGTGTCGCAGAGCAGCTGCGGAACGGGGGCGGCGTTCGGTTCGGAGGGGGTGGGGTGGTCGCTCGGCATCCCCCGGACGGTAGCGCGGGTTCGACGTCACCCGAACAAGGCGGCCTGGCGCCACCAATCCAATGGATCATCACATTTACCCCTTGCCATTCGGATTGTTCGTGCAACCCCTCTCCATCTGTGGCTAGCATGTGGGGCGCATTTCGTCCGGAAACAAATTTCCCCGCCGGGTTGGCGTAGAACCACGGAATTTCCTTTGGTCGGATTTTCGCATTTCCCGATTTCCTCTTGCGCCGCCGACTCGATCCGCCACAGCAGAAGGAGAACTCTTGCGCGCGTTCGGAAAACACGTCCACTCCGTCAGCAGCCGTCCGACCCCGGGCGACCTCGCCCTGCCACCGGGCCTGCCCTACCCCGACGGCTGGTCCGCGCTCGCCTTCAGCGCCGAGCTGAAGCCCGGCACGGTGCTCACCCGCCAACTGGCCGGCGAGGACGTCGTGCTGTACCGGCTGCGGAACGGCCGCATCCGGGCGACCCGTCCGTACTGCCCGCACCTGGGGGCCCATCTCGGCCTCGCCGAGGTCGACGGGAACGACCTCGTCTGCCCCTTCCACCGCTTCGCCTTCGACCCGGACGGCCGGTGCGTGCGCACCGGTTACGGCACCACGCCGCCGAAGGCCGCCCTGGCACAGCTGCCGGTGCGCGAGGTGAACGACGCCGTCTTCGTCTGGCGCCATCACGACGGCCGGCAGCCGGACTGGGAGATCCCGGCGTGGCACGCCCTCGGCGACCAGCCGCCGCAGCACGCCGCCTGGGAGATGCCCGGCTATGCGCAGGACGTCATGGAGAACGCCGTGGACCTGGGCCACTTCCTCACCCTCCACGGTTGGACCCGGGGCGAGTTGGCGGCACCGGTCGCCTTCGACGGCGTGACGTTCCACGTCTCGATGCGGGTGCAGGAGGAGTTCCCGATCCTGGGCCGGCGCCAGGTCGAGATCGAGGTGGACGGCTACGGCCTCAGCTGCCTGCACAGCGACGTGCGCACGCCCGCCCTCGGACTGGAGATGTGCTCCCTGGTGATGGCCACCATGGTCGCCCCCGGCCGGATGCAGTTCAGGCAGGCGAGCCGGTTCTCCTTCGCGCCGCCGGCCGCCCTGCCGCCCGCGCTCGGCAGGACGGTCAGCCGGTCGCTCTCGCGGCTGCTGTCGGGCCTGATGTTCAAGTGGAGCTGCGAGTTCACCGCGGCCGACTTCCCGATCTGGTCCACCAAGAAGTACCTGTCGCCGCCGCGACTCGCCCCCGGCGACGGCCCGATCGGCGCCCTGCGGCACTGGGCCCGGCAGTTCTACCCGCAGGACCACGACCGCCAGGAACGCCTCCCCACGCCGACCACCGCCGCACGCCAGAACGGCCGCAGCACCCCGAGCGCAACCACCAAGCCGTGAGCGCCCGGCCCTCCACGCCGCCCGCCCCTTCGACTCAATACCCGTGTCAATGCGGCAGTTTGAGGCAGAAATCAGTGGAACCCGACCGCGATCGCTCCGTAGGCTCGACGGTCATGGTTGATCTCTACGCTCCGACCCATCCCTACGACACCGGGTTCCTCGACACCGGAGACGGCAACCGCATCTACTACGAGCAGTACGGCAACCCCGAAGGCAAGCCCGCCGTGCACGTCCACGGCGGCCCGGGCGGGGGCGCGCCGCGGGGCCCGATGCGGGCCTGGGATCCCGAGCGCTACCGCGTCGTCCGTTTCGATCAGCGCAACTGCGGTCGCAGTACCCCGCACGCCAGCGACCCTGCCGTGGACATGAGTCTGAACACCACCTGGCACCTGGTCGACGACATGGAGCGGCTGCGCGAGCACCTCGGCATCGAGAAGTGGTTGCTCAACGGCGTCTCCTGGGGCACCACGCTCGCCCTGGCCTATGCGCAGCAGCACCCCGAGCGGGTCACCGAGATCGTCTTCCTGGCGGTGACGACGAGCAGCCGCACAGGGCTCGACTGGCTCTACCGGGGCGCCGGGCGGTTCCAGCCCGAGGCGTGGGACCGGTTCCGCGACGGCGTCCCCGAGGGCGAGCGGGACGGCGACCTGCTCGCGGCCTACGCGCGGCTGATGGAGCACCCCGATCGTGCCGTCCGGGAGAAGGCCGCCGTCGACTGGCTCACCTGGGAGGACGCGGTCGTCTCCACCGAGCCCAACGGCGTGCCCGGCATGTACAGCGACCAGGAGGTCGACGAGCAGATCGCGTTCGTCCGGATCTGCGCCCACTTCTTCAGCAACGGCGCCTGGCTGGAGGAGGACCAACTCCTGCGCAACGCCCACAAACTGGCCGGAATCCCGGCGGTCCTGGTGCAGGGCCGGCACGACATGGGCTGCCCGGTCCAGGCCGTGTGGGAACTCGCCAAGGCCTGGCCCGACGCGCGACTCCACATCATCGAGGACGCCGGACACGCCGGAAGCCCCACGACGCACCAGACGGTGCGGACGGCCATCGAGGAGTTCAAGAACCGCTGACCCTCCGCGGACGCCCACGCGCGGGGGCCCGGGAGAAACATTGCTACTTCCGGGCCCCTCCGACGTCGCCGTCCAGGACCAACTCACCTCCGGCGCCCTGGTCCGGTTCCCCCTCCGGCCCCCCGCCCTGCGCCTCCGGCCGGTCTGGCGCGCCGACCGCGCATCCGTCCCGGGCCTGCGCGAGGTCCTCCAGACCGCCACGGCCTGAGCGGGCCCCGGGCCGGAGGCGGCGGCCGGACCGAGTCGCGGTCGGCCTCAGAGGGGTCGGTTATGGTGGGTGGGCCCAGACGCTGACGACGGAACGATCTGGTCTATCTCAACGAGGTGCCATCGCAGTGCGGGAGTTCGGTCTTACACGGTGGGCGCGGCGGGAAAAAACGGAGGAGTCCACCGGCGCCTCGGCACCCACAAGACCGAAGTCCTGGACCATCGTAGCGGCCGTCGTGGCAGGGGTGTCACTGGCGGCTTTCGCCATCGTGCGCCACTTCTTCCACGCGGCGACCATGGTCGACATGCTCGTGTACCGGGCCGAGGGCGCCGCGGTCGTCCACGGCCAGGACCTGTACGCGATGCGGCTGCCCGGCTGGGACCTGCCGGCCACCTACCCGCCCTTCGCCGCGATGCTCTTCGTGCCGAGCACCTGGTTCGACGTGAGCACCCTGCGGGTCCTGGTGATGCTCCTCAACCTCGCCCTGCTCGCCCTGGCCGTCCACCTCTCCCTCCGGCTGATCGGGTGGCCCGCCGCCCGCCACCGTCCGGCCGCCGTCCTGCTCGCGACGGGCCTGAGCGTCTGGCTGGAGCCGGTGTACACCACCTTCCAGTACGGCCAGGTCAACCTCGCCATCCTGTGCCTGGTCCTGTGGGACCTGACCCGGCCCGACGGCAGTCGCTTCAAGGGCGTGGGCATCGGCCTGGCCACCGCCATCAAGATCACCCCGGGCCTGTTCGCCGTGTACCTGCTGCTGACCGGGCGGATCAGGGCCGCCATGGTCTCGGGCGGCACGTTCCTGGCGGCCGGCCTGATCGGCTGGATCGCGCTGCCCGACGCCTCCTACGGATTCTGGACGAACTACCTGTGGGACCCGAGCCGGGTCGGCGTCACGGTCCTCATGGACAACCAGTCGCTCCGGGGAGCCATCTGCCGTCTGCTCGACGTCAACGACCCGGGCCTGGTCGGGCTCGCCGCCTCCGCGATCGTCGGGACGCTCGGCCTCGCGGTGGCCGTCCTCGCCGGGCGCTCCGCCCGGATCCTGCGCCGGGCCGACGCCTGGGGCGCGGTCTGCGCCGCGTTCACCGCGCTGCTGGTCTCGCCGATCAGCTGGACCCACCACTGGGTCTGGTGCATCCCCCTGATCGCGCTGCTGGTCGTGGAGGCCAGGACCAGGGCGCGCAAGGTGCTGCTCGGCGTGACGCTGGCGGTGTTCCTCTCCCACGCCATGTGGACGGCGCCCCACCGGTGGGGCCGCGGCGTCGCCTGGTACTGGCAGCTGCCCGGCTCGATCTACCCGCCCCTGGGCATCGCCGTCCTCACCGTGGTGGGGCTGCGGCTGTACCGCGCACGGCGCCAGGCCGACACCGGAACCGGAACCGGCTGGTCCCTCCCGCGCAGCAGGACCGACCGCGACGCCGCACTGACGAGTCAGGTCTGACGTGACCACCCAGACCGCGTCCGCACCGTCGCCGCCCGCCGCCGCGCCCGGTGTCCGCAAGCCCTCCCCGGCCCTCGTGCGCACACCGGCCCGGCGCACCGCGCTGCTCAGCGTCCTCTGCTTCGCCGTCATGTGCGCCATCGGCATGCAGGGCTGGACGTCCGTGTCGCTCGGCGGCTTCGACCTCGGCATCTTCGACCAGGGCGTGCGCGGGTACGCCCACTTCGGGCTGCCCGTCTCGTCGTTGAAGAGCTACCACCACGAGTTCCCGCCGGGCTTCTCCCTGCTGGGCGACCACTTCTCCCCGGTCCTGGCCCTCCTCGCGCCGCTGTACTGGATCTGGGACGACCCGCGCTCGCTGATCATCGGCCAGGCCCTGCTCTTCGCCGTCGGTGTACCACTGATCCGGCGGATCACCGCCCACTGCTTCGCCGCCGCAGAACCGAAGACCGCCCGTCGGGCCGCCGACCTCGCCGGCCTCGTCTACGCGCTCGGGTGGCCGCTGCTGGTCGCCTCCCGGGTCGGGTTCCACGAGGTCGCCTTCGCGGTCCCGCTGACCCTGCTGATGCTGGAGCGCGGCCTCGCGCGGAAGTACGGCACCGTGGTCCTCAGCGCCGTGCTGCTCTGCTGCACCAAGGAGGACCTCGGCCTCATGGTCGGGGCGTACGGCCTGGTGCTGCTGCTGCGCACCCGCGGTACGGACGACCGCGCCGGCCGCCGCACGGGCCTCGGCCTGCTGCTGGGCGGCCCGCTCGCCGCGGCGGTGGCGATCAAGTGGCTGATCCCGGCGATGGGCGGCGAGCCGGGCTACTACTGGAACTACGCCAAGCTCGGCTCCGACGGCGGCGATGCCGTCCGCAACCTGCTGCACGACCCGCTGCTCCTGGTGCAGGCCGCCTTCGACCAGCCGCTCAAGCCGCTGCTGCTGCTCTGGCTCTTCGGCACCATGTGCCTGCTGCCGCTGCGGTCGGCGACCGTGCTGTGCGCGCTCCCGCTCCTGGCCGAGCGGATCCTCTCCAGCAACCCCAACCACTGGTCGATCGCCCGCCACTACGACTCCATGCTCTGGCCGATCCTGCTCACGGCGGCCATCGAGGTGCTGGGCAGGCTGACCGCCGCCGAGCGGACCGCTCGGCGGGCCCGCACGCTGGGCCTGGCGACGGCGGGCTGCGCACTGGTCGCCGCCGTACCGCTCGGACTGATGCAGCTCGCCGTGCCGTCCTCCTGGCAGCCCAAACCGAGCGAGGCCGCCCTGGTACGGGCGGCCGCGCTGATCCCCGACGGCGCCTCGGTCGAGGCCGACAACCAGATCGCGCCGCGGCTGACCGCCAGGACGGACGTGGTCCTGGTGGACGAGACCCCACGAGGACGCGAGTACGTGCTCACCCGCTCCAACAAGCGCTCGTTCCCCTTCGCCACGGACACGCAGCAGGCGGAGCGGATCCAGCTCCTCCTGGACCACGGGTACCGGCAGATCTGGTCCGAGGACGGCGTCTCCCTCCTCCACCGCGAGAGCACCGCCCCCATCCCCGGCGAACACGTCCCGGGCCCGGACAGCAAGCCCACCCAGGACCTGGTCCCCTCCGACGTGGGCCACAACCTCTTCCGCGGCTGACGCGCCCCGCGCGGTCGCGAAGCCGCGTCGGGCCCTCGACCGCCCCGGAAGGAGGGGTTCACCGGCCTTCGCCGGGAACCGCACCTTCACCGGGCCGGAAGAGGGCCCGACCGTCCGACCTACGGCCGGGCAGGCCCTGGCTAGGCGCCCTTGGGGCCGGTCTGCTGGACGACGTCGAAGGACCAGACGGTGGAACCGGAGGCGGCGGGCTTGGGCCGCTCGCCGCCTCCGCCGGTGCCCTGGTGCGCCGCCTTCATGGGGCCCTCCATCCAGGCCTGGAAGGAGGCCTCGTCGCGCCAGCGGGTGTAGACGAGGTAGTCGTCGGTGCCCTCGACCGGACGGAGGAGCTCGAACCACTCGAAGCCGTCCGAGTTCTCCACCGTGCCGGCCCGCGAGGCGAAGCGCTGCTCCAGCACCTCGCGCTGCTCGGCCGGGACCGTCAGTACGTTGATCTTAACGATGCTACTCACATGGCACCTCTCATCATTAGGCCCGCTACCTGGGCACATAACCTTGACCACGTGCGAGCAGTCTCCTACATACGACAGTCAAAGAAGCGTGAGGACGACTCGCAGGCTTCGCCGGCTGCCCAGCGAACGAAGACCGAAGCCCTGATCGTCGCGAAGGGCTGGGAGAACAACGGCCACTTCGAAGACGTCGGCAAGTCGGGTTGGGACCCCAACGTCACTCGACCCGGGTTCGAAGAGATGATGGCGGCCGTCCGCGCCGGTCAGGTTGACGCCGTGGTCGTGTTCTCCCTCTCCCGCCTCACCAGGCAGGGCGCTTTGGAGGCCATGAAGATCAACGAGGAGTTGGCCCGGTACGGCGTGCGCCTGGTCTCGGTCGAAGAGCCCTACCTCGACACCTCCACCCCGATGGGCGTTGCCATCTTCGGTCTGATCGCCGCACTGGCTCAGCAGGAATCCGACCTCAAGTCCGCCTACGTCGCGGCGACCAAGGAGACGCTACGCGCGGCCGGGAGCCACGTTTCCGGCATCCCGCCGTACGGCTTCCGGACGGTCCGGGAGCAGCGCGGCGAACTGTCCGTGATGCGACTGATTCCTGACCCGATCGAGGCGCCACACGTGCGTGACATGGCCCGTTGGGCTGCCGATGGCATGTCCGCCGGAGACATAGCGCGTCAGCTCACCAAGTCGAACGCACCGACCAAGGTGACCACGCTGGGCGACAAGGGCACCAAACGCCTTGAAGCACGCCGCGCGAACGGCTCGTCCAAGAGCCTCGCTGGCCCCGGCTGGACGACCTCCACCGTCCTGCGCATTCTCCGAGACCCCCGGCTGGCCGGGTACGCCATGATCTGGGAAGGCCGGAAGCCGCGCACGAAGGACGAGGACGGCAACGTGGTCCCCGGAACACAGGGCAAGCGGACCGTTCTGCGCGGAGACGACGGCTCTCCCGTGGTGTCGCACGACGGCATCATCACGGCAGTGGAGTGGTGGACTCTCCAAGAGATCCTGAACGGCCGCTCGAAGGTCGTCGCCCGCTCTGGCCGTCGCGTCCCGACGCTGCTCGCTGGCCACGGAATGCTGTTCTGCGACGTCTGCGGTTCAGTCATGGTGGCGGACGACAGGGGCGACGACGAGAACCCCAAGCTCTACTACAAGTGCAACCGCCCCGCCGGTGTCGTCCCCGGGCACGGCGGTTTGGTCATCGACGCAACGGCTGCGGACTACGAGGTGGCCAGCTCCGTTTGGGCGCGTCTGACAGCCATGGACCCGGCGGACGAGGACGACGCAGAGTGGCTGATGGAGGCTGCTCGCCGGTTCACCCGCCAGCAGCAGGACCCGACTCATGATGCCGAACAGGCCGCATCAGAAGCCGAGTTGGTCCACGTGCGCGAAGCACTTCGAACGCTGTACCAGGATCGGCAGGAGGGTCTGTACGTCGGCGAGACCGGCAATCGGATATTCGCCGAATCAGTCGCCCGGCTGGCGGCTCACGAGGAGCGCGTTTCCGCGCGGGTCGAAGAGTTCCGATCGGCAAGCAGCCGAACCGTCACGATCCCGACGGACTGGACAACGCCTGACAGCGACCCGATAGGCGACGGCTCAACCTGGGCGGGCATGACCCTTGAGCGCAAACGGGAGTTCCTGTCGCTGTTCGTGGACTCGGTCCGGATCACCAAGGCGATAGGCAGGGGCCGGAACGCAAACACCCGGGACCGCGTAGTCATCAGGTGGGCCGAGAAGCCGTCCGCCGACTAACGCCAGAGGGCCCCGGCAGCCCTTGAGGCCCATGCAACGCCCCGTCTGACCAAAATCGGTCGGGCGGGGCTTATTCGCGCCCCCTGGGGCCCCGTGGGGCTTTTGGGTGTGCGGGCGGCCAGGAAGGCGGTGCGCTCCAGTGCGCACAGAAAGAGCGCGTGGTCCGCTGCACAACGCTTGGGTCACACTTTCCGGGAAAGTGTCCCGCTTGCGCTGTTACGTCGCTTTCTCCGGACAATCTCTGATCCCTACAGATATCAAAGGGCCAAGTATCGACCCCTGTCTCGAATGGTGAGATCCGAAGCCCTCAAGGTGAAGGACTGGTGAAGATTCGCCCAGCCCTTGTCCCGATTCATCCGCTTACAAGGGCTTTGTCTGGAAATCGTCGGCCTCCACAAGGAGGGGGAGGACTTTTTGGCGGACTTCTTCCGCCCCCTTCCCCGTAGCCACAGTGACGCCAACCGCCGTGCCTCCGCCTCTCCCGTGACCGGGACCACCAGCAACCCCCGCAGAGCCCGTACCACCCGTGTTGGCGCATGGGGTGACGGGCCACCTGCGGGGGTTTTCCATTTTCCAAACCAGTGAGGATCAGCATGTCCGAACAGCACTCCGTACAGCGCCCGCCCGTCGCGCCCGCACGCGTCACCGGCCGCAGCGCCGACGGGACGTGGATGCTCGCCGTCCTGTGCCCGTACTGCCCCGCAGAACACCGCCACGGGGGCGGCGACGGCAAGCGCGCCGACATGACGGGCACCCGTGCTCCGCACTGCCAGGGCGCAGTCCGCCTGCCGCACTACGAGATCGCGCCCGAGGAGTCCCGCACCAACTGGGATCGGGAGCAGTCCTACGCTGCCTCCCTCCTACGGGCAGCGGAGGAAGAGGCCCGGGAGGCCGCACGCCGGGAAAGCGCTCCGGGGCCCGCCACCAACCAGCGCAACCACGAACTCCGCGCCCTGACGGACGCGACCGGACAGCGTGGCCGTACGGGCCGCAACAGCGCGTACCTCGCCGCCTGGCAGGCCAAGAACAAGCGGAGCGGCCGATGAGCACGGCAACCGAGGCGGTACGCCTTCTGACGCAGCGGGACGGCACCGACGTCGACCGCGCGGAGTTCATCGCGGACAAGGTGCGCGGGCGGCTCATCCACGTGGACGGCCCCGGCTGGTACACGTGGGACGGGCGGCACTGGGTGAACGACTCCAGCCACGACGCCGTCGCGCGCGGCATGGTCCACGACGTGTCGAACACCCTGCTGGCTGAGGCGATCGGCGCGGGCAGTGACGCCCTGATCGACGCGGGCCGGGCACTCCGCACCTCCCGGCTGATCACGGCCGCCCTACTGGAAATGCGGGCCATGCCGAGCATCCGGCGCACCGTGGCCGACCTGGACGCCGACCCGTTCGCTCTAGCCTTCCGCAACGGAACCGTCGACCTGCGCACGGGCCGGCTGCGCCCCCACGACCCGGACGACCTGATCACCAGGCTTGTTGACCACGACTACCGCGAGGATGCCGAATGTCCGAACTGGCTCAGGTTTCTTGAGAGTTCACACCCGGACGATCCGGAGATGCACACGTTCCTGCGGCGACTCGCGGGGTACGCGGTGACGGGCTCGACGCGGGAGGAGTGCCTGGCGTTCTTCTACGGGTCGGGGCGCAACGGCAAGGGGGTGTTCACCGAGACGCTGGGCAAGGTCTTCGCGGCCGTGACCACTGCTCAGGAAGCCGAGTTCTGGGAGAAGCAGCGCAACGGCCGTAACGGGTCGCTGGTGGCCAAGCTCCACGGAGCCCGGCTCGTGCTGTCCAGCGAAATGACGGCCGCCCGCCTGGACGAAGCGTTCGTGAAGCTCTTCACGGCCGCCGACCTACTCACCGCGAACCAGAAGTACAAGCCCGCGTACGACTTCACGCCCACCGCACTGCTGATCATGTCCGGCAACGACAAACCGACCATCCGGGGAACCGACGAAGGTATCTGGCGGCGCTTCCGCTGCGTGCCGTGGGACGAGTCGTTCATCGGCCGGGAGGACACGGGGCTCAAAGGCCGGCTGATGGCCGAAGCGGAGGGCATAGCCGCGTGGGCGGTGCGGGGCGCCGTCGAGTGGTTCGAGCATGGCCTGAACGAGCCGGAGCGGGTCACCAGGGCGACCGACGAGTACCGGGAGGAGTCCGACCCGTTCGCCGACTGGGTGGCGGCCAACTTCGAGGTCCAGCCGGACGGTTTCGTGTCCAACAGCGAGATCAAGCAGCGCGGTGAACAGGTGCACCCGAAGCTGCCCGGACAGCCGCAGGCGTGGTCCAAGGCCGTGGCCCGGCAGTTCGGCGCGGAAGTCGGCAGGCAGCGGATCAACGGCAAGCAGGTGCGCGGCGTGATCGGCGTCCGGCTGGTGGCCGTCCAGCGGGACGTGTTCGGACAGGTCCGGTAGGACAGCGGGCGAGACGCTTGAGACACCTTGGAGGTCAGTTGTACCAACCTTCTCTTCGCGCGCATGGAGAAGGTTGGTGCAATCACCCTCAGAAGTGTCTCAAGCGTCTCGCCGGGCGGCGTTCTGGCGCTGAGCGGCGGCCACCCCCAAGGCAGGTACCCCCCTTCGGTCCCGACCTCGACCGGCAGGGAGGAAAAACTCTCGCATGGCTGTTCGGAGTGTTTGCGCGGGACAGGGCAGGGTGATCTCTTGGCATTCGCCGCCGAGGCGCGGCTCTCGTGATCACATGCACCTCTGCGGACTGCCCGTGCGCTGACTCCGGTTCAAGCCTCACCGCTGCGTCCACCAGGCTGCGAGGGCGGTGCTGCCAGCAGTTGCCACTGTGACCATCCACGCGGGGATGCGCTGGATGGTCAAGTGGACTCCTCCCCAGCGAAGTTCGAACTGAGGTCGCCTGTTCTTGTTCTGCGCCATGGCACTAGTCAATCGACCTGGAGGCAGTGGCGTGAAGGACATATCACCGGACATCTACCGGACATCTCGCGTCCGGCATGGCACCCGCACCTGCGGCTACCGCACCGCCGTTCTGCCTCGCAAGGGCGTGTCAGTAGCGACCACCACAGGTGGTCAGCTCAGGATGCCTGGGCACGCTGCGCAAGAGCGCATCCCTAAAGGGAGTCCACCGTGACGTTCAGTCACCCTCGAACAACGTCCCAGAAACGATGATTTGTGAGATGGTCCGGCGGGAGGGCGCAGCGACCCCGATTCGATGTTCAAAACCCGTCTCAAAATCTTCCCGGAGCCCATGGTGTTATGAGACGAGTTCTGAGACGATTGGGGCATGGCGACGACCAAGACCACCGGCCACCTGATCGGCTACGCCCGAGTCTCCACCAACGACCAGGAGGCACAGCTCCAGCACGACGCGCTGACCGAAGCGGGCTGCGTCCGGATCTTCACCGACAAGGCCAGCGGGAGGAACACCGACCGCCCAGAGCTGTTGGCCGTCCTGGACTACCTCCGCCCCGGCGACACCTTGTGCGTGTGGAAGCTGGACCGCTTCGCCCGGTCGCTGATCGACCTTGTGACGATGGTGGACGCGCTGTCTGCGCGCGGGGTCGGGTTCAAGGTCCTGACGGGTGCGTTGGCGAGCATCGACCCGAACACTCCGGACGGCCGGCTGATGCTCCAGGTGGTCGGCGCGATGGCGGAGTTCGAGCGCTCGTTGATCAAGGACCGAACCCGCGCCGGGCTGGACGCCGCGAAGGCTCAGGGGCGGGCCGGTGGGCGGCCGTCCGTGATCAGCGAGGACAAGCTGGCCATTGCCCGTACCCGCCGCGCGAAGGGGGAGAGCGTGAGCAGCATCGCGAAGGCGCTCGGGATCAGCCGGGCGACGCTGTACCGCCACCTTGACGAGTCGTAGCCGCTGCGCCTACCGGAGAGCCGCCTGTCCCACTGCGGACGGGCGGCTCTTTGTCGTCCCGGACGCCGGGGATAGGCACTGCAGAAGTTCACGGCGTGTGGCTTCTGGCGACCCCAGCTCCAGCTTCGCGCACGCACCCTGAGTGTCACGCCGCTTCCGGGCCCCCGGCCGCCAACTGGACTGCCGATCAACCGAGTTCAGTCCAGAGATGCAAAACAAAGGCCCCTCAAGGGCAGCCCTAATCCCTGTTAACGGACATTATGACAGTCTCAGCGCCACCAAACAGGGGCCGGCGCACCGCCCACCATTAATCGGGTGAGGGCAGATGCCCCCTACGCAATTCCAGCAGAGCTATTTACCGTTCCCCTCCAATGATTTTGCCACAGCATCCATAACTCTAGATCCTGCTGGCGAATCCAGAGGAACAATCAGGGACAGAGTACCAGCAATTATGAGAGTCACCCGAATACCTCCTACCGCTTCCGAAGAAGCCGAGACTTGCGGGATCAACGGAATAACAAACGCAGCCACAAACAACGGCAGCGACGGGCCGACTCGACGAGCCGCCACACGCATGCGCGAGACATTAGAAACCTCGCCAGCATTTACCAGCAGCTGGCCAATTTCACCTCGACCCAAGCCCACCAATGCACTACAGAATGATTCGGCGGCTGCAGAATAGTCACGCTCTCGACCAGCCCGGGCCACCATTATCTTGTGCGAGCGCACAACCGCTGCAACTTGGTAGCCAATGTCTCGATAGCTCCGCCGAGCCGCACGATCGACAAAAGCCACCCTGCGACTAGCAGAAGGGAACCGCTCACACTCTTTAGCAGCCACCTCAATCCACGCAATCAAATATCTCGATCGAGATCCGACATGCCACTGCTCTTTCGATGACTCAATACTGTGGGCACACTGCAAAAATGACAAGATCATGCCGTCGAAGGGGTGGGCGCTCATCTCAGTCTTCACGAGCCATCGCCCTGCCAAAGTACGCACTACCGGCCTGGCAAACATCGTCAGGCCCAGCAAGAGCACGCTAGCCCTGAAATCAACAGCAAGAAGCGGCGGGAGCCGCCCACCTGACCACTGAATTGCAATTGCTATGAAGCCCCAAGTCATAATGGGCACCATCGAGATCCATGCCAACGCCAGCAGCAGCTGATAGCGCGCAGACTTGTCTGCCACCGCCCGCCCGTCCAGCGATGCAATCGGATTAAATGCGATCCTGAAAACTATAATGGCGCCATACAAAGCAACTGCCCATATGCCCGTATTGAGAGCCTCAAGAGCAGACCAGGAGGAGCCGGGGTGGATGAAATGGCCATAGACCCAATAGGTGCCCGCGATCAAAGCCGCAAATAGTGCAGTCTCTGCGATAAACCCAGGGGTACTCTCACAGAAGCGGCGCACCCAGACTCGATGACGAAACCTTCGCGAAGCAGCGGAACGGACTGCGGCACGAACTTCTCGAAATTCTTCCGGAGTGAAGTTTCCTTCAATGCCATTGAGCATTTGCGAGTAAACCCGGCATATCTGCTCACAATCACGCCGAGCATCACGGCGCAGCCTTCCAGGAGATCCGCCAGACCAAATCCCAGAAATAATCGACACCTGCCACCTTAATCTGACGCTTGCACCCATGCCGTCACAGGAAACCAACGTGCTACGGGACACCCAAGCAAAATCTGATTCCCGTTAACATTCTCATTTATCGTCTCACCCGTCTCCGGGTTCTTACTCGTGTGCGCCGTCAGGCGGGCTATGCCTCCGGCGGCACGCTGTAGCGGCTCAGGACGTCGTCAGCCGTGGACTTGTCCAAGAGGCGCAGCTCCCACGGCCCGGTGTTGACGTCGAACTCCTTGCCGAAGCCGACCCACTTGCCGGCCATGCGGCGGCCGGTCGGGTCGACCAACAACTGAATGGCGCCGTGGTACCTGGCCCCCTGGTAGTAGCCGTCCTGTGCGGTCTGTTCCACCCAGGAACCCGTCACGACGTTCCGATCAACAGTGAGATCGAATGACAGCGGCGATTCGGGGTTGGATGACGCCCCTGGGAGGGATCGCCCCGTGATCCGGTTCCCGTTCTGGGACAGCACGACGTGGTGCAGGCCGGTGAACGTGTTCTCCCGACTGCTGCTATAGAACTCGTAGTGGCTGACCCAGACTCCCGAGTAGTCCTCACCTGTAGGAGCGGGCGCAGCCTGCACGGGCACGCCCGGTTCATCACTGGTCACGTCGTGCCCTCCTGTACCGTCCACGCTGACCCTTGGCGGCAACTGTGGCGAGTCGAAGCCGAGGCGGTCAACGGGAATCTTGGTGACAGCTTCAAGGGCTCGAACGTACACCGGACGGGGATACCTCACCTCTCCCGACTCCCAGCGCTGAACCAGGCGCTTACTGGCGTCGTTCGGCTCTCCCTGATCCTCCCCGACTGCCCGCAGCCGCTTCGCGAACTCGTCCTGGCTGAGACGGAGCCCGAGGCGTACGGCCCGAAGGGTCTCATTCGGCGTAGTCATGACTAGACGATAGGCCCAAACATCGTCCGACGACGCCTAAATGACGTCTTGCCAGGACTCCGGAGTGACGCCCTCACGACGTCGCAATGGCTCTCGGGGTCGGGGCACGATCGGTTCGCTGACAGTCGGCGGAACACGGGACCGGAGTCGGAGAGCGGTGACGATGACACGCGAGGAACATGAAGCCGATCGGCACAGGCGACCGCCCGGCAAGCGCGCCAGCCCGGCCTTGATCGCCGCTTGCCGCGCCGACTACCGCAAGGCGAAGGCGGACGACGACCGGCGCCCTCCGGACCCCTTCAAGTACGCCCCGCTGGGGTGGGAGGACGTGACCAGTGGCGCCACCTGACAGCCGGCCGGGGTGCACTGTGTGCGCATCCTTCGACAAGATCGCCCGCGTGTTCGCGGAGTCGCCCCAGCTTCCGGATCAGTCGGTGCTGCGCGAGATCGAGCTTCGCTGCCTGGCGCACGAACTCACCTGTAAGGCGGTGGCGTGTGTTGCTCCGTGAGATCGCCCGGCGGACACCGGACGAGCCCGCACCGGACGCTGACCAGTGCCCCGGTTGCCAGTACTTCGACTCCGCGCAAGCGCAGTACCCCGCCGAGGACTTCCCCACGATCGCAAGGAACTTGGCGCGCGGACAGGCGCAGCACATCGCGGACGGCGAATGCCTGGTGGCGCACGATGCCGACGAGTGAGCCGGAGTACCTGCCGCCGGACTGGACGAGCTTCCTGGGCGGGCCGGTGCCGTATCCGGTCGACCAGGACGACCAGGAGAGCACCAAGGAGAACGCCTTGCCGTCCTTGGAGCCCGTCCCCGACTCGCCGACCATGGCCCGTCTCAGGATTGCTGCGGCGATCGCCAACGCCCGCTCGCGCTGGGGGCTTTGAGACTCCCGTCCCAAGGGGGCGGGGACCGCAAGGAAGATCGCGAGAGAGGACAGTGGAATGACCGCCCGTCCCGAGTTCGAGTTCGTCACCATCGCCGCCTGTCAGAACACGGTGCGCAAGGCGTGCCCGCAGGTGGCCACCAACATCCCCGGCGTGGTCGCCTTGCGCGACTCCGAGCGGCCCGGTGAGGTGGTCACCATGACCCCGGAGGCGTGGGCGGACTTCACCAACGCCATCAAGGCCGGGGAGTTCGACCTGAGCGCGTAGGAGAACCGTGGACTGTCCGCTGTGCCGCCAGCCCATCGCAGCCGACCCAGAAACCGGCGACGGATTCTGCTTCCGGTGCAACCAGTGGGCGACGTACCCGGATCAACGCGACCCGTACCGGTACACGCCGAAGGGCCGTCCGTACCGGCCGAGAAGGCACGGGCCGGACAACCCCTCGGGTAACCACGGTGGGCAGTCCACGCCCACATGACCCAGAAATGGCCCCGACCATGCATCGTCCCCCGTGACGCATGGTCGGGGCTTCGCCGTCCGGCGGCACTTCCTACGACGGCCACCGGTCAGATCTCATGTGAGCGGTGTAACGCATTCATTGATCTTGACGACGGACATGCCGCACCTCTCCTCGTCTGCCGGGGCGCGTGAACGGCCGCCGGCTCGGTTGCTGCCAGCAGTGTCCTACACCTCACACCCGACGGGTCACGCGATCCACGGCGGGAGGAGGCGCTCGTCGTCCTTCGGCGCGAGGCCGCAGGCACCGGGCGGGGTGACGGCGTCCGGGTTGTAGACGTGGGCCGGGGACGGCCCGGCGACGACGGCGGTGAAGCCGTCGGCGGTGGTGATCTGGCGGGCGACGTCGGCCGGGAGGACGAGGGTGTCGCCCGCCGCGACGGTCACCGGGCCGTCGGCCAGCTCGACGGTGGCGGAGCCGGTGACGAACGTCCAGATCTGCTCGACGTCCATCGCGTGCAGCGGGCCGCTCTTGCCGGCCTCCATGTCAACCTTCCACATGGCGAGGGCGGTTGAGCCCTGGGTGGGCGAGGCGTAGGTGGTCATGACGGCGTTCGGCGTCTCGGTGCGACGGGCGTCGGTGTGACGGATCACGGGCATGGTTGGGAAACCCCTTAAGATGGTCAATGGCGTTGTCTATATGGTCAATGAGGTTGTCTATCCGTGTCAAGCGAACCCGCCCCGCCCGGCTTCGAGCTGCCGCTGCGCCTCCTGCTCGCCTTCCGGACGATCATCGACGAGCTCCACGAGCGCATCGCCCGTGAGGGCCACCCCGATCTGCGTCCGATGCACGGCTTCGTCTTCCAGGCGATCGGCCCGCACGGCACCACCGCCGTCGAACTCGGCTGCCGCCTCGGCGTGTCCAAGCAGGCCGCCGGCAAGACCGTCGAGAACCTGGAGCAGCTCGGCTACGTCGAGCGCGGCAGCGACCCGGCCGACGCCCGCCGCAAGGTGGTCCGGCTGACCGCCCGCGGCGTGGACTGCCTGGTCCGCTCGGCCCGGATCTTCGACGAGCTGCGCGCCGAGTGGTCCGCCACCCTCGGCGAGGAGCGGCTGCGCGAGGTGGAGACGGCCCTGCGCCTGCTCGCCCCCGGCGACCCGTTCCGCCTCGACACCCCTCGCTGGTTCGGGAGCCCGTGAGCCACCATCAGGGTCCGAACGAACCGCAGGGGGAGCCCATGAGGCCGCGCCGGGCCATCGCCGCAACCACCGCAGCAACCGCCACCGCCGCACCGCCTCTCCGACGGCGCCGTCATCCTCCTCACCGGCGCCGCCGAGGCGGATCGCACCGGCCGGATCCACACCGGGCCGATCGCCCCGGACGTGACCGTCGGCGCCCGCATGGGCTCCGACCCGGTCCTCGACGCCGCCGCCGACTGGCTTGCCCGGCAAGCTACTTGCGGCGGCTAGGGCCTGTCCGGCGAAACCTGCCGGGCCCGCGACACCGGCCCGGCACGGCGGCTAGAACGACCGCCCCTCGCCGCGGTACGGCGGCTCGGGCCAGGTCCGGTCGGGGCGGTCGCGCCGGTCGGCGCAAAGGGCCGAGCTGAGGTGGGTGAGCAGGTCGGCGAGGTCGGTGTACTGCTTCTCGTCCCAGTCGCCCAGCAGTTCGGCGAGTTGCGAGCGCCGGGCGGCGACGAGCTTCAGCGCGACCTCCTCCCCGGCTTCGGTGAGCCGCATCGGCAGGCCGCCGGAGCGGGCCGCGAGGCCCCGACCCTCGACCTCCCGGACGGCCTCGTCGACGACGGCGATCGGGACGATCCGCCGCTCGGCGAGTTCCGCCGGCTCGGCCGAGCCGTGCTGGTGGATCTGCAGGAGCAGCCAGCTGGAGGCGGGGTGGAGGTCGAGCCCGGCGGTGGCGGTGATCCGTCGGAAGAGGTCGCGCCGGGCTTCGCGACTGCTCAGGACGGAGAGCGAGCGGGCGATCTCGTCCAGCGAGGAGCGTTCGACCGGGTTGAGGCCGATGGACTCGCTGAGGTCCGGGGCGGTGACGGTGGAGCGCAGCTTCTGCTCGCGCAGGAACAGCGACAGCACGAAGGCGACCAGCGCGACGGGCACCGCGTACAGGAACACCCGGGTGATCGACTCGGCGTACGCGTGGTGGACGGCCGCCTGGGCGGCGGCCGGGAGCCGGGTGATCACGCGGGGGTCGGAGGTGATGACCTCGGGGTGGAACCCGGGCGGCAGCGGAATTCCCGCCAGGGCGTCGGCGAGCCGGTCGCGCAGCCCGCTCGCGAAGAGGGTGCCGAAGATGGAGACGCCGAAGGAGGCGCCGATGGAGCGGAAGAAGGTGGCCCCGGCCGTGGCGACGCCGAGGTCCTGGTAGCCCACCGAGTTCTGCACGATCAGCACCAGCACCTGCATCACCAGCCCCAGCCCGAGGCCGAAGACCAGGAAGTAGAGGCTCATCTCGGCGGTGCTGCTGTGCTCGTCCAGCCGGGAGAGCAGCAGCAGGCCGCCGGTGGTGACGGCCGTCCCGGCGATCGGGAAGATCCGGTAGCGGCCGGTGCGGGCGACGATCTGGCCGGAGCCGATCGAGGTGAGCAGCATGCCGAGCACCATCGGCAGCATGTGGATGCCGGACATGGTGGGCGTGACCTGCATGACGACCTGGAGGAAGGTCGGCAGGTAGGTGAGCGCGCCGAACATCGCGAAGCCGACCACGAAGGAGATCACCGCGACCAGGCTGAACGTCCGCGAGCGGAACAGCCGCAGCGGCAGCACCGGTTCCCGGGCCGCCCGCTCGACCAGGACGAAGGAGAGCAGCAGTGCCAGGCCGAGCACGCCCAGGCCGACGACCTGCCAGGAGGTCCAGGCCCACGTGGTGCCGCCGAGCGAGGTCATGAGCACCAGGCAGGTGGCGACGGCCGCGATCAGCGCGGTGCCGAGGTAGTCGATCCGGTGCTCGCGCCTGACCTCCAGCCCGTGCAGCACCGCGGCGATCACCACCAGGGCGACGGCACCGACCGGCAGGTTGATGTAGAAGACCCAGCGCCAGCTGAGCTGGTCGACGAACAGCCCGCCGAGCAGCGGCCCGAGGACGCTGGTCACGCCGAAGACGGCGCCGAAGAGGCCCTGGTACTTGCCGCGGTCCCGCGGTGCGACGAGGTCGCCGACGATGGCCTGGGAGAGCACCATCAGCCCGCCGCCGCCCAGGCCCTGCAGGGCGCGGAAGGCGATCAGTTCGCCCATGTTCTGGGCGATGCCGCAGAGCACCGAGCCGAGCAGGAAGATCACGATGGAGGCCTGGAAGAAGCGCTTCCGGCCGTACATGTCGCCGAGCTTGCCCCAGAGCGGGGTGGCGGCGGTGGAGGCCAGCAGGTAGGCGGTGACCACCCAGGAGAGGTGGTCCAGGCCGCCGAGGTCGCTGACGATGGTGGGCAGCGCGGTGGAGACGATGGTCTGGTCCAGGGCGGCGAGCAGCATCGCCAGCAGCAGCGCGCCGATCGGCACCCAGAGCCTGGGGACGGTGACCTCCGGCGGCCCGGGCACGTTCGCCGGGCCCCGATCGGGCGCGGCGTGGGGGTACTCCCGGCCAGAGGCTGGGGGAGGGTCCGTCATGGCGTCTCCGTAGGGTCGCGGGCCCGGCCGGTGCGGCAGGCCGTGCGGATGATCACTCCCAGCTCACCATGCTGTCAGAAATGCCCCGGTTTGTTCCGCCGGGTTGAGCCGAACGTAAGCATCCGGGGACGTCCGCCGCATCCCGTCCGTTCCTCAGGAGCCAACCGCCACCAACCGGCACAACACCCCCACCCGCCGCCGGACGCCCCTGTCCACCCTCCGGGACGTCCTGCATAATCAGGCGCGATCGTGAGCCCGGGAACGCCCCGGACGCACGGAGACCGCCCGAGAACCGAGGAGGACCGGCCGATGCCGGACCAGCACTGCCCGACGTGCGGCGCCGCACGCTCCACCGGGTGCGGCTGCGTCCCGGACCCGAGCCTCACCGAGACGGCCGTCCTCCCGCACCTGGAGGGCCCGCCGCTGGTGCGCCCGTACGTGCCGCAGGCGGTCGGCCAGGTCGCCGAGGAGGCGCCGGCGGACGTCCCGCCGGTGGACCCCTTCGCGACCACCGTGCTGCCCCCCGTCGCCTCGGCGCTACCGCCCGTCGCTCCCCCGCCGGCCGTTCCGCCCCTCGGGCCGGACGCCGACGCCTACGCCACCACCGTGCTGCCGCCGGTGCCCGCCTCCGGGCCGGGCGCGTACGCGGCGGCGACGGCGGCGCAGGCCCCGCCCGGCGACGACCTCGGCTTCTTCCCCTTCGACCACGCGACGCCGGGCGCCGAGCCGGAGCCGGAGGCCGTCGGCGGCCGGGCCGCGCGGAGGGCCGCCGAGCAGGCCGCGCAGAACCCACTCGCCCGGCACAAGCTGCTGCTGGCCGGGGTGGGCGCCGGCCTGGTGGCGCTCACCATCGGCATCGCGTACGCGGTGACGCCCTCGTCGGCCCCGGCCACCCGGCAGGCGCAGCCGCTGCCCACCACCCTGGCGCCCGCGCCGGTGGAGCCGGTCACCCCCACGCCGACGGACCCGACCACGCCGCCGCCGACCAGCGAGGCGCCGAGCCCGACGCCGACCAGGACCAGCCGGCCGAGCCCGACGAAGACCGCCACCCCGGTGCCGGGGCCGACCACCCAGGCCCCGGTCGCCGCTCCCCCGGCCCCGGTCCCCGTTCCCACCCCGACGCCCACTCAGGCCCCGACGCCGACGCCCACCCCCACCCCGACACCGACGCCGACCGCGACCACCAGGGTGCTCCAGCTCGGGATGACCGGGCCCGACGTCAAGGCCATGCAGCAGCGGCTGTGGACCGCCGAGTGCGGATACGTCGACAAGTCGATCATCACCGGCACCTTCGACGACTGGACCCAGAGTGCGCTCAGGGACTACCAGCTCAGCAACCGGATCAAGGGCGAGACCAACGTCTACGGCCCGAAGACCCGGGCCGTCCTGGAGGCCGACCCGGGCTGCTGAGCATCCGCCGACCGGGCTCAGCCGGTGACGGCCTGGAAGATGCTGATCCCCGCCAGCACCACCATGATCGCCGCCGCCACCCGGATGATCAGCTTCATCGGCACGTGCTTGAGCAGCTTCTGCCCGCCCACGATGGCGATCCCGCCCACCGCGCACAGCGCCAGCCACGCGCCGAGGCCGACGGCCAGCGGATCGGCGTACTTGGCGGCCAGGTTGGCGGTCATGATCTGGGTCAGGTCGCCGAACTCGGCGACCGCGACGACCACGAAGCTGGCCCCGGCCACCTTCCAGAAGCTGGGCGAGGACGGCTCCTTGGCGGCGTGCCCGTCCTCCTCCTCGCCCCCGCCGTGGAACAGCAGCATGGCCGCGCCGGCCAGGAACAGCACGCCGGTGACGCCCTCCACCCAGCGGTGCGGCAGCAGCGAGAGCAGGTGCCCGGCGGCCAGGGCGAGGGCGACCTGAACGGCCATCGCGGCGGCGACGCCCGCGAAGACGTAGCTCGCACGGTACTTGGTGCCGAGCACGAGGCTGGCCAGCGCGGTCTTGTCCGGCAGTTCGGCCAGGAAGATGATGCCGAAGGTCAACGCGGCAACGGTCAAGCTCATCAGGGGGGTTCCCTCGGTCTGGCTGCCCGGCCTCCGCAGCTCCGTCAGGGGACGCTTCGGCCCGACAGCACTGGTCATGGTCACAGCACTGCGGCCGAAGGTCTCGCCGGCACCGCCCCTGCGGATCAGGTGCCCCGGGCGCCGGGCCCGTGGGGGCCAGTATGTCGACGGTCCGGTGGAGGGCTACTCCCCTTCAACGTGCTCAAGGGTACCCGACCCCGTCAGGTGCCCCGGCGGTCACCAGCCCCCGCCCGACCAGCTCCAGCACCACCACGATCGCCACGGACTCCACCGCCAGCAGCCCGACCAGCACGAACAACTGCACCGCCCCGGCCTGGACGGGCGTGGCGCCGCCGAGCAGCATGCCGACGAAGGCGCCGGGCAGGGTGACCAGGCCGACCGTCCGGGTCTGGTCGAGCGCGGGCACCAGCGAGGTCGCGGCGGCCGTGCGGCAGATCTCCAGCCGGGCGTCGCGCTCCACGAAGCCGAGCGCCAGCGCCGCCTCCACCTCGCCCCGGCGCTGCCGCAGCTCGTCGAGGGCGCGCCGCCCGGCCAACGAGGTGGCGGTGAGCCCGCCGCCGATCAGGATGCCCGCGACGGGGATGACGGACAGGCCCTTGAGCGGCAGCAGTCCGACGGCCAGCAGCAGGGCGAGCACCGGCAGCACGCCGGCGCCGATCGGGGCGGCCGCCCAGACCCAGCCGGGGCCGGGGGTCATCCGCCGCCCGGCGGTGCGCACCGCGACCGTGAACATCAGCAGCACGAACAGCGCCGACCACCAGAGCGAGCCGACCACCCAGGCGATCACCGCGGCGACGGCGGCCAACTGCACCACCGCGCGCAGCCCCGCCCGCAGCACCGCGTGCCCGTGGCCGAGCCGGCCCCACCCGGCCACCGCGACGGCGGCCAGCAGCAGGAGGGCGGCGACCACCCCGAGCACAGGGGTGACCGGCAGCAGCTGGCTTCCCGAGGCGGCGAGCGGCACCGGCGTCGGACCGCCTGCGGTGCCGAGCGGCACCGGGGCCGGAGCGCCCGCCGCGGACGGGAGCACCGGTGTCAGATCCAGCTGGTGAACCACATCCGGTCCTGCCAGGACGTCATCGGGATCACCTCCGCCGTGTACAGCGGGTAGAAGAAGGCGAAGCAGCCGACGATGGCGAGCACGATCAGCCCGGCGCCGGCCGCGCCGATCCGGCGGCGCTCGGGGCTGCCGCCGGCCGGGCCCAGGATCGCGCCGAGCAGCTGGGCGACGGCCAGGCACAGGAAGGGCACCAGGACGACCATGTAGAAGGAGAAGACCGTCCGCTCCTGGTACTGGAACCAGGGCAGGTAGATCCCGGCCACCGCGCACAGCACGGCGCCCGAGCGCCAGTCCCGGCGGAAGAACCAGCGCCACAGCAGGTAGACCAGGGCGAAGCAGGCCGTCCACCAGAGCAGCGGGGTGCCGAGGCCGAGGATCTGGGCCGCGCAGCCGCCGGAGGCGGTGCAGCCGCGCTGCCCGTTCGGGACCTGCTCCCAGTACATGGAGACCGGGCGGCCGTCGACCAGCCAGCTGAAGGGGTTGGACTGGTAGGTGTGCGGGGTGCTCAGCCCGGTGTTGAAGTCGTACATCTGCGAGTGGTAGTGCCACAGGCTGCGCAGCGGCGCGGGCACCCAGCTCATCGGCACCTGCGGCAGCGGGATGCCGAGGAAGCGGTCCGGGGACAGGCCGGCGCGGCCGTCGGCCCAGTGCCGGTCGTACCCGCCCTCGCCGCTGCGGCCGCTGGCGAGCCAGCCACCCCAGGCGCCGACGTACACCACCAGGGCGGAGCCGACCATGGCGAGGAAGGCGGGCACGGCGTCCCGGCGCAGCATCGAGCGCCAGGGGCGGCGGGCGCCGGCCCCGCGGCGGCCGGACTGGTCCCACAGGACGGTCAGCAGGCCGAAGGCGGCGAGGATCATCGCGCCGTTCCACTTGACCGCGCAGGCGGCGCCGAGGAACACCCCGGCGGCGATCCGCCAGGGGCGCAGGCCGAGCCGGGCCCGGTCGCCGTCGGTGGCGGTGGCGAGCCGGGCGCGGACGTGGTCGCGGTCGATCAGCAGGGCGCCGAAGGCGGCGAGTACGAAGAACATCTGGATGCCGTCGAGCAGGCCGACCCGGCTCATCACCAGGTGGAGGCCGTCGACGGCCATCAGCAGCGCGGCGGTGCAGCCGATCAGGGTGGAGCCGAAGAGCCGGCGGCCGATCCGGGCGAGCATCAGCACGGTGACGGTGCCGAGCAGGGCGGTCATGAACCGCCAGCCGAAAGGGTGCAGGCCGAACAGCTGCTCACCGATCGCCATCACCCATTTGCCGAGTGGCGGGTGGGCGATGAACTCGGGCGCGGAGGTGAGCGGGACGCCCTGCGGGACAGCCAGGATGTCGGCGTTGGCGTGGTCCGGCCAGCTGCCCTCGTAGCCCTGTCGGAGCAGCGACCAGGCGTCCTTGGGGTAGTACGTCTCGTCGAAGACGAAGGCGTTGGGGTAGCCGAGGTGCCAGAACCGCAGCAGGCCGGCGAAGAGCGCGACGCCGATCGGCCCGAGCCAGCCGGACCAGTCGGCCGCCCGGCGGAGCAGCCGGCGCGGGGCCGGTGCCGGGGTGACGGGGGCCGGGGCCACCGGGGGGTGCGTGAGCGCCGTTTGCGTCATTGCCTCGCCGATCCGCCTGTCTGCTCTGCCCGTGTCTGCTGCGCCGGCCGGGGCCGGGCGGCAACAGCCACTGACACTATGTGGCGGTGGTCGCGAAGCCAAGCGCGACGGGCGCCGACCAGGTGACCTGGTCGGCGCCCGTCGGCACGCCCGTTCGAACGGCGGTCACGCGGCGGTCTGCAGCTCCCGGACGACCGGGGCGCGGACCACGGCCGGGGCGGCGTTGTCCTGCTCCGCCGTGAGGTGCGGGCGCAGCCGCAGCGCCATGGCGACGATCAGCAGCGTGGAGCCCGCCATGGCCGCGAGGTAGAGCGGCCACGTGCCGGAGCCGACCAGCAGCACGCCGACGGCCGGGCCGACCGCGATCGCGATCTGCTTCACCAGGGCGTACCCCGCGTTGTAGGTGCCGAGCAGCCGGGTGGGGGCGAGATCGGCGACGATCGGGCCCATGGTGGGCGCCAGCAGCGACTCACCGACGCCGAACAGGGCGTAGATCGAGACGATGGCGACCGTGGCGGCCATGGTCTCGGTCCGGATCAGGCCGGCCACCAGGGCCATCGCCCAGGCGCCGAGCCAGACCACGCCGGCCGCGGCCATCGCGGTGGTGCGGCGGCGGCGCGCGGTGATCCGCACCATGAACATCTGCAGGACGACGATGGTCAGCGCGTTGGCGCCGATCGCGAAGCCCAGGGTGGAGGGCGCGGTGCCGACGGTGTCGGTGGCGAAGGCCGCGACGCCGGACTCGAACTGGCCGTAGCAGGTGAAGAAGATCAGCCCGGCGAGCAGGCAGAGCCGCAGCATCGCCTTGTCGGCGACCAGCGCGCGCAGGCCGGTGGGGCCCTCGTTCTTCTCGTGCAGCGGGATCAGCGGGGCCGCCGGCATCCGGGCGGTGCCGGTGACCAGCGCCAGGCCGAGGAAGGTCGCCGCCTCGATGGTGAACAGCCGGGTGAGGCTGGCCGGGTCGGCGACGTTCACGATCTGCCCGCCGACCAGGGCGCCGATGCCCATGCCCAGATTGACCAGGGTGAACTGGAGCGCGAAGGCGTGCGAGCGGGTCGCGGCCGTCGAGCAGCGGACGATCATCGTGGCGAGCGCCGGCTGGCAGGTGGTGACACCCGCGCCGAACAGGAAGGAGGAGACCAGCAGGGCCGGGGTGCCGGTGGCGTGGCCGAAGGCGAACGCGCCGGTGGCGGCGAGCGCCGAGCCGACCAGCAGGACCGGGCGGGGCCCGTACCGGTCGATGCCGCGGCCGGTGAACGGGAGGACGGCGAGCGCCGCCAGCGCGAAGACGGTGAACACCATCCCGGCCGCCAGCGAGCCCAGCCCGCGCACCTGGTCCACGTACACGAACATGTACGGCATCGTGAACCCGCTGCCGAACGCGCTGAGCGCGTTGCCGATCTGGACGCGGCGCAGCGGGCCGCCCGCCCCGCGTCGCTGCTGTCCCCGCTGCTTCACCGTGCCGATCACCGTGCACATCCCTTCCTGGATTCAACTGGATACTCTTAAGTCCAGAAGATTTCAGAGCTAAAGTTTGACGAGATAAAGTCTTAGCACCGGAAGAGTGCGGAGTCAAAGGCTTAAGAGATGCACGCCCCCGTGCGACACTGGTCCGCATGACTACGGACAAGCCCGCGCCGGCCACCCCCAGGGAGCTCGGCATCGCCGAGCAGGTGGCCGTCTACCAGCGGGAATTCCCCACCGTGGACCCCCAGGTGGAGACCATCGTGCAGACCATGTCCCGGGTCGCCCGACGGATGGGCGTGGCCTACGACCGACAGCTGACTGTGCTCGGGATCACGGCCGCCGAGTGGGAGGTGCTCAAGGCGCTGGTGGTCTCCGGCAGCCCGTACCAGCTCGGGCCGGGCGAGCTGGCCAAGCGGCTCGGCCTCACCCCGGCCGCGATGACGCACCGGATCGACCGGATGGTGAGCGAGGACCTGGTCACCCGGGAGCGGGACGAGACCAACCGGGTGCGGGTGATCATCGAGCTCACCGAGAACGGCCGCGACAAGTGGCTGGAGTCGATGCGGATGGCGGCGGTGTTCGAGGAGGAGCTGCTCCAGGACATCTCGGGTGAGGAGCGGGCCGTGCTGTCGGCGCTGCTCGCACGGATGCTGCGGCGGATCGAGGAGAGCCAGCCGGACGCGCTCGGGCGCACCGCCGACCTGGCCTGAAAGCCGACGAGTCCGGCCCGCCGGGGGTGCTCCCCCGGCGGGCCGGACTGCGTGGTTCAGGTGCCGCGAGGGTCCGTCAGGCCCTCAGCTCGTGGTGTCCGACGGGTCAGCAGGGACCGTTGTCGGTCCAGACGCCCCACTGGCCGCTCAGACTCGGGTCGTCGCCCTTGGTCCACCACTTGTTGGTGTAGTAGTGGCCCTTCCAGGAGACCTTGGTGCCGCCGGCCGCGTAGGTGGCGTTGGCGTCCCAGCTCGGGGCGGCCGGGCAGCCGGCCGGCGAGGTCGGGGTACCGGTCGGGGTACCGGTCGGCGTGCCCGTGGGGGTGCCGGTCGGCGTGCCGGTCGGGGTCGGGGTCGGCGTGCCGGTCGGCGGGGCCGGGCAGGCGGAGGAGGAGCCGTTGGTGGCGTCGACCATCTTGTCGAACAGCGCGGTCCTGGTGCCCAGGTCGTACAGCGAGAAGGCGAAGGAGCCGCCGAGGCCGTTGCAGTGCGCGTAGTCGAGCTTGGCCTGGATCGACCTGGCGTCCTCGCCGCTCCAGAAGGTGTTGCCGTCGTAGAAGTACGTGGCCTTGGCGTCGTCGTCCCAGAAGGTCTTGGACGGGTTGTCGACGAAGCCCGCGAGCTCCTTGTACATCTGGATGCCGGGGACGTTGCCGGACATCGCCGCGCCGGCCGCCGGGCTGGCGGCGGGCTGGAAGAGGCCGTTCTTGCCGTTGTTCTGGACGCCGGTCCAGCCGCGGTAGTAGAACGGGACACCCATGTTGATCTTGTTGGCCGGGAAGCCGCCGGGGATGCCGTAGTCCTTGTCGCCGACCGTCCACGCCTTGACGGCGTTGTCGATCGAGTACTTGCCGTTGCCCGGCTTGGCCGGGGTCGACGGGTCGTTCGGGCCGGAGTAGAGCGGGGCCTGGTGGTTGGTCGGACCCTGCGGGTCCCAACCGCCGTGCATGTCATAGGTCATGACGTCGAGGAAGGTCAGGTACTGACCGATCTTGTCGGTCTCGACGTTCATGATCTTGTCCTGGCCGGCGCCGACCGCCGCCGACAGGGCGTAGGTCTTGTTGTCGGCCTTGCCCTGCGCGTCCAGCTGGGTGCGGAACTCCTTCAGCAGCGCCGTGAAGTTCTGCTTGTCGGACGGGCTGGAGATGTTGCCGGTGTGGCCGCCGCCGCCCGGGTACTCCCAGTCGATGTCGATGCCGTCGAAGATGCCGGCACCGGTGCCCGGGCCGCCGTAGCCGGCGTCGCTCGGGAGGTTGCCCTTGATGAACATGTCGATGCAGGACGAGACCAGGTGCTTGCGCGAGGCGTCCGTGGCGGAGGCCGGCGAGAAGTACTTGGAGTAGGTCCAACCGCCGATCGAGAGCAGGATCTTGAGGTTGGGGTTCTTCGCCTTCAGCTTCTTCAGCTGGTTGAAGTTGCCCGCGATCGGCTGGTTCCAGACGTCCCCGACGCCGTCCACCGAGATGTCCGCGCCGAAGCTCTTCTGGTAGTCGGCGAACGCGTCGGCCGCGCCGTCACCCGCGTTGGGGTTGTTGTCGTTCCCGTCGGCGGCCTTGGTGGCCTCGAAACACCCCAGGTCGGTCGGGTGGATGTTGGCGAAGTCGTAGATCAGGTAGTCCAGCTTCCCGGCCACGCCGGTGTCCTGGATCGTCTTCGGGTAGTACGCGTTGGCGTAGACCGACCACTGGTCGTAGTAGGCGACCTTGATGCCACCGCTGGTGGCGGGCGCGCCGGTGCTGTTGGTGGTGGCGGCGTTGGCCGCGCCGCCGCCGGTCAGCGCGAGGCCCGCGCCGAGCAGCACGGAGGCGGCGGTGCCGGCCGCGATGGCGGCCAGGCTCTTCGGACGACGTCGGCGGCCGCCCGCCGGAGCCGGGGCCCCGGCCCTTTCAATGCGTGAACGCAGCATGGGTGCGTAACTCCTGGTTGTGGGGGTTTCCGTCGTCCCGGGGGGGTGCGCCCGAGGTGGGGTCGGGCGACCGGGACATGACAGATCAGGGGTGGGGAATCGAGCGGATCAGCGGAATCGGGCCGTGACGGACACCGGGATGTGCCGAACCGGCGCCCGCGGCACGAGGCCGTTGACGCCGGTTCAGGGGCTCCCTGCACCTGGGCAATAAAAATGGACTAGACCAACTCCCCCGTCAAGGGGTCCTGTTGGGCCTTGAGCCGCGCTTAAGGTTCGACCCCCACCCGGGTACCCCGCCGACCTGGGCGTCAGTAGCGCACCGCGTTGGCCACCACGGCCTTCAGGCTTCCCGAGAGGTCCCGGTTGCTGCGCGCGGTGGCCTGGGCGCTCTTTCCGCCCGCCACGTCCTGGACGGTCACCGCGGTCGCGTCCTGCAGCTTGCCGGAGTCGTCGGTGAAGTTGATCTGGATCACGTACCGGTACGACTGCTGCCCGTGGTTGGTGACGGTCAGCTCCACCTGCGCCTTGCCGTCCGGACCGGTGCTCACCGCCCCGACGGACACGTCCCCCTTGGCGTCCAGCCCGCCCTTGATCCCGGCGACCGCCGAGGAGGCCGCGGACACCGCCGCCGAGGCCCGCGCCTCCGCCGAGGAGATCACCGACCCCGCCCCGCCGGCCGCCGAGGCCAGCGCCGAGGCGGCGGAGGCGGCGGCCGAGGCGCCCTGCTCGATCGCGGCGGCGGCCGAGGAGGCCACGGTGCCCGCACTCCTGCCGGAGGAGGAGCAGCCCGCCAGCGCCGCCGAGCCGACCACCGCCACGGCCAACACCCGGGCCACCGACCGGCGTTGGCGGCGCGCCGGCGTTCCGTCCGGCCGCCGCGCGGTGACGCGCGGCCTCGAACCGGTCCGGGTGAGCGGCTGGCGGTCCATACGGTCCCTCGTTTCTGCCCCGGTGCCGGGCTGCCCGGCACACCTCCCCGCCCACCCTCCGAGGGGCGCGGGGGGAGCGCCAGCAGGGTTACTGCCTCCGGGTGACACCGGACGTCGGCACCGCACCGCGCGTCGGCACCGGCACCGGCGCCCGCGCCGTCAGGACAGCCCCGAGCCCTCCTGTTCGTCCGCCTCCACCGCGGCCCGCTCCTCGCGCAGCCGCACCGCGTGCCGGCGCCGGGCCACCACGCCGTACGCCCCGGCGACGGACGCCGTGAAGGCCAGCAGTCCCATCCACGGCCGGTCGAGCACGTGGCAGGTCAGGTGGTCCAGCGAGTACCGTCCCGGACCGGCCAGCCCGAGCGCCAGCCCGGTCGCGCCGAGGAAGGCCGGGTACTCGTAGCCGCCGGAGGTCGCGAAGAAGCCCCCCGGCGCGTGCACCGCCACCGCGCCGGCCATCGTCCCGGCCACCACCGCGCCGGCCAGCCCGGCGACCAGCAGCACACCACCACCCGCCTCGCCGGCACCCGCCGCGATGGCGCTCTGCCGGGCGGGGTGGAAGCCCATGTGCTCCATCGCCTGGGTGGTGCCCTCCAGACCGCCGCCGCCGAACCAGCCGAACAGCTTCTGGGTCCCGTGCGCGATCAGCACCCCGCCGACCGCTCCGCGCAGGGCCAGCAGGCCCAGGTCCTTACGGTTCAGACACATGTCGCATCCTCGTTCCCGGGGGGTGATCCGACTTCCATGGGACCCGACAGCGCGCACCCGTTCGAGCCGGGGCCGCCATCCGGGGGAATTCGCCGGTCTTCCGGAATGAACCGCCCGCCCGTGAGATTCACGCCACGCCACGCCCGGCCTCGGGGCGTGGCACAGCGCCCGCACCGGGCCCCGCGGCCATGCTTGGCGCATGTTCGTCTTCAACCTGAGCAGCGCGTTCATCACCTTCTTCGCCGTGGTCGGCCCGCCGAAGACCCTGCTGGCCTTCGCCCGGCTGGCCTCCACCCGGAGCACCCGGGAACTGCGGCGGCTGGCCGCGTGGAGCACGGTGATCTCGGCGGCGGTCGGCCTGGTGCTCGGCTTCACCGCGGACGAGGTCACCACGCTGTTCCACATCAGCGACCAGTCGTTGCAGCTCGCCGGCGGGACGATCTTCTTCATCTACGCGGTCGCGCTGGTCTTCGGTCTCCACCTCGGCACCGAGAGCGACGACGACGAGCACCTGCCGAACCACATGGTGGACGGCATCCGCGAGCTGCTGCTGCCGTACATCGCCAGCCCGCTCGCGATCACCGCCGTCCTGGTCGCCTCGCTCACCAAGAACGAATGGGGCTGGAAGGTCGTCGTCGCCGGGGCGTACCTCGCGGTCGTGGTGATCAACTACGTCTGCGTGGCCCTGCTCGCGCCGCTGATGCGGCGCACCCACCGCACCTCGCTGGAGGTGCTCTCCCGGCTGCTCGGACTGCTGCTGGCGGCGGTCGGCGTGGAACTGTTCCTGAACGGCCTGGACGGGCTCGGGGTGCACATGCTGGAAGGGCACTGAGCCCGGCCGCGCCCTCGCGGTCAGCCCGCGGTGGGCCCGGCGGTCAGCCCGTGACCGGCTCCACGATCAGCCCGCGGCGAGCCGGGCCAGCACCTCGCCGATCCGCTCCCGCACCAGCGGGTCGGCGACCAGCCCGTCCGGGCCGATCGCCTGGCGGTCCAGCGGGATCCGCACGCAGGCCTCGTCCAGCACGGCCGCGCCGGTGTAGCCGAGGACGGTGCGCAGGGTGGCCTCGGCGCCCTGGCCCCGGCCCGGGCCGGCCGCGTTGATCCAGCCCGTGGGCTTGTCCGAGATCTCCGTCCCGCCGACCGTCCAGTCCAGCAGGTTCTTGAAGGAGCCGGGCAGCGTCCCGGCGTACTCGGGGGTGCAGACCAGCAGCGCGTCGGCGGCCTCGACGGCGGCGCGCAGGGCGGCCACCGGCTCGGGCAGCGGGTCGGTGTCGCGGTCCGGGTTGAAGTGCGGCAGATCGGCCAGCCCCGCGTAGTAGGTGGCCCGGAGGCCCGGGGTGGCGGCGGCCACGGCGGCGGCGGTGCGCAGCACGGTCTCGTTGGTCGAGCCGGCCCGCAGGCTCCCGGGCAGCAGCAGGATGTGACGCTCGTTCGGCATGCCGAGGAACCTACCGCTCCGGCCGTACGGCGCCACGGCGAGAGGCACCACGGCGCCACGGCGCTACGGCGCGACCACCGGCCGCCAGGGCACCGGGCTGGAGAGGATCATCGAGCTGGACGGCTGGCCGTAGCCGCCGAGCCGGTCGCACAGGGCCTCGAAGTCGGCCATCGTCGGCACCGCGACCAGCAGCGCGCAGCAGGCCCCGCCGGTCACCCGGTGCAGTTGGAGCACCTCCGGCCAGGCGGCCACCTGGGGGTCGCGCAGCACGCAGCGCGGTCCGTAGCACTGGATCTGGACCAGCGCGGTGATCGGCAGTCCGGCCCGGCTGAGGTCCACGTGGGCGTGGTAGCCGGTGATCACCCCGTCGGCCTCCAGCCGGCGGACCCGTTCGGCCACCGCGGGTGCGGACAGGCTCACCCGGCGGGAGAGTTCGTTGTAGGAGAGCCTGGCATCGGTCTGCAGCTCGGCCAGCAGGCGGCGGTCGACGGCGTCCATGGCGGCTCCCGGGGTGACTGGAACGGGTGGTTTCGCGATCGTAAAGCGAATCGGCACAACGCCTTGCGATCGACAACCGCAATGGCGGTTGCGGTGTCCGTCGACCATTCAACCGGGGGGTCGCACCGCCGCACAATGGGCACCCCGGCGGAACCAGGCCGTCCGCCTGGTCGCCGGTCCGGGCGACGCACCCGGGTGGATCAGGAGGCACGGGATGGGGCACGACACGGTGGAGACACCCGACCTGTCGTTCGGTCGGCACGGGGAGCCGGGTCGGGGCACCCCGTACGCCCGCTACGTGTGCCTGGACGAGCTGCACAGCCTGCAGCGTCCGCAGAGCAAGGAGCCGGCCGAACTGTCGTTCATCATCACCACGCAGGTGATGGAGCTGCTGTTCGACCTGCTGCGGCACGAGTGGACGCTCGCCCAGCGGGCGCTGCGCGAGGACGACCTGCCCGCCGCGCTGGCCGCGCTGCGGCGCGGCACCCAGGCGCAGGACGTGCTGGTGAAGTCCTGGGACCTGCTGGCCACCATGACGCCGCAGGAGTTCAACGCCTTCCGCTCGGCGTTCGGCCAGGCCTCCGGCTTCCAGTCCTCGGCCTTCCTGCACCTGGAGTTCCTGCTCGGCAACAAGAACGCCGCGCTGCTGACGATGTACGACGGGATGCCGCAGACCCAGGCCGAGCTGGCCGAGGCGCTGCGCTCCCCCGGCCTGTACGACGACGCACTGGCCCTGCTGGCCCGCCGCGGCCTGCCGCTGCGCCCGGAGCCCTCCGAGCAGCGCTACCGCGCCGACGAGGAGGTCGCCGAGGCCTGGCGCCTGGTCTACACCGACCCGGAGTACGCCGCCCTGCAGCCGCTCGGCGAGGCGCTGCTGGACGTCGCCGAGCGGGTCACCCACTGGCGCCAGCGCCACCTGTCCGCGGTCAAGCGGACCATGGGCGGCAAGCCCGGCTCGGGCGGCTCCAGCGGCCTGAGCTGGCTGCGCAAGTCCGCCGAGCAGGACGTGTTCCCGGAGCTGTGGACGATCCGGGACGAGCTGTGAACGAGGGGATCGGCATGATCACGCGCGAGGAGTGCGCGGCGCTGGACGCCGTCGACCCGCTGGCGGCGTTCCGCAAGGAGTTCGCCCTGCCGGAGGGGGTGGTCTACCTGGACGGGAACTCGCTCGGCGCGCTGCCGGTGCGGACCCCGGAGCGGGTGCGGCAGGTGGTCGAGGAGGAGTGGGGCCGGGAGCTGATCCGCAGCTGGAACGACGCCGGGTGGTTCGAGCAGCCGTACCGGCTGGGACGGCGGATCGCCCCGCTGATCGGCGCCGAGCCGGAGGAGGTGGTGGTCTGCGACACCACCTCGGTGAACCTGTTCAAGGTGCTGGTCGCCGCCCTGCGGCTGCGCCCGGGGCGGCGCACCGTGCTGGGCGACGGCGAGGCGTTCCCGACCGACCTGTACATCGCCGAGGGCGCCACCGGCCTGGTCGAGGGCGCGCGCAGCGTGCTGATCCGGCCGGAGGAGCTGGACCGGCACCTGGACGGCGACGTCGCCGCGGTGGTCCTCTCACAGGTGGACTACCGCACCGGCGAGCTGCTGGACCTGCCCGGGATCACCGCCCGGGTGCAGGCCGCGGGCGCGCTGATGATCTGGGACGTCTGCCACTCGGTGGGCGCGCTGCCGGTCGAACTCGGCGCGGCGGGCGTGGACTTCGCGATCGGCTGCACCTACAAGTACCTGAACGGCGGGCCCGGCTCACCGGCCTTCCTGTACGTCGCCGGAAGGCATCTGGCGGCCGGTCCGCGGCAGCCGCTGAGCGGCTGGTTCGGGCACGCCCGCCCGTTCGCCTTCGAGCCCGGGTACGACCCGAAGCCGGGCGTCGGACGCTTCCTGACCAGCTCGCCCTCGCTGCTCGGCCAGGCCGCGCTGGGCGCCAGTCTGGACGTCTGGGAGCGGGCCGACCTGGCCGCCGTCCGGGCGAAGAGCCTGGCGCTGACCGACCTGTTCATCGGCCTGGTCGAGGGCCTGGACGGGATCGAGGTGGCGACCCCGCGCGAGCACGCCCGACGGGGCAGCCAGGTCGCGCTGCGGCACGCCGACGGCTATCCGGTGGTGCAGGCGTTGATCGAGCGCGGCGTGATCGGGGACTTCCGCGCACCGGACCTCATGCGGTTCGGCTTCACCCCGCTGTACCTGTCGTACACCGAGGTCTGGGACGCGGCCCGGCAGCTGGCCGAGGTGCTGACGAGCGGCGAGTGGCGGGCGGAGCGGTTCTCCCGCCGGGGTGAGGTGACGTAGCCGGAGCCTTCCGGGGTGCGGCGCCGGGGGTGCTCCTCGCCGTTAATAATGTGCAGCATTGACGTTGCGGGCATGGCGAGGACATCGGCGGGCCACGAGACCCGCGAGCGGCTGCTGCGGGCGGCGGAGGAACTGTTCGCCACCCGAGGCGTGGAAGCCGCCCTGACCAGGGACATCACCCGACTGGCCGGACAGAGCAACCCGTCCGCCGTGCAGTACCACTTCGGCTCCCGCGAGGGCCTGCTCGACGCGATCATGGCCGGCCGCCAGGAACGCACCGAGCAGGCCCTCGCGCCGCGCCTGCCCGCACTCGCGGACGCGGACCTGCCCGGGCTGCTCGACGCCCTGGTCGCGGCCGAGGCCACCGAACTGCACACCGACCAGGGCCGGCGCTGCCTGCGGATCTCCGCCCAGGTCAGCCACAGCAGCGGGGTCCGCACCCGGACCCCGCACCCCACGCTGGCGGGCGGCGGCTACTGGCGGCTGATCGAACTGGTCGAGGACCGGATCGCCGCGCTGCCGGAGCCGATCCGGCTGGAGCGGATCGACCTGGCCCTCACCCTGATCGGCGTGGCCCTGGCCGACCGGGCGCAGCAGCACCTCACCGGGTCCACCCCGCTGACCGACGAGGAGACCTTCCTCGCCGACCTGGTGACGATGTCC
Source organism: Kitasatospora sp. NPDC087861 (assembly GCF_044742585.1). NCBI lineage: Bacteria > Bacillati > Actinomycetota > Actinomycetes > Kitasatosporales > Streptomycetaceae > Kitasatospora > Kitasatospora sp. NPDC087861. Next base: position 191,939 of record NZ_JBIUUS010000004.1, read on the forward strand.
GCCGCCATGCTCTCCGCCCCCACCCCCCAGAGGAGCGCGTCATGAACGACCTGACCGGCAAGACCGTCATCATCACCGGCGGCGCCCGAGGCCTGGGCGCCGAGGCCGCCCGGCTCGCCGTCGCGGCCGGCGGCAGCGTGGTGATCACCGACGTCCTGGCGGACGACGGCAAGGCCACCGCCGCCGAACTCGGCGACCGGGCACGGTTCGTACGGCACGACGTGACCTCGGAGCAGGACTGGCGGCGCGTGGTGGACTTCGCGGTGGCGGAGTTCGGCGCGGTCGAGCTGGGCACCGAGCGGATCCGGGTCAACTCGGTCCACCCGGGCATGACCTACACCCCGATGGGCCGGGTCGGCGAGGCGCCCGAGATCGCCACCGCCGTGGTCTACCTGCTCTCCGACGACGCCTCCTACGTCACCGGCGCCGAGCTCGCGGTGGACGGCGGCTGGACCACCGGCCCGACCGTCACGTACGTCATGGGGCAGTGACGCAGGTCATGCCCAGGTAAAGTTCGACCCTCATCATCGTTGGGAAAACTCCCCGCTGACTGTCCGTCAACACCAAGGGGAGGCTTGCGTGAACATCGAACTCGGACCGCTCCAGCCCGAACCCTTCATGCTGGCCCTCGGGTTGACCCTGTTCTTCCTGGTCATGTGGACCCTCGGCCACGGCCTCCTCCCGCGCATCGAGCGAGTGAAGGCCGAGCGGTGGGACGCGACCGAGGGCCGCACCGAACGCGCGGAGGCCGTCCGCGCCGAGGCCGAGGCCGCCCACGACGCCGGCCGGCAGGAGCTCGCACAGGCCAGGCACGAGGCGTCCCGGATCCGGCAGGAGTACGCCGAGCAGGGCGCGGCCGCCGTCGCCGATGCCCGCGCGGAGGGCATCCGCGACCGGGACCGGCTGGTCTCCGCCTCGCACACGCGGATCGCCGCCGACCGGGCCGAGGCCGCCGACCGACTCCGGCAGGACGTGGGCGAGTTGGCCGTCACGCTGGCCGGCCGGGTGGTCGGCGAGCCGGTGCACACCGTCGCCGCCGACCGCCGCACGGTGGACCGCTTCTTCGACTCCCACTGAGCCGCCTCCGGCCCCTCGCCCACCTTGGGCTCTAGCGGTCGTTGCAACACCCCAGCACGGCGCAGGCCGCCCGGTCGGGGTCGACGACGCGGGCGGCCTGGGCCGTTGTTCGCTGCTTCCTGGGGCCCTAGCCGTGGCGGCCGCGACGGCGGGCGGCCAGGACGGCGAGGCCACCGAGGCCGAGCAGGCCGACGCCGGCCAGGCCGAAGACCACCGGGGCGCTGCCCGCACCCGTGGAGGGCAACTCACCGCCGTGACCGGGGTGGTGGCTGGTCGGGTGACCGGTGGGGTGGTGGCTGGTCGGGTGGTGGCTGGTCGGGTGACCGGAGCTGGACGGACTGGCCGAGGGCGAGGTGGAGCTCGCGGTCGGGGACGGCGTCGGGGAGGAGGAGGGCGACGACGACGGTGACGACGAGGGGGAGGACGACGGGGAGGAGGACGGCGAGGAGGACGGCGAGGTCGACGGCGACGGGCTCGGCGACACCTTGCAGTCCGGCAGGTCCCCGTCGAACGGGTAGCTGTGGATCTCGTAGCCGCCGGTGCCGGTGTGGATCAGGTTGCCCGCGAGGTACACCCGGCCGTCCATGCCCGGCTGGGAGATGGTCGTGGTGCCGCCCGGGTTCCCGGCCATGACCGAGCCCTGGAACTGGGCACTGCCGCGGATCTCGGCCGAGGTCGCGGTGGGGAAGTTCCACATCAGTTTGGAGCGCATCGCGGTGGTCTGGTCGCCGGGCAGCCCCGTGCCCGTGTAGGTGTTGATGACCGGGCTGTCCCCGAGCATGTTCACCACGACGGTGGCCCCGGCCGGGATGTTGTTGAAGACCAGTCCGATCTGCCCGCCGCTCGGCGAGGCGAGGTTCCGGGTGACGTTGAAGACCTGCTTCCTGCTGGTCCCGTCACCGGTGAAGGTCGCCTCGCTGTTGGTGACGTTGACCGTGCCGGTCGCGGTGGCCCGGCCGACGCAGTCGGAGACCTCCTCGATCTGGGTGAGCACCTCCTGGTACGGCGCGGCGGCGTTCGGGTCCTGGATCGACCGGCCGGTGGGGTCGATGTTGACCGTGCCGGAGACACTGCCGGCGTGCCGCAGGTTGCCGAAGGCCTGGCCCTTGGAGTCGCTGCCGCCGATCAGGATCCGGTTGCCGCTCCTGACGTCGACCCTGCCGCCGGTGGTCACGAAGTCGCTGCCGTTGGGCGGCACGACGCGCGAACCGACGCCCACGACACCCATGTTGTAGGCGCCGCCGCCCTGGCTCTTGTCGACGGTCAGGTTCCCCAGCGCGACGATCTTGCCCTCGGCCTCGGCGGCGCGGCCGGTCACCGTGTAGTCGCCGCCGGTGAAGACGTTGATGCTGGCGTCCCGGCCGGTGAAGTCGCCGTTGTTCGGCGGCGGCCAGGTGGCCGGGCAGTCAGGCCCCGTACAGGCACCCAGCGGCGGTGCCAGTGGCGCGGCCGAACCGACCGTCAGCACGGCGGCCATCGGCAGCGCGGCGACGGCGGTCGCCACGGCGACCCGGACGGCCCGGCGGCCACGGGTGGCTGGTGTTCTGTTCACGGCGGTCGTTCTGTGATCCGGCGTACCGGTGCCCTGACCCATCGACACATTCCTCCGCGCATAGGAAAAGGAGCAGGCGCGCAAAACCTGCTAATTCGTACTATCTGCTGGCGATCTCACAGATCCGGCACATCAAACCTCACACCGGACGATTCCTACCCTGCAGATCCTCAGATCGGATTCGAAAACCAACCGAACGGCGCAGCGGCCGTCTCCACCCGACCCGGCCCCGGGCGGCGGCCGCGCCGGTTAGGTTGGGGGAATGACCTCCGAGGCCCAGGACCAGAGCACGCCGCTCGTCGCCGTCGCGCCCGCCGACGCCGTGCTGCGGCACCCCGAGGCGGGCGAGCACCTGCTCACCCCCGTCGAGCGCGAGCGCGCCGCGCGCTTCCGGCACGAGTCCGGGCGGATCGACTTCACCGCCGGCCACGTGCTGGTCCGGCTCTGCGCCGCCCGGCTGCTCGGGGTCCCGGCCGCCGCGGTCACGCTCGCCCAGCAGTGCCCGGACTGCGGCCTGGCGGACCACGGCAAGCCGTACCTGCCGGACCACCCCGGGGTGCACGTGAGCCTGTCCCACACCCGGGGCGTGGTCGCGGCCGGGGCCGGATTCCAGCCGGTCGGCGTGGACGTCGAGCTGGCCGCCCGCGGCGGATCGCTGGGCGCGGTCGCCCGCCGGGTGCTCTCCCCCGCCGAGCTGCGCCTGGTCGAGGCGGCGGCGGAGCCGGACCGGGCGTTCCTGCGGCTGTGGGTGCGCAAGGAGTCGCTGATCAAGATCGGGCGGGCCACCCTGGACACCCTGGCGTCCGTCGACCTCTCCGCCCTGCCCCTGGACGTCCCGCCCGGCGCCCCGCTGCGCAGCCGCCACCAGGACCTGCACCTGCTCGACTGGACCGACCCGGAGTACGGCGCCGCCGTCGCGGCGGTCAGCACCGCCGCGCCGCGGATCATCCAGCTGACCACGGCGGACTGAGCAGGTCGGGGCGGGCAGGACGGGACGGGGCGGGCGGCAGGCCGCCGGATAAGCGGTGTTAGCGTGCCTGGTCGCGGGCGCGTCGTCACCGGACGCCCGCCGAACCAGCTGCCCACCGCCGGATTAAGGGTGTCCCCGCCATGGCCAAGTTCCTGCTGAGCCTGCACGTCCTCGTGTCGGTCCTGTTCATAGGCCCGGTCGCGGTGGCCGTCAGCATGTTCCCGCGCCGGGCCAAGGCCGCGCTGTCCGGTGGGCCGGACCAGGCCTCGGACGCGGGCGTGCTGCGGGTCCTGCACCGGATCACCCAGGTCTACGCGCTGCTGGGGGTCGCCGTGCCGGTGCTGGGCATCGGCCTGGCCCAGGTGATGGACGTGCTCGGGCAGTCCTGGGTGATCGTCTCGATGGTGCTCACCGCGATCGCCGCGCTCTCGCTGTTGCTCTTCGTGCTGCCCGGGCAGCAGGCCGCGGTGGACGCGCTCGGCCCCGACACCCCGGACGAGCAGCACGCCAAGGCCGTCCAGGGCCTGCGGCTGCTGCCGATGACGGCCGGGGTGTTCAACCTGCTGTGGGCGGTGGTCGTGGTGCTGATGGTCATCCGGCCGGGGTCGAGCACCGGCGTCTGAGCCACGCCGCCCCAACCGGCAGGCCCTCTCCCGCGGCGCGGTCCCGGTCCAGTACCGTCCTGGCCATGACGATCATGGCGGGCATGGGCAGCCCGACGGGTACCGGAGTCGGCCCCCTGCTGCGCAGCTGGCGCGAACGGCGGCAGCTCAGCCAGCTGCAACTGGCCCTGCGGGCGGACTCCTCCGCCCGGCACCTCAGCTTCGTCGAGAACGGCCGGTCCCGCCCGAGCCGGGAGCTGGTGCTGCGGCTCGCCGAACACCTGGACGTCCCGGTGCGCGAGCGCAACACCCTGCTGCTCGCCGCCGGCTACGCCCCGCACTTCCCCGAGACGCCGCTGGACGACCCCTCGATGGACGCGCTGCGCGGCGGCCTGGAGCGGCTACTCGCGGCCCACGACCCGTACCCGGCGCTGGTCGTCGACGGGAGCTTCCGGGTACTGGCGGCCAACCGCTCGCTCGGGCTGCTCCTCGACGGCGTCGCCCCGCACCTGCTGCAGCCGCCGCTCAACGCGATCAGGATCGCCCTGCACCCCGAGGGGCTGGCGCCGCGCATCGTGAACTACCCGCAGTGGCGGCGGCACCTGCTGGAGCGGATGGCGCACCGGATCGAGCTGGTCAGCGCCGAGTTGCTGCGGCGGCTGTACGAGGAGGTCCGCGGCTACCCGGAGCCGGCGGACGCCCCGGGCCCGGACGGGGAGCACGGGGACGACACCGGGCTGTTCCCGTTCGCGCTGCCGATGCGGATCCGGCACGAGGGGCGGGTGCTGTCCTTCCTCTCCACCATCGCGACCTTCAACACGCCGCTGGACGTGACCGTCTCCGAGCTGGCCATGGAGACCTTCCTCCCGGCCGACGCGGAGACGGTGCGGTTCCTGCAGGCCGCCGTGGGCCCGGAGCGCTGACCCCGGTTCAGGCGCGGTTGTCCGCGCGGCGGCCCGCACGGCCATCGGCACGGCCATCGGCACCACCGTCGGCACGGCTGTCGGCACGGCTGTCGCTCCGGCGCAGCGCGGTGAACTGCAGGACGGCGAACAGGGCCACCACCGCCGCCTGCGCCGGGATCCAGACGGCCCCGGCGGTGGTCGGCTCGAACCAGGCCGCCATCGCGACCAGGCTGAGCACCACCCAGGCCAGGTTGAGGTCGATCACCGTCTGCACGGCGAGCCGCGGCGGCCGGCGGCGGGCGGCCAGGGCGCCGACCCCGAGGGCGTAGCCGGTGAGGAAGACCCCGAGGTCGAGCAGGGTGGTCCGGCCGACCCCGAGCAGGTCGCCGACCGGGCCGGGGAAGGCCAGGTAGACCAGGCCGTTTCCGCCGGTGACCAGCGCGTCCAGGGCGAGTACGCCGCGCACCGTCCACCGCGAGAGGACGGAGCCGGGGCCGACGGGCGTGAGGGCGTTCGCGGACATGGCGGATCAGCCTCCTGACGGGGGTGGGGCCCGGCGGTCGTGGCGCCGCCCGGGTCCCACCACCCTGCCCGCCCGGGCGCCGGGCGTCGATTACCCCGCAGGTAAGGACCGGTGCAGGCAAGGGCCGGGGCGGCCTGGACGGCCGGCTCCGCCAGCTTCCTCGCCGCCGCGCCCGGGCTGCACGCGGACGCGCTGGGGGCGCTGCGGGCGGTGCGGTGACCAGGTGATCAGTGGTGCGGCGACCGAACCAGGTGATCAGTGGTGCGATGATCAGGCGGTGCGGTGATCAGGCGGTGCGGTGATCGGCTCGCCGGGGCGAGCCCGAAGAGCGCGGCGGCGTTGTCGTGGCAGACGGCGCGCAGCCACTCCTCCCCCAGGCCCAGCCCGGCCAGCGCCTCCAGCTGGTGGACGTAGCGGTACGGGATGTTGGGGAAGTCGCTGCCGAGCAGGACGCGGTCCTGGAGAGCGCGCAGGCGCGGCAGTTCGGCGCGCGGGAACGGGTCGTCGGCCTCGACGAAGTCGGTGAACGCCATGGTGGTGTCCAACCGGACGCCCGGGTGGCGCTCGGCGAGGTCGAGGAAGTCCCGGTACTCGGACATCCCGAGGTGGGCGACCACCAGGACCAGCCCCGGGTGCCGGTCCAGCACCTCGCCGATCGGGCCGGGACCGGTGAACTTGCCCGCCACCGGCCCGGATCCGCAGTGGCTGACCACCGGGGTGCCGGTCTCGGCGAGCAATCCCCAGACCTCGTCCAGCCGGCGGTCCGTCGGGTCGTAGCCGCCGACCTGCAGGTGCGCCTTGAACACCCGGGCGCCGTCCTCGATCGCCCGCGCCACATAGGCGGGCGCCTCGGGCTCGGCGAAGAAGGTCGCGGTGTGCAGGCAGTCCGGGGTGCGGGCGGCGAAGTCGGCGGCCCAGGAGTTCAGCCACGCGGCCATGCCGGGCTTGTGCGGGTAGAGCATCGACGTGAACGCGCGGACGCCGAACTCCCGCAGCCGCCGGACGCGTTCGGCCTCGGCCTGGCGGTAGGTGATCGGCCAGGGGCGGTTGATGAGCGGGCCGGCCGCGTCGAAGTACGCCCACACCTTGTCGAGGACGCTCTTCGGCATGAAGTGGGTGTGCACGTCGACGAGGCCGGGCAGGCCGAGGGCCTGCCAGAACGACCGGACGTCTGCCGCCTCGTCCACCTCGTCCACCTCGTCCGCACTCATGCGGGCACCGGGCGGGCGCGGTCGATGATCCCGGCGGTGTCGACGCCGGACGGCAGGGTGCCGAAGGCGGCGCCGTGGTCGCCGCCGAGCCGGGTGGCGCAGAACGCGTCGGCCACCGCCGGGCTGCCGTGGCGGACCAGCAGCGAGCCCTGGAAGGCCAGCGCCATCGACTCGACCAGCCTGCGCGTCCGGTACTCCAGGTCGGTCAGGTCGGTGAGCTGCTTGCGCAGGTCCGCGACGGCCGCGTCCAGTCGGCGGTCCGCCCCGGCGGCCGCGTCGAGCTCACCGAGGAAGGCCTCGACCGTCTCCGGTCGTTTGGCCATGGCACGCAGCGCGTCCAGGGCGGCGACGTTGCCGGAGCCCTCCCAGATCGACACCAGCGGCGCCTCCCGGTAGAGCCGAGGCATCCCGGACTCCTCGACGTAACCGTTGCCGCCCAGGCACTCCAGCGCCTCGGCGGCGTGCGCCGGGCCCCGCTTGCAGACCCAGTACTTGGCCACCGCCAGGCCCAACCGCCGTACCAGCGTGGCGGTTTCGTCCCCAGCCAGGGCCAGGTCGGTGGTCTGGGCGAGCCGCATCGCGACGGCGGTGGCCGCCTCGGACTCCACCACCAGGTCGGCGAGCACGTTGCGCATCAGCGGCTGGTCCACCAGCAGCCTGCCGAACGCCCGCCGGTGCAGGGTGTGGTGAACAGCCCGGGTGGCGCCGTACCGCATGCCGGAAGCGGCGCCGATGGTGCAGTCCAGGCGGGTCATGTTGACCATCTCGATGATGGTCGCCACCCCGCGGCCCTCCTCGCCGACCAGCCAGCCGACCGCGCCGTCGTACTCCACCTCGGCGGAGGCGTTGGACTTGTTGCCGAGCTTGTCCTTGAGGCGCATCAGGTGCAGGCGGTTGCGGCCGCCGTCGGGCAGGACGCGGGGCAGCAGGAAGCAGCTGAGCCCGCCCGGCGCCTGGGCGAGCGTCAGGAAGAGGTCGGACATCGGCGCCGAGGTGAACCACTTGTGGCCGGTCAGCCGGTAGGTGCCGTCCGCGTGCGGGGTCGCGGTGGTGGTGTTGGTGCGGACGTCCGAGCCGCCCTGCTTCTCCGTCATCGACATGCCGGCGATCAGCCCGCGCTTGGTGCGAGGCTCGCGCAGCCCGAAGTCGTACGTGGTGGCGGCCAGCAGCGGCTCCAGCTCGCCCGCCAGGGTGGGGTTGGCGCGCAGGGCCGGGACGGACGCGTAGGTCATCGAGATCGGGCAGGTGTGGCCGGCCTCGACCTGGCCCCAGACGAAGAACTTGGCGGCGCGGGCGGAGTGGGCGCCGGGCCGCTCGTCCCGCCAGGGTGCGGCGTGCAGGCCGTACGAGACGGCGGTGCGCATCAACTCGTGCCAGGCCGGGTGGAACTCGACCTCGTCGACGCGGTGACCGAAGCGGTCGTGAGTGCGCAGCACCGGCGGGTTCTCGTTGGCCAGCCGGCCCCACTCGGCGGCCTGCTCGGAGCCGGCCAGGCGGCCGAGTTCGCGCAGTTCGGGCTCGGCCCAGCCGGCGCCGGCCCGGTGCAGGGCGGCGAGCAGGGTCGGATCGGCGGCGGTGTCGTGTCCGTACGGCAGGGGCACCTGGTTGGTGACCTCATGCGTCGCTGTCATCGCGTCCTCCCAGGGCACGCAGGGTGAAGGAGACCAGGGCGGGGACCACGTCGGTGGTGACCGCGCTTTCGGTGGGGGCGGCCGTCTCGGTGCTTTTGGCCGTGTCGGTGGCTCCGGTGGTGCCGGTGGCTCTGGTGGGTGCGGCCGCGAGTGGGCCGGCCAGGGCCTCGCCGACCGCGCCGACCAGCGCGGCGGCGGTCAGCACCGGGTCCTGCTCGGGCAGTTCGCCGCTCGCCACGGCGGCGGTGATCTCGGTGGCGATCACGTCCCGGAACGCCCGGCGGAACACCAGGCGCTCGCCGTCCACGACCGCGTCGGCCGGTTCGACCAGCAGCGCGTACGCCAGCCGGGGCGCGCGCAGGGCGCGGGCCGCGAAGGTCTCGACGACGGCGGCGATCCGCTGCCGGGGAGTCTCCCGGAGGGCGACGGCCGCGTTGACGGCGGCCATCTCGCGGGTGACCACCCGGCGGAACAGCTGCACGGACAGCTCGGCCTTGTTGGCGAAGTGCTGGTAGAGGCTTCCGGTGGCGATCCCGGCACGGTCCGCCACGGCGGCCATGGTGCAGCCGCCGTAGCCGCGCTCGGCGAGCAGCAGGGCGGCGGCCTGCAGCACCGTCTCGCGCTGGGCATCCAGGCGGGCTTGGACGGCGGGGGTGCGTCGGTAGGCCACGGAAATATTGAAGCACTGATTCACTGCTTCGGGGAGGGGGTCGGACCGGTCCGCCGGCCCTGCCGCACGCACGAGGAGGCCGCCCCGACTGGGGGCGGCCTCCTCCTGGTGCGCTACCGGTGCGCGTGGGCCCCGCGGTTACAGCGGGCGACGCTCCAGCTTCTGGCCCTCCTCGTCGAGCGGGCCGAACGGCGGGATCTGCTGCGCCTTGGCGAGCGAACGGGCGGTGTCCTGGTCGGCCAGGCCGGCCCACTCCAGCACCTTGGCGGTCGCCTCCGCCGACTCGGCGGCCGGCAGCTTGCCGATGTTGGAGCCGTGGTTGCCGCCCGGCACGGTGTAGACGTAGCTGTCGTCACTGCCCCGACCGAGCTTGAAGGGCTTGGCGCCCCACGGGTCGTTGCCGCCGTAGACGAACATGATCCGCTCGGCGTCGCGCTTCACCCAGCGGTCGATGTCCCGCATCGCGTTCGGGTTGAAGGTGGTCGGGATCTCCTTCGGCACGTACGAGCGGGCCGAGTACAGCTCCTTGTAGTCGTAGTGCAGCACGTCCTTCAGGTACGAGACGTCGAAGAACGGCGCGCCCAGCTCGGTGGCGGCCTGGTAGTAGTACGCGGTGTACTTCGCCAGCGACTGGTCGCTGTTGCCGGTGATGCCGGACTGCGAGTCGAACCACGCGTACAGCTCGTCGTCGGTCGCGGTGGCCGCGACCGGGACCTTGGCGCAGTCCGACTCCAGGCTGTACTGCCAGAACGCCCAGATCACGTCGAGCACGCCCGCCTCGTACGCCCGGTCCGGCGTGCCGAGGGTGTTGAAGGTGGAGCCGGCGGCCTTGTTGTCGGCCACGTAGCGGGTCTCCAGGCGGTCGCGGCGCACCAGCAGCTCACGCTGGGCGGCGTTCAGCGCGGCCCGGCACTCGGGGGTGCCGACGGTGCGGAAGAAGTCGGTGTAGGCGGCGTAGTCGTTGACATCGGTGTTGTTCGGCGCCACGTACGCGATCGTGCCCGCGACGTCGTCCGGGTAGAAGCGGCGGAAGTAGGTGGAGGACATGCCGCCCTTGCTGGCGCCGGTGGAGAGCCACTCCTGCTGGTAGATCCGCTTGAGTGCGGTCACCAGCTGGTGCGAGTCGGCGGCCTGCTGGCGGATGCCGGCCTTGGACCAGTCCGCCGGGTCGGGGCGCGACGGGGTGAAGAAGCGGTACTCGATGGACACCTGGTTGCCGTCCACCAGCCGGGTCGGCTCGGTGCGGGACGGGGTGGTGCCCAGCGTGTAGCCGTTGGTGTAGAAGACGGTCGGGCGGTCGTAGCCGCGGTGCAGCACGCTGAAGCGCTGCTGGAAGGTGCCCAGCCAGGGGCGGAAGTGGTCGATCGGCTGGGTGTAGGTGGCCAGGAAGTAGCGGTGGCCGGTGGTGGTGGGCTGCTCCGCGGTGATGGTCACCCCGGGGATCGCCGCCAGGCGGTCCTTGATGTCGGCGTTCGGGTCGTCGGCGGGGCTCCGGCCGTGGGCGGCCTCGGCGGCCCCGACGCCCTGGGCACCGGCGGCCAGCGCTGGGGTCGCCAGGCCGCCGAGCGCGAGCAGCGGTATCAGCAGGACGGAAACCAATAGCCTGCGTAGCGTGGTGGTCATCAACTCTCCATCGGGTCAACGGACATGACTGCCGCCTTGTCGGCACAACTCTGCGGCGTGGGTGGTGCGGCGGCCGCCTGGTGGACGGCCGAATGGGCCACCCGCCGGTCGCGGGTGGCCCATCGGGGAACGGTGCTGGTCAGCGGGGTCGCCTCGGTTCCGGCACGGGGACGGCGGCCGGGGGCGGAGTGGTGGTCAGGAGCTCTGCGTTTGCCAGCGGGATGGTGGTGATCAGGGGCCGTGCGGCTGTCGGCGGCGGGGTGGTGATCACGGGCCGTGCGGCTGTCGGCGGCGGGGTGGTGATCACGGCCGGGACGGCGGTCAGGGCCCGACCAGGGTGCAGCCGGGCAGGGTGAGGTCGAACCGGTTGCCGGCGGCGAAACAGGCCGGGATGCCGTAGGTCTCCTGGGCGTAGCCGATGCCCTGGTGCACCGTCACCGCGCCGTTCTCGTCGACCTCACACGGGTTGTCGAGGGTGCAGGACTCGCCGCTCTCGTTGATCGTGTTGTTGACGGCGACCAGCTGACCGGTGCTCGCGTCCACCACCGGCGAGCCGGAGGTGCCGCCGATCACGTTGCAGCCGGAGGTGTAGCGGACCGAGTCCTTGAAGACCCAGTCGGCCTCGTGCAGCCGGTAGGCGAAGCCGTCGATCGAGCAGGAGTAGATCTTCTTCCAGTAGCCCGAGACGACCCGGATCGAGGCGCCCTGCGCGGGGTGGGCGGCGGAGACGGTCAGCGGGGCGATGCCGTACCGGGACTGGATCGAGGCGTAGCTGGTGTTCAGCTGGTAGATCGACACGTCGGTGTCGGTCATGGCGCCGTAGACCACCTTGGTCGCGCGCAGCGTGGCGAGCTTGCCGCCGGTGGAGCTGAGGAGGGTGAAGGTCCGGCTGGAGGGCTGGTTGAGGACCACCTCGCCGGGGCCGGGCATACCGGACTCCAGGCAGTGGCCGTTGGACAGGATGAGGGCCGGGTCGCTCGCGACCGAGCCCGGCATCCGGACCAGCGAACCGGAGCAGTTGCTGAGCGCCACCGTTCCGGCGAAGGTGACGGCGGCGAGGGGGGCCGCCTTGGTGTCCGCGGTCTGGGCGCCTTGCAACTCGGCGCCCTGGGCCTGGGCACTCTCGACCTGGATGCCCTGAGCCTGGGCGCTCTGGGCCTCGACGGAGGCGGTGGGGGCCTCCGGGGCCGCGGCCTGAGCCGGGAGGGCCCCGGCGAGGGCGGTGGCCCCGGCGACCAGGAGCGTAGCGAGCATGCCTATGAGCGGCTTCTTCATGAGAGACCTCTCGGTGTGGGGGTCCACCAAAGCTGGCGCGGACATGACCCACTGTCAAGAGTCAAGACATGCCCAAGAGACCACTCCGGCCGCAATGGCTCGTTCCAGCCCCCACCCGGGGCGAGCCATGGTCAACTCGCCTGCCAGTGACGCCGGCCGAGGCTGATCAGGCGCAGTTGCAGACGCGCGGTCGCGGCGATCCGCCGCTCCCTGGCCGGATCCGACTCCTGCGCCTCCAGCAGGGCCGACGCCGTCGAGACCATGTGGTCCACGTACAGCTCGGCGAGCATGCGCAGGTCCTGCTCGCTCCACCCACGCGAGACCGGCTGAAGCGCCAACGCCTCCCCCACCTCGGCTGCGAAACGGCCGAGTTCGGCATCGATCGCCTCGCGGACCCGTCGGACCCCGCCATGCCGCTCGCGCGCCAGGAAGCGGACGTGCGCCCGGTGCTCGCGCACGTGCCGCTCGATGACGTCCACCGCACGGTCGATCAGTTCCTCGGCGCCGCCCGCCTCGGCGAGCACCGACCGGATCATGACGTGCAGGCTCGCCAGCGACTCCTCGACCAACGCCACGCCGAGCGCGGCGAGGTCCGGGAAGTGCCGGTAGAACGCGGCCGGGGACAGCCCGGCCTCCCGGGTGACCTCGCGCACGCCCAGGCTCGCCAGGTTCTGATCGGCCAGCAGGCGCAGGCCCGCATCCAGCAACGCCCGCCGACTCTGCTGCTTCTGGGCCTGCCTGGCCCCAACGGTGTGACTCACGCCATTCAGTAAACAAGTGTTTGCCGAGATTGGCCAGTCGGGCGTAGAGTGAGGCCGAAGTCAGTGAACACTTGTCAACCGAAATCGACACCGGGCCGGTGTCGGTACCGGGCCGAGCTCGACACTGGGCTGAGCTCGACATCGGGCCGGGCTCGACGTCGGGCCGGTACTGCCACGGCCGGAGGGGCCCGCCATGATCCTGTTCTCCGCGCTGGTCGCCATGGGCGTCCTGATCGGCACCGCCGCGCACACCTCGCTCCCCGTCTTCCTCACCGCCTCCGCCGCCATCACCGCCTGGCTGCTCGCCTTCGGCGCCCGCGAGGGCCTCGCCCGGCTGCGGCAGCGCTGACCCGGCCGCTCCCCAGAGAGGACCCGCCACCGTCATGAGCACTGTCACGAACCGTCAGAGCGGCGCCCGCAGCGACGCCCACGGCGAGGCCCGCGAGGCCGACAATCTGGCCGTCGCCTCCTTCCTGCTCGGCCTCCCCGGTCTGCTCCTCTTCAACGTCGTCCTGGGGCCGCTCGCCATCACCCTCGCCACGCTGGCCCTGGTCCGCGGCACCCGGCGGCGCGGCCGTGCCGTCCTCGGACTGGCCCTGGGCATCGCCTCACTGGCGATCCTCGCCGCCACCACTGCCACCTCTCACGGGGTGCTCATGGAGTTCGGCTCCTGAGTCGGGCCGTGTCCGGCTTCCGGCGGCTCGGCTTGCGTGGCTCGGCACGCGGTGCTCGGCGCGCGCGACTCGGCTTGCGTGGCTCGGCTTGCGTGGCTCGGCTTGCGTGGTGGGGCGACCCGTCAGGCGCCCGCGCCAGAACCGGCCTTCGAACGGCTGATCCCGCCAACCCGCCCCACGGCCCCCGTCCGCCACGTACTGTGGCGACAACGGACGGGTGACCACAGGGGGCAGGAGTGACTACCGAGTACCGCAGCGACGCGCCGTCGGAGCCGACCGGGGCGGGCGGGCGGCTCCTCGCCGTGAGCGACCTGCACATCTCCTACCAGGAGAACCGCGACCTGGTGGAGAAGCTGCAACCCAGCACCCCCGACGACTGGCTGCTCGTCGCCGGGGACGTCGCTGAGCTCACCACCAGCATCGAGTGGGCGCTCGGGCTGCTCGCCGAACGCTTCACCCGCGTGGTGTGGGCCCCCGGCAACCACGAACTGTGGACCCACCCCGAGGACCCGGTGCAGCTGCGCGGCGTGGCCCGCTACAACCACCTGGTGGAGCTCTGCCGAAGCCTCGGCGTCGTGACCCCCGAGGACCCGTACCCGCTCTGGCAGGGTGCCGGCGGACCGGTCCGCATCGCCCCGCTCTTCCTCCTCTACGACTACTCCTTCCGTGCGCCGGGCACGACGACCAAGGAGGAGTCCCTGGCAGCCGCCTACGAGAGCGGCATCGTCTGCGCGGACGAGCGGATGCTCTACCCGGACCCGTTCCCGGACCGCGACTCCTGGTGCCGTGAGCGCGTCCGGCTGACCGAGCAGCGGTTGGCGGCCTGCGACCCGGACGTACCGCTGGTCCTGGTCAACCACTACCCGCTGGTCCGCCACCCCACCGAGATCCTCTGGTACCCGGAGTTCGCCCAGTGGTGCGGCACCGAGCTGACCGCCGACTGGCACCGTCGCTTCAACACCGCGGCGATGATCTACGGCCATCTGCACATCCCCCGGAAGACCAGCTACGACGGCGTCCCCTTCGAGGAGGTCTCGCTCGGCTACCCGCGCGAGTGGAGCCGCCGCGGGCTGCCGGACCCGCTGCTGCGGGAGGTGTTCCCGCAGGCCCAAAGGTCCTGACCACCCGGACCGGGTGGGGCCGGTGGGCTTCTTCCGGTGCATCCGGCTCTCCTCAGCGTGTCCAGCCCGGCCGCACAGTGCACCAGGGTGGACGTGCCCGAGCCGGACGGACCCATGATCGCGGTGAACCGCCCGGCCGGGAACTCCACCGTCACGTGGCCCAGCGCGCGGACCTCGGTGCCACCGACGCCGTAGATCTTGACGGCGTCGGCGGCCCGGGCGGCGGTTCCGCGGACGAGGTCGAGCGTGGTCACTTCCCGGCACCCCCTCGGAACTGGTCCCGCGGCGACTCGCCGAGCACGGAACGCCTGGCGCGGTACTCCTCGGCGTCGATGTCGCCCTCGGCGTAGCGGCGGCCCAGGACGGCCAGCGGGTGGTCCGCCCGGGCCCCGGCTCCGCAGCCGCGCCGCCAGAGCGTCCGGCGCAGCACGGTGATCACCAGGACCACCACGGCGATCCACACCAGTGGGATCAGCAGGATCCAGGGACCGGGCCCGTGCCCTCCCCCATCGGCCAGCAGCGTGTACATGGTGGTTCATCTCCTCGGCGGTGGGCCTCCAGACCTCGGGCGGTTCCCGAGGTGACCAAAGCGTCCCGCCAAGCGGCCTCATCACGCGTCCTACCAGCAGCGGCAGTTGGGGTACTCCCGGGAGAGTACGGGCTGGCCGCGACACGCCGGGCCGGAAGTAGAGCGGTCGGGCAGGACCACCGGGTGGTGCGCGGCAGGCGGGCAGCACGGCGCGACGGACAGGCGGGACCGGGCAGCACGGCGCGGCAGGCGCGCAGGCAGCAGGACCCGGCAGCACGGCGCGCCGCCGCACGGAGGACCCTCAGCCCAGCCAGCCCGGCCGCACCAGCCCCGACTCGTAGGCCAGCACCACCAGTTGCGCCCGGTCCCGGGCCCCGAGCTTCACCATCGCCCGGCTGACATGCGTCTTCGCCGTCAGCGGGCTGACCACCAGCCGCCGGGCGATCTCCTCGTTGGACAGCCCCATCCCGACCAGCGCCAGCACCTCCCGCTCCCGCTCGGTCAGCACGGAGATGTCCGAGAGCCCGCCCGGCGCCGCCTCGGGCGCCTTCGAACGGGCCGCGAACTCGCCGATCAGCCGCCGCGTCACCCCCGGCGACAACAGCGCGTCCCCCGCCACCGCGACCCGGATGGCCCGCAGCAGGTCGGCCGGGTCGGTGTCCTTGACCAGGAAGCCGGCCGCCCCCGAGCGCAGCGCCTCGAAGACGTACTCGTCCAGCTCGAAGGTGGTGAGCACGACCACCCGCACGGAGGACAGCGCAGGGTCCTCGGCGATCCGCCGGGTCGCCTCCAGGCCGTCCATCCGCGGCATCCGAACGTCCATCAGCACGACGTCCGGTACGAGTTCGCGGGCGAGCCGCAGCGCCGCCTCGCCGTCGTCCGCCTCGCCGACCACCGCGAGGTCGTCCTGCAGGTCCAGCAGGGCCCGGAACCCGGCCCGGACCAGCAGTTGGTCATCCGCCAGCAGTACCCGAATCACTCACTCTCCGCCTTCGGTGTCGGCAGCTCCGCCCGGACCCGGAAGCCGCCGCCCGGCAGCGGCCCCGCCGTGATGGTGCCACCGAACGCGGCCGCACGTTCCCGCATCCCGGCCAGCCCGCTGCCCGACCCGCCGGCGTCGCCGAGCACCGCCGGGCCCGGGTCCTCGACCCGGACCACCAGCGCGGCCGGATCGGTCCAGTCCAGGACGACGACCGCCTGCCGCGCCGCCGAGTGCCGGATCACGTTGGTCAGCGCCTCCTGGACGATCCGGAACGCGGTGAGATCGACGCCGGCGGCCAGCGCGCGCCGCTCGCCGCGCTCCTGCACCTCGGCGGCCAGGCCCACCCGGTCGGCCTGGTCGGCGAGTTCGTCCAGCCGGTCCAGCCCGGGGGCCGGGCCGCGCGGCGCCGCCTCCGGGCCGCGCAGCGTCGCGAGCACCTGCCGGACCTCGCCGAGCGCCTCCTTGCTGGTCGACTTGATGGTGACCAGCGCGGTGCGGGCCTCCTCCGGCCGCCGGTCCAGCAGGGCGAGCGCGACCCCCGCCTGGATGTTGATCAGCGACAGGCTGTGCGCCAGGATGTCGTGCAACTCCCGGGCCATCTTGAGCCGTTCCTCGTTGGCCCGGCGCTGTTCCAGCTGCTGCCGGTAGGCCCGGTGGGCGGCGATCCGCTCGCGCCGGAACCGGACCAGCTCGGCGCCCGCGGCCACCAGCAACAGCCAGGCCAGCAGGCCGAGTTCCGCCTGCCGGGAGAAGGCGGACGGCGGGGTGCGCTGCCAGTCCGCCGGCAGCGCGAAGGTGATCAGGACGTGCACCAGGTACACCCCACCCAGGCCCGCCCAGGCCACCCGGCGGTGCCCGGAGCCGATCGCCGTGCAGCAGGCGATCAGCCAGCTGACGAACACCGGCCCGTACGGGTACCCGGCGCCCAGGTACGCCGCCGTCACCACCGAGGTGCCGACCACCGCCACGACCGGCCGACGGCACCGCAGCACCAGCAGGGCCGGGCCGATCAGCAGCAGGAGGTAGCCGACGGCGTCCAGCGGGACCCGCCCGCCCTGGTTCCGCCCGGCGAACGTCGACCCGACCACCTGGACCACGGCGACCGCCACCGCCAGCCCGAGCGGCCGGCCCGCGTCGGCCGCCCGCACCCACCGCGGGCGCCACGGCTCGGGCGGTTCTCCCGAGGGCGGTCGCGGGCCCGGGGGATGTGGCGGCGGACCCGGCGTTTCCGTCGGCGGGGACGTGGGCGGCATCATGCCCGGAAGGCTAGACCCGCGCCGCCTCCCCACGCGTCCTCCACCAGTGGCGTTCGGGCGTACTCCCACGGGAGTACGCCCGAACCCGGTCCCACCCGTTCCTCTCCCGCTCAGCCCTCTGCCGCGGCCTCCTGCGCCTTCTCCTCCGCCTGCTCGAAGGTCGCGGACGCCTCCGGCCGGGCCAGCGTGACCACCAGCTCGCCGTCGCTCACGTCCGCGATCAGCGTGTCCCCCTCCTGCACCGTGCCGTCCAGCAGCAGGTTGGACAGCCGGTTGTCCAGCTCCGACTGGATCGTCCGGCGCAGCGGCCGGGCCCCGAACTCCGGCTGGTACCCACGGTTGACCAGCCACTCCTTGGCCGCCTCGGTGACCTCCAGCTCCACGTCCTGCGCCTTGAGCCGGCGCCGGCTGCGCTCCAGCAGCAGGCCCACCACCGACAGCAGGTCCTTGCGGGTGAGCGCGTGGAAGACGATCACCTCGTCGATCCGGTTCAGGAACTCCGGCCGGAACTGCCGGCGCAGGTCGCGCATCAGGTCGTCGCGGATCTCGTCCACGTTCCCGGCGTGGTCGAGGATGCGCTGCGAGCCGATGTTGCTGGTCATGATCACCACGGTGTTGCGGAAGTCGACCGTACGCCCCTGGGAGTCGGTCAGCCGCCCGTCGTCCAGCACCTGGAGCAGCAGGTTGAAGACGTCCGGGTGCGCCTTCTCCACCTCGTCGAAGAGCAGCACGCTGTACGGCTTGCGGCGGACCGCCTCGGTCAGCTGCCCCGCCTCGTCGTAGCCGACGTACCCGGGCGGGGAGCCGACCAGCCGGGAGACGGTGTGCTTCTCCTGGAACTCGCTCATGTCGAAGCGGATCATCCGGTCCGGGTCGCCGAACAGCAGCGCCGCCAGCGCCTTCGCCAGCTCGGTCTTGCCCACGCCGGTCGGCCCGAGGAAGAGGAAGGAGCCGGTCGGCCGGTCCGGGTCACCCATCCCGGCCCGGCCGCGGCGCACCGCCTGGGCCACCGCGGTGACCGCCTCGTCCTGGCCGATCACCCGCTCGTGCAGATGGTCCTCCAGCTTGAGCAGCCGCTCCTTCTCGGTCGCGTTCAGCTCCGCGACCGGGATGCCGGTCCGGGACGACAGCACCTGCGCGATGTCGTCGGCGGTCACGTCGACGACCTCCTCGCGGGACTCGGCGATGGACGCCAGCTCGTCCTCGGTCTGCCGCAGCTCGGCCTTCAGGTTGGCCGCCCGTACGAACTCCTCGTCCGCGACGGCCTCCTCCAACTCCCGCTTGAGCTTGGTGATCCGGCCCTGCACCCCGGTCGCCTCGGTGGACCCGCTCAGGCTGCGCAGCCGCACCCGGGCACCGGCCTGGTCCAGCAGGTCGATCGCCTTGTCCGGCAGGAAGCGGTCGCTGACGTACCGGTCGGACAGCGTCGCCGCCGCGTCCAGCGCCTGGTCGGTGAACCGCACCTGGTGGTGCGCCTCGTACGCGTCCCGCAGCCCCTGCAGGATCTCGATCGTCTCCTCGACGCTCGGCTCGGGCACCAGCACCGGCTGGAAGCGGCGCTCCAGCGCGGCGTCCTTCTCCACGTGCTTGCGGTACTCGTCCAGCGTCGTCGCGCCGACCACGCTCAACTCGCCGCGCGCCAGCGCCGGTTTGAGGATGTTGCCGGCGTCCATCGAGCCCTCGCCGCCGGCGCCCGCGCCGACCACGGTGTGCAGCTCGTCCAGGAAGAGGATCACGCTCTTCTCGGCCGCCGTGACCTCGTCGATCACCTTCTTCAGCCGCTCCTCGAACTCGCCCCGGTACTTGGAGCCCGCCACCAGGGCGGTCAGGTCGAGGGTGACCACCCGCTTGTCCGCCAGGCTCTGCGGCACGTCCCCGGAGACGATCCGCTGCGCCAGCCCCTCCACGATCGCGGTCTTGCCGACACCCGGCTCGCCGATCAGCACCGGGTTGTTCTTGGTCCGCCGGGAGAGGATCTCGACGGTCTGTTCGATCTCCTCGGCCCGCCCGACCACCGGGTCCAGCCGCCCCGAGCGCGCCTCCTCGGTGAGGTCCCGCCCGTACTCGTCCAGGGTCGGCGTCTCGCTGGGATGCGCGCCCGTGCTACTGCGCTCCCCGCCGACACCGCGCCCCTCCAACACCGTCTTCAGCGCCTCCTGCGAGGGCGCCGCGTTGCGCAACGCCGTCCCCGCCCCGGACCGCTCCTGGTCCAGCAGCGCGCCGAGGATGTGCTCCGGCCCGATGTACGAGGCCCCGACCGCCTGCGAACGGGCGTGCGCGGCCAGCAGCGCGCGCTTGGCCGACGGCGTGAGCGCGGGCTGCCCGTCCACCGTGGCCGAGCCCCCCGACGGCAGCGACCGCTCCAGGTCGCCGGCCAGCTGGTCCGGGTCGATCCCCGCCCGCTCCAACATCCGGCGCGACGGCTCCACCCGGGTGGCCGCCCAGGCCAGGTGCCCGGTGTCGAGATCACTGCTCCCGTCCTCGCTCGCCCGCTGCGCGGCCAGGCCCAACAACTCCTGCGAGGACTCGCTCAGCAGCCGTCCGATCGGCACCCGCTGCACTGCGGGCGGGGAGGCCATCGGGCTCATCCCGAAGAACCGGCTGAGCAGATCGGAGAACGGATCATTCGATCCGAACGGGGGTATGGTCACGGCGCTTCACCTCTCCCAAGCGGTTTGCAGCCACACAAACACAGGCCGCACGACCTCGCCTCCCGGGCAGTCCCCGGACGGCTTCACCCGGTGAACCGTTCCAGCAGTACGCCCCCGCCGTACGTCACCGCCATCGCCAGCAGCCCGCCCACGACATTGCGCAGCACCGCCCGGCCCGGTCCGGCGGCGACCTGCACCGAGCCGAGTCGGGCCCGCCCGAAGAACGCCATCCAGGCCGGCGCCGTGGCCGGGTCGGCGCAGTCGAAGACGGTCTCGGCCGCCGAGCTGCGAGGCCAGCAGCCGGGCAGGGGTGCGCTCCTCCGCACTGAACATCGCGGCGGTGGCGCCCGGCAGGGCCTCGGTGCTCACGGAGTCCGGTCGGCCTCCCAGCGCACGACCGTCGACACGGCGACACCGGCCTTCTCGGCGAGCTGTTCCTGACTGCAGCCCAGCGCCACGCGGCGCTCCGCCGGCTGTGCACGCTTGGACGTCATGCTGCCCCGGTCCGTGGACGGCGTTTCCCCAGGTCACGTGCGGGAGTGCGCAGGAAGCGCCCGGGGGAAGACTCAACTCAGCTCTGGTAGACCGTAGCTGACGGCCCCTCACTGTTCACGCCGTCCGCAGGGAATGACCCCGGATGGGACCTGGGGCCCTGCGGGCGGCACGCAGCAACCGCCCGGTACGCGGAGCCCCGATCTCCCGCCGGTGTCCGTGGAAGCGCGCCGGGCGGCCCCGTCCCCCGCCCCCGAGGAGGACACCGTGCAGCTCGCTCCCACCGACCGGCGCGGACGCCGGGAGACCGCGCAGGGGCAGAGCCGACAATCCTGGGACATGCGGGTCACCGACGGTACCGGCCACGAGCTGGGCGTAGGGAGATCGTACGGATGCAGAAGGCCCGGGTCGGGAAGCCTCCCCGACCTGGGCCTCTACCGCTATTCCTGCTGTTCGGACGGTGGGCGCGGACGGTTTCGAACCGCCGACATCTGCTTTGTAAGAGCAGCGCTCTACCACTGAGCTACGCGCCCCCGTCGCGGCCCGGTGGGGGCACGACGACTGCCTAGGGTACCTGGTCCCGGGGGGTGGTGTGGTGTCGGTGGCCGGGGAGTGGGACGGGTGGGGTGCCGGTGGGGTGGGGTGATCGGGAAGAATGGGGGCGGATCAGCGGGTCGGAGCAGGGAGCGCGCAGTGACGGTGGCCGGCGGGAGCGGGCGGGGGTGGCGTCGGGCGGGGGGTGCGCTGGCCGACGCGCTGGTGGTGCCGGTGGTGCTGGCGGGTGCACTGGGCACGGTTGCGCTGGCCTCCGCCGGGAGCGGCGGTTGGTGGGGCCGGCGCGGCGGGGAGGGTGTGCGGGCGGACGCCAAGGCGGCCCGGGACGCCGCGCAGGAGGCGTTCTACGAGCTGGACTCGACGCAGCGCGAGGTGCAGTTGGCGGTGGAGACCGTCCGGGCGGCCGAGGACGAGGCGACGGCACGGCGGGTGCTGGCCGACCTGGAGGCGATCTCCGGCCGGGTGGACCAGGTCACCGTGAACTACCTGGGTGCGCTGGACGCGTACAACCTGGACGACGAGGCGCTGGACGCCGGCGCGGCCACGCGGGCCCGGCGGCAGCTGGAGGACGTGAAGGGGCAGCTGGGCTCGGCCCGGGCGGAGCTGAACGACTTCCTGCAGCGGCTGCAGCCCGTCCTGCAACGCGCCGAGCAGCAGCTGATGCGGGTCACCCCCGCCGTCGAGCAGGCGAAGCGCGCGCTGCTCCAGGCGAGCAACGCGCTGGACGCGGTGCGCGGCGCCGGGCTGCGGGCGGACGATCTGGCGGCCCGGCTGGCCGAACTGGCACCGGAACTCGGGCTGCTGAACGAGGGGCCGGCCCGGCACGGGGTGGCCCCGACGCTGCGGCGCGCGGACGAGGTGAAGCAGCGCGCGGAGGCGATCGCGGCCGACGCCGGGCAGCTGCCGGAGCGGGCGCGGGAGATCGACCGGCGGGTGGCGAGCCTGCGGACCCGGATCCAGGCGCTGGAGACCAAGGCGGCGACGGTCGAGCCGGCGCTGAGCGAACTGCGCCGCCGGTTCAGCGCGGCCTGCTGGCAGGACCTCCAGCGGGTGTCGGCGCAGGTCGCGGAAACCGGCCGGGCGGCGGAGCGGAAGCTGGCCGAGGCCGCCCGGGCCCGGGACGAGCAGCTCTGGGCGGACGCGACGGGCGCGATCGGTACGGTGCGCGCGCTGCTGGACACGGCGGACGGGTCGGTGGTCGCGGTGAACGACCGCCTGCGGCAGCTGAACGAGGTGCAGCACGACCCGAACCGGGAGGTCGAGCGGGCCCGGTTCGCCCTGCGCGACGCGCAGCGGCTGGCGATGGCGGGCCGCAGCGCGCCGGACCCGCGGCACGCCGCCCCGCTGGACGAGGCGGTGGCGCGGCTGGACCGGGCGGTGGCCACCCTGGACGCGGCCGGCCGGCACCCCGACTACTGGCACTTCCTGACCGAGCTGGCGGGCGTGCGGGAGACGGCGGCGCGGGTGATCGGGCTGATCCGCGGCGATCTGGGCGGGCCCCGGTGAGCACAGTGGACAAACTGCGGTGAACAAGGTGAACAAGCTGCGGTGAGCAAGGTGAACAAGCCGCGGTAACCGGCCGCCGGACGGCCTGGGTACCCTGCCGGTATGCCACGCTACGACTTCCGCTGCCGCACCTGCGACGCCACCTTCGAGCTCCGCCGCCCGATGGCGCAGGCCGGCGCCCCCGCCGTCTGCCCGCAGGGCCACGAGGACACCGTGAAGCTGCTGTCCGCCGTCGCCGTCACCGGCTCCGCTTCCGGCGGTGCCCCGCAGCAGGCCCCCTCCGGCGGCGGGGGCGGCTGCTGCGGCGGCGGCTGCTGCAGCTAGGGCCGGGGGCACCCGACCGCGGCTAGGACGCGACCGGGGTCGCGGCCACCCGGGCCAGGAACCGTCGGACGATCTCCTCCCCCGCCGCCACCCCCACCTCGTCCAGGGCGGTGACGCCGGGGGCGGTCCACCCGCCGTCGGCGAGTTCGCCGTGCCCGGGCCGCCAGGCGGCGTCGGCGGCGAGCAGCAGGTCGGCGTCGAGCAGCGAGTCGCCGGCCGCGAGCACCGTGGTCGCGCCGGAGCGCCGGACGGCTTCCGCCAGTGCGGCGCTCTTGCTGAGCGGCGCGGGCACGGCGTAGACCTTGCGGCCCTGGAGGGAGACCGTCCAGCCGCGTTCGGCGCACCAGCCGGTGAGTTCGTCGAGCCAGCCGCCGGGCAGTTCGGCGCGCTCGACGACGAGGTAGGCGAACAGGCCGTCGGCGACGCGGCGCTTGTGCGTCCACTCCGGGTCGGCGCTCAGCGCGAGCTGCCGGACGACCTCCTCCAACGGGGCCGCGCCGGCGGCGATCCGCGCGGTGATCTCGGCGCGCCAGTCCGGGTCGGGCACGCCGTCGACGAGCAGGTGCCCGCCGTTGCCGCAGATCGCGTACGCGGGGACCCAACCGGGCGTCGGGCCGGGCAGGTTGATCCGCTCGTACTGGGCGAGGGTGCGGGTGGTGGCGGGGACGAAACAGGCCTGGCGGACGAGGTCGACGAGCAGCGCGGCGGCCTGCTCGGTCATGAAGGAGAGCGCCTTCCCCTCGTGCACCTCGACCGAGAGCAGCCGGGGCGCGAGCCGGTCGGGGACGTCCAGGGCGAGGGCCCGGTTGGAGTAGACGAGCGTGCGGTCGAGGTCGCTGGCCACGAGAACATCCGGGTGCATCAGGACTCCTTCACCAGAACGGCCGTACCGGATGCGCCGGTCGCCCCTCGACTGTAACGGGGGTGGATGAGGCCGACGCACGAGTACGGCAGGCCGTCCACCTCCTCGACCCGGACGCCGCGTTGGGCGGCGAGCAGCCGGACGTGGTCGAGGTCGGCGCCGGCGCCGCGCCGGGCGAGGATCCGCCAGGGGACGCGGCGCAGCAGGACCCGGGTGGTCTCGCCGACGCCGGGTTTGACCAGGTTGACGCTGTCGATGCCGTACTCCGTGCTGATCCGCTCGACGGCGGCCCAGCCGGCCCAGTCGGGCGTGCGGTCCGGGTCGGCGGACAGCCGGCCGGCGGCGGCGACCGCCTCCGCGCGGACGGCGGCGAAGTGGTCGGCCACGGTGTCGAGGAACGCGGCGGAGGCGTCGCCGCCGGCCAGTTCGGCGTAGTGCTTGGCGCCGTGGAAGTCGTCCGGGCCGATCAGGCCGGGCCGCAGCACGGTGCGCGAAATCAGGCCGGAGACCGTGGAGTTGAGGCAGGCGGAGGGGATCAGGAAGTCGTCCCGGGTGCCGTAGGTGCGCACGCAGCGGCCGGGGTCGGCGAGGACGGCGAGGTCCGGATCGAAACCAGTACCGGCCAGGGCGTCGGCGAGTTCGCGGGTGATCGCGCCCTTGCCGGTCCAGCCGTCGACGAACACCACGTCGCCGGCGTGGTGATGGGCGGCCAGGTAGCGCAGGGCGACCGGGTCGATGCCACGGCCGCGGACGATCGAGACGGCGTAGTGCGGGGTGTCGAGGCCGTGCGCGTAGCCGAGCCAGCGGCGGATCAGGATGCCGACGGGCGTGCCGGCCCGGGCCAGCGAGGCGAGCACCAGGCCGGGGCCGCGCTCGCTCAGCAGGGTCTCGGCGACGGTGCCGACGGCGAGCGCGATCCGGCGGGCGGAGGCGCGCAGTGCCTGGTGGAACAGCTCCTGGTACTCGGGGCTGGGCTGGTACTCGACCGGCAGCGACTCCGCATAGTGCGCGCCGCCGTTCTGGACGGCCTCCTCGCGCTCCTCGGTGGGGGCTTCGAGCGGGACGCCGGAGAGGTCCTTGAGCAGCCAGGCCACCTCGTCGGGCCGGTACGAGGAGAACTCCGGGCCGTACAGCGGGGACGGCAGGCGCGACGGCAGGCGGGACGGCCGGTGGGAGGGCAGCACCGCGAGCACCACCTGGTCGGTGACCTGCCGCAGCTGGCCGAGCAGGGCGCGCTCGCCCTCGTGCAGGGCCGCGGTGTCGGCGACGTCGTCGACCACCAGCACGACGGCGTCGAAGCGGCGGGCCGGGTCGGTGCCGGGGGCGACGTTGTACGCGTAGCGCTCCCGCGAGGCGTCGTCCTGCGGGTCGTCGTGGGCGGGGAAGGCGAGGCGGGTGCGGATGGCGTAGCCGGGGTCGTCCACGGCGAGGACGGGCGACCGGGTGGTGGTGGAGTAGCGGACGCGGTCGCCGCCGAGCCGCTCGGCGAGCGCGTCGGCCAGCCGCAGCGGGGCGTACATCAGCTCCTCGAAGCCGAGGACCAGCACGCGCCGCGCCGTCGCGGGTATCGCCTCGGCCAGCTGTCCGGCCAACCCGGGCAGGGCGGCGTCGAGTCGGGCGCGGTGCCGGGCGGTGAACCCGTGCCGGCCGCCGTCCGGGAGCCCGGCGGGCCAGTCCAGCTCGACCCGGACGAGCGGCGCGGGCGCACCCGCCGGCACGGCGGGGGCGTGGGCGGGCGTGGCCTCGGCGATCAGCCGCTCGGCGCGGTCCAGGACGTCGGCGGGCAGCTCGACGGCACCGGTGGCGGTGGCCACCAGGTCGAGCCG
This sequence comes from Kitasatospora sp. NPDC087861, assembly GCF_044742585.1. NCBI lineage: Bacteria > Bacillati > Actinomycetota > Actinomycetes > Kitasatosporales > Streptomycetaceae > Kitasatospora > Kitasatospora sp. NPDC087861. The sequence continues at coordinate 217,517 of NZ_JBIUUS010000004.1, forward strand.
GACGCCGAGTTCGGCGGCGGCGTCGACCAGCCGGCGGCGGTCGGCGGCGGAGCGCAGGTCGACCAGGGCGACCACGACGTAGTGGCCACGGGGGTGGCGGGCGTGCAGTTCGCGGATCGTGTTGAGGACCGTCCGGCCGGTCGAGAACTCGTCGTCGACCAGCACCAGCGGGCCGTCACCGGCGAGGAGTTCGGGATCGGCGGGGAGCAGCAGGTGCGAGGTGGCGTGCGAGTGCTCCTCCTCGAAGCCGCCGACCGGGGGCACGCCGGGCACCGGGCGGCGGGTGGAGTGCAGGTACGGGGCGTCGAGGCCGTCGGCGACGCTGTGGCCGAGGCCGGTGGCCGTCTCCGCGTAGCCGAGGACGACGGCTCGCGCGGCGGCCTCGTCACCGAGCAACGCGTGGACCCGGCGGCCGAGTTCGAGCCCGGCGCCGTGGACGACCGCGGGCCGCTGCGGGACGTGCTTGCCGAGCACGGTGGAGACCAGCAGGTGGGCGCGCTTGCGGTTCTCGCGCAGGGCCAGGCCCACGAGTTCGGGGAGGCGGTCCGATCCGGTCAGGGCGATGCCGGCCCGGTCGGAGACCCACCGGCCGGTCCACGTCTGCTGTGCTGTCACTGCTGGTCCTGCCTTCGAATGGTGCGGTAGTGCGGTCTTCGGATCGGTTACGACGTTCAGATCGGTTTCAGCGTTGAGATCGGTTACGGCGTTGAGATCGGCACGGCGGCCCAACGCGGTGCAGCCCCCTCAGCCCCCGCAGCCCCCTCAGCCCCCGCACAGGCAGGCCGAGAGCAGTTCCGCGAAGCTCACGTCCTCCCGGGCCACCCCGAACACCTCCGCCCGCAGCAGCACCCGCTCCGCCCAGGCCCGGTGCGGCCGGGCCTCGTTCATCTTGTTGGTGTACGCCGAGCGCAGGACCCCGCCGCCGTCCTGCTCCTGCCGGAGGATGTCCCGGGCGTCGCAGTACTCCTCGTGCGTGACCACGGACAGGGCGTGCACGGCGGGGACGTGGCTGGGGTGGATGCAGGTCTTGCCGAGCAGGCCGTTGGCCCGGTCGAGTTCGACCTCCCGGATCAGCCCGTCCAGGTCGTGTTCGATGATCCGCCGGCGGACCTCCTCACCGGAGGCCAGGGCCGTCCCGGACGACTCGGCGAACGGCGTGCGGCGCAGCTGCGGCTTGAACATCCGCTCCTGCACCGGGAAGTACTCCCAGACCGGACCGGTGACGGTGTACCCCGTGCCGTCCGCCCGGCCGAGCACGTTGACCACCTCGCCGATCACCGCCGCGACCAGCGCGACGTCGTACGCGGTGAGGTCGGGCGAGCGGCGCAGGCCGTACGCGGAGCAGAGGTCGGTCACGCCGAGGCGGACGGCGAGTACCCGCTCCCGGTGCCCGGCGAGCAGTTCGGCGATGCCGAAGAGCTGCTCGCGCCGGGTCTCCAGGTGGGCGAGCTCGGGCGATTCCAGGACGGGCATGGCGAACAGCCGTCGCCCGGTGGCGGCCTCGGCGGCGGCGAGGGCGGCCAGGTACGCGCCGCCGGTCTCGGTGGTGAACTTCGGCAGGACGAAGCCGCTGAGCAGTCCGACGGCCGGGCCGAGCCGCTCGGCCAGGTCGAGGATCTGGGAGGCGGCTCGGACTCTGATGAAGAGCAGGGGGTGGCCCTGTGTGCAGTCGGTGAAATCCCTGACCAGGTCATTCAACTGCTCGACCAGGTTCCGCTCCCCCGCGTCCACCTCGTGGTCGGCGATCGCGTCCTCCAGGCAGAGCACCATCGAAACCACGCCCCGAGCAGCCTGTTTGCGGATGTCGGCGGCCAACGCGGGCCGGGTGGCGGGGCTGTAGAGGGTGCCGCCGAGGGCGGTGGCGAGCACCGCGGGCTCGCTCCGATCGGTGAACGGCCGGGGCTGTTCGAGGAAGAGGCGGCCGCGTACGTCGTCGGCGAGATGGCCGAAATGGCGCAAGGTGCTCTCCTCAGAGGATTGACGGCCACCGGTCCGTTGCCGGGGCGTGCGGCGGCGCGGGACGACACCACGATTCAGCGGGACGACACCATGGTTAACCGGTCCACGGGGCGCGGTGGTTCCCGGACGGACGCCGGCGGACCCCCCTTCGTCCGACCCCGGTGGGCCCTTCGACCGCCCATCGTACGGACGGATTCCGGCCGTCCGCGGTTCCTCGGCACTGAACTCCCGGAACATCCCGGAACACCGTCGTCCGGATCACGGATTCACGGGAGAAGCACCGGCAAACCCACGGATAGCGCAATTCTTGGCAAAGTCCGACCCTGTTGCGGCGGCCTCGGTCACGTTGTCCGAAGGGGTGGCGAACGGGCAGGATGGTCCGCTATGACGCACGTGATGGCCAAGGGCGCCAACATCGCACTGCCGGCGGCGGCGGTCCGTGCCGTGCTGCGCTGGAGCGCCACGCCCGGTGCGCCGGACGTGGACGCGTCCGCGCTGCTGCTCGGCGCCAACGGCAGGGTCCGTTCGGATGCCGACTTCGTCTTCTACAACCAGCCGCGACACCCCTCCGGCCTGGTGCGCCACCTGCCCAAGCAACAGACCTCCGGCGGCGCCGAGATCATCGACACGATCGAGGTCGAGCTCGCCAAGCTGCCCGCCGACGTCGACCGGGTGGTGCTGGCCGGCTCCTCCGAGGGCGGCTCCTTCCGCGCGGTGCCCGGGCTGCGCCTGATGCTCTTCGACGCCGCGACCGGCGACAGCGTGCCCGCGCTCGCCGAGTTCGCGATCTCCGACGGCGACAACGTCACCGCCCTGGTCGCGGGCGAGCTGTACCGGCGGGCCGGGGCCTGGAAGTTCCGGGCGATCGGCCAGGGCTACACCTCCGGCCTGATCGGCCTGGCCACCGACTTCGGGATCACCGTCGACGACGAGGCGGAGGCCGCCACCGCCGACGCGGCACCGGCACCGGCACCGGCTTCGACGTCCACCCCCACCGCCGCCGTCGACCCGCGCAGCACCCCGCTGCCCGCCCCGCGCCCGACCGCCCAGCCGGAGCCCGACACCTTCACCCTGGCCCCGGCCGTCCGACAGCCCCCGCCCGCCCCCCGGTCCCAGCCGCAGCAGCAGGCCGCCACGGCCGCCGCGGGCACGGCGCCGACCCCGCCGCCGCCCCCCTCGGCGCCGCCGACCGTGACACCCCCGCCGACCGCACCGCCCACCGTGCCCCCGGCCGCGCCGCCGACCCCGCCCGCGCCCCCGGCCCACCAGCCCGGCACCGGGTACGGCTACCCCCAGCCGCAGCAGCCCCCCGGCACCGGTTACGGCTATCCGCACCAGCAGCAGCCCGGTACGGGGTACGGCTACCCGCAGCCCACCCCCCAGCCGTACCCGCAGCAGCAGGGCACCGGCTACGGCTACCCGCACCAGCAGCAGCCCGCCCCACAGCAGCAGCACCCCGGCAGCTACGGCTACCCGCACCCCGGCACCGGCCAACAGCAGCCCGCCCAGCCCGCCGCACAGGCGCCCACCGGCGAGGAGTTCGCCCTGCCGCCACAGGGCCCGCAGTTCCAGCCCCGCTAGCCGAAGCCGGCGGGGCCGACGCGGCCAGCGGGGCCGGCGCGGCCGACCGGGCGGCCCCGCACCCCGCCGCCCGACGCCGCCCTACTCGGAGCCGCCCGACTGGCTCTTGTACCCGCGCTGCCACTGCATCCCGAACCCGTACAGCCGGTCGATGTCCGCCTGGAACCCGTTGACGTACCGCACCTCACGGCGCACCGTCAGCTGGTTGTCCCCCGCGTTCTCGATCAGCACCACCGCGCACGAGCGCGCCGCCCGGGCCCGCTCTTCCAGCTTGATCTCGATCCGCGGCCCGGTCTGCGGCACGATCGTCACCACCGCGTGGGACTGCTCGAAGGCCGGCGTGCCGTCGTAGATGTACACGAAGATCAGCAGCCGTTTGAACTTGTCCTTCTTCTCCAGGTTGACGTACATCGTCTCGCCGGACGGCGCCCCGTACTGGTCGTCGCCGCTGAGCTTGATGTACGGCGGATGCTGGAGGTCGCCGAAGTAGCCGCCGAGCGGCTGCACCACGCCGCTGCTCCCGTCGGACAGTTCGTACATGCACGCCAGGTCCAGGTCGACGTTGACCTGCTGGTTCTGCACCGAGTCCGGCTCCAGCGGGCTCAGGATGCGCGGGCTGAAGAAGCGCTTGACGCGGTCCCCCGCGCTCGGCCGGACGGCCCCGGAGCGGGTGGTCCAGTGCAGGTTGACGTAGAGGTAGCCGGTGGTGGCCGCGGCCCCGGTGATCGCGTGCTGCGGGGTCGACTTGGTGAGTATGACCTTGTGCTGACCACCGGGGTTGTCGAAGGTGTAGTTCCGCTCCCCGCGCAGGTACTCCCAGATCGAGACCATCCCGTCCCCTCCCCCTGCTCCCGTCAGGCGATCTGACGGTCCGCCGCTCCATGATCGGGCATCAGCCCGGCCGTCCGATACCCGAACCGTCCTCTCCCCTACCCCGTGGGGCCCCCTGGCGCTCACCGGCGGGTCGATTGGCAGGAGGAAGCCGCCCTCCCGTAACATGCCGCCCCTTCGGACGCGATATCGTCTAGCCGCACAGGTGTCCCGTCCGCCCCTGCGCGGGTGCGGCGGGAATGCCGTGCGGCGACGAACGAATCGTCAGGCGATCCCGACGCACCGGGAGCTGACCGCCTGTGTCGCCCTGTGAACCCGTCCCCTGCGGAAACCCGAGGCCCGACCCGCAATGAACCTGACCTCCATACAGCTGGTCTGGACCGTCATCGGCGGCGCAGCCCTGCTGTTCGTCGCCATCCTGCTGGCGACGCTGCGCTTCAAGAACACGAAGAAGGAAGAGGCCGGCGACTCCTGGGAGCGCAGCGAGGAGCGCCGGCGGCGCAAGGAGATGATCTACGGCATCTCCTCCTACACGCTGCTGTTCTGCTGCGCCGGTGTCGCGGCCGCGCTGTCCTTCCACGGCCTGGTGGGCTTCGGCAAGGAGAACCTGGGGCTGTCCGGTGGCTGGGAGTACCTCGTCCCGTTCGGCCTGGACGGCGCCGCGATGTTCTGCTCGGTGCTCGCCGTCCGCGAGGCCAGCCACGGCGACGCCGCGCTCGGCTCGCGCCTGCTGGTCTGGGTGTTCGCGATCGCCTCGGCCTGGTTCAACTGGGTGCACGCCCCGCGCGGCGTGTCGCACGACGGCGCCCCGCAGTTCTTCTCCGGCATGTCGATCTCGGCGGCGATCCTCTTCGACCGCGCGCTGAAGCAGACCCGCAAGGCCGCGCTGCGCGAGCAGGGGCTCGTGCCGCGCCCGCTGCCGCAGATCCGCATCGTCCGCTGGCTGCGCGCCCCGCGCGAGACCTACGCGGCCTGGTCGCTGATGCTGCTGGAGAACGTCCGCAGCCTGGACGAGGCGGTCGACGAGGTGCGCGAGGAGCGCCAGGCGAAGCTGGACGCCAAGGCGCGCGCCCGCACCGCCGACCGCCGCGAGCGGGCCGAGCTGAAGGCCATCTCCCGTCAGGGCGGCATGCTCGCCCGGGCCCGCAGCGGCCGCCAGGTGCCCGCGCTCACGGCTGCCGGAGACGGCCCGAGCGCTACGGAGCCTGCCCTAGCCGCCGGGTCGGACACCACCGCCTCGCACCAGTCCGCCCCGGGCTCGCTGGAGCCGACCTCGCTGAGCGCGCTGGACGCCGGCCGCCGCCCGCGCGCCGCCGTCGGCTCGTCGTACTCGTCGTCCTACTCCTCGTCCTACTCCTCGTCCGCCGACTCGGCCTCCTCGACCGCCGGAACGGCCTCGGGCTCGTCCTACCGCAGCTCGACCATCGACCTGACGGCCGACGACGACACCCTGTCGATGCCGAAGCTGGACTCGCTGGAGCGCAAGCTGCGCGCGATCGAGCAGCAGCTCGGCTGACCGCGCACACCGCGACGCGAAACGGCCGCCCCCGGAACCCCGGAGGCGGCCGTTTTCGCATGCCCGACGGCTACCTGCCGGAACTCACCAGTTCCTGCTCGTCGTCCGCACCCTCGCGCCGGTTGCGCAGGATCGACGAACCGAGCGCCAGCCCGATGAAGGCGACGCCGATCAGGCCGGTGACGATCTCCGGGATGTGGTACTTGATCCCGACCAGCAGGATCACCGAGAGCGCGCCGATCGCGTAGTGCGCGCCGTGCTCCAGGTAGACGTAGTCGTCCAGGGTGCCCTTGCGGACCAGGAAGACGGTCAGCGAACGGATGTACATCGCGCCGATGCCCAGGCCCAGGGTGATCTGGAAGATGTCGCTGGAGATGGCGAACGCGCCGACCACGCCGTCGAAGGAGAACGAGGCGTCCAGGACCTCCAGGTAGAGGAAGAGGAAGAACGCCGCCTTGCCGCCGACCTGGAGGATCGATTTGCCGGACTTCTCCGCCTCCTCCTCGCGTTCAGCCTCGTCCTCCAGGCCCGATTCGAAGATCGAGGACAGGCCGCCGACCACGAGGTAGGTGATCAGGCCGAGGACACCCGCGAGCAGAACGGTTTCAGCGTGCTCCCCGGCGAAGAAGTTGGAGGCCAGCACCAGCACGACCAGGGCGACGACACTGGAGAAGGCGTCCAGCTTGCCGACCTTCTCCAGCGGGCGCTCGATCCAGGCCAGCCAGTTGTGGTCCTTCTCGTCGAACAGGAAGTCGAGGAAGATCATGAGCAGGAAGACGCCGCCGAAGGCCGCGATGGCGGGGTTGGCCGCCTCCAGGTACTGGCCGTAGGTCAGGCCGTCGTGCGTCTTGTCGGAGTGCAGCGCGAGGTCGATGACGGTCGCGGGGTTGAGCTTCGCGGTGAGGCCGACCACCAGCAGCGGGAAGACCAGCCGCATACCGAAGACGGCGATGAGCACGCCGACGGTCAGGAAGATCTTCTGCCAGTACGGGTTCATCCGCTTCAACACCGTGGCGTTGACCACCGCGTTGTCGAACGACAGGGAGATCTCCAGGATGGAGAGGATCAGCACGATGCCGAATCCTTGGGCCCCCCAGAGCAGTCCGGCCGCGATCAGGCCGATGACGGTGATCGCGAACGACCAGCCGAAAGTGCGGAGGAACACGGGACTTGGTTACCTTTCGGGTTTCGGGCCGTGCCGGGGGGCGGCCTCGTCCCGAGACGCCCTGACCGGGCCGCGCCCGGTCAGGTCACCCCCGCACTGCCCTCTGTTCTCATGATCGTTGGTTGGGTGCGATTGTTCTGATTTTCGCCCTTACTGTACGTTTACGCCGAAATCGAGGGCGATGCCACGCAGGCCGGAGGCGTACCCCTGGCCCACCGCGCGGAACTTCCACTCACCGGCGTAGCGGTACAGCTCGCCGAAGATCATCGCGGTCTCGCTGGACGCGTCCTCGGAGAGGTCGTAACGGGCGATCTCCTGGCCGTCGAGGGAGTTGACGACCCGGATGTAGGCGTTGCGGACCTGCCCGAAGTTCTGCAGCCGCGCCTCGGCGTCGTAGATCGACACCGCGAAGACCACCTTGTCCGCCTGCGCCGGCACCAGGTCCAGGTTGACCAGGACGACCTCGTCGTCACCCGTCTCGTCGCCGCCGGTGAGGTTGTCGCCGGTGTGCTCGACCGAGCCCTCGGGGCTCTTGAGGTTGTTGTAGAAGACGAAGTACTCGTCGCCGAGCACCCGGCCGCCACCACAGATCAGGGCGCTCGCGTCGAGGTCGAACGGTGCGCCCGTGGTCGAACGGGCGGACCAGCCGAGGCCGATCTGGACCTGCGTCAGGTTCGGCGCGGCCTTGGTGAGCGAGACGTTCCCGCCCTTGGCGAGCGTGACCACCATGACTGTTCTTCCTCCCTTGCCTTCTCCCGGGGCGCGCCTACAAGGTGTAGTCCCCCGCGGCCCCGGCCGGCCCCGTTTGGCCGGCTGAACTTCCTGAACTCACATCCTCGCAGCGCACGCAGCGCGCACGAAGCCGGGGCGGCCCCGGACCGCGAAGGTCCGGGGCCGCCCCGTGCACGGCTTGCGCGCCGACGGCCCAGACGCCGACGACTCGACCGCCGACGACTCGGCCGCTGCCGACTCAGGCGCCGACGCCTCGACTGCCGACGACTCAGACGTTGACGCCGAAGTCCTGGGCGATGCCCCGCAGGCCGGAGGCGTAGCCCTGGCCGATGGCCCGGAACTTCCACTCGGCGCCGTTGCGGTACAGCTCACCGAAGACCATCGCGGTCTCGGTGGAGGCGTCCTCGGAGAGGTCGTAACGGGCCAGCTCCGTGTTGTCGGCCTGGTTCAGCACGCGGATGAAGGCGTTGCGCACCTGGCCGAAGTTCTGCCCGCGGTTCTCGGCGTCGTAGATCGAGACCGGGAAGACGATCTTCTGCACGTCCGCCGGGACGCCGACCAGGTTGACCTTGATCGCTTCGTCGTCGCCCTCGCCCTCGCCGGTGCGGTTGTCACCGGTGTGCTCGACGGAGCCGTCCGGGCTCTTCAGGTTGTTGAAGAACACGAAGTTCCCGTCCGCGGCGACCTTGCCCTGGTCGTTGCAGAGCAGCGCGCTGGCGTCCAGGTCGAAGTCCGTCCCGGTGGTGGTCCGGACGTCCCAGCCCAGGCCGACGACCACGGCCACAAGACCCGGGGCCTCCTTGGTGAGCGAGACGTTTCCGCCCTTGCTCAGGCTGACACCCACTTGTCCTCCAAGAATCGGGAGGCACGCCCTGGTGCCCCCGGTGGTGCGGTTCGAGGCGCCGGCCGGCGAGCGGCTCCTGCGCCACCCGGCCAACGGACCGAGCGTAGTGCGCGGTTCCCGTCCGGATGCGCGAACGGGTCCGGCGCGGCTGTTCGAAGTTCGGCCGGATGGGGCCCGCAGCGCGGTTCCCGGGGCCGTCAGAGCGCGTCGAGGGCCTTCAGGTACTCCTGCGCGTCCCGGGCGTCCGGGAGGTCGTTGACGACGCTCCAGCGCACCACGCCCGCCGTGTCGATCACGAAGGTGCCGCGCAGGGCGCAGCCCTTCCGCTCGTCGAGGACGCCGTAGGCGCGGGCGACCTCGCCGTGCGGCCAGAAGTCGGCCAGCAGCGGGAACTCCAGGCCCTCCCGGTCGGCGAAGACCCGCTGGGTGAACTGCGAGTCGCAGGAGACGCCGAGCACCTGGACCCGGTCGTCCTGCAGCCGCGGCAGCTCCCGCTGGATCGCGCCGAGCTCGCCGGTGCAGACGCCGGTGAAGGCGAACGGGTAGAAGACCAGGACGACGTTCCGCTCGCCCCGGAAGTCGGAGAGGCGGACCGGTTCGCCGTGCTGGTTGTTGAGCTCGAAGTCCGGAGCCTCGGTGCCGACCTCGATGGCCATGGACGGGACCTTTCTGACGCGACCACGCCGCGCGGCGGCGCGGCCCGGCGCCATCCTCGCATCCGATCACCCGCGTTCCGCCGAACGGATGAGGCCCGGGCTTCCGCGCTCCATCCCTTTCGCCCTGGGCGAACGCGTCCGTACCCGGCACCGCACGCCGGAAACGACCGGGCCCCGCACGCCGGAAACGACCGGGCCCCGCCGGAGGATCCTCCGGCGGGGCCCGGTCCGGGGCTTCAGAATCCGCTCAGCGCTTGCCGCCCGGCTTGGCCGTGGACTTGGTCGCGAGCCGGGTGGCCGCCCAGTCCTTGGCGACCGCGATCGAGCTGGTCTGGGAGAGGCCCGCGGTGCGGGCCGCATCCGCGATCTCGGACGCCTCGATGTGGCCGTCGCGCCCGGTCTTGGGCGTCAGCAGCCAGATCAGACCACCCTCGGCCAGGTACTCCAGGGCGTCGACGAGGGAGTCGGTGAGGTCCCCGTCGTCGTCGCGGTGCCACAGCAGGACGGCGTCGGCGACGTCGTCGTAGTCCTCGTCGACGAGATCCGTCCCGGTGAGCTCCTCGATGCCGTCGCGGAGCTCCTGGTCAGTGTCGTCGTCGTACCCCAGCTCCTGAATGATCTGGCCCTCTTCGAAGCCGAGACGGGCCGCCGGGTTGGACTTGTCCGCGGGGTCCGCGGTCGCGCTCACGGGAATAACCTCCAGTATTCGGCTCGGCGTCCATGCCGAGGCTGTGGCCGTAGTCCACACGGGCGCGGCGGTTCGCGCAAGTACCCGACCCCCGATCCCCCCCAAAGGTTGACGTGTCGCACCGGGACACGCCGTCCGGACGTGTCGGGAATCACACCGATTTGCCCTTCTCTGTGTAGGACAACGATGCTTCGGGTGGTCCCGGCCCACAGGCCGTACGCGTGCCCGAGATGCGAACGGCATTCGGGTCCGCGCGTACGCGGGCGTAGAGTCTCCTGTTGGCCCTCACCCCGGCCGCCCGCCATCGGGCGGACGGGAAACCAGGTCGGACCACCTCTGTTCGTAACACCCGGGGGTGTGCGGGGCGGGCGAAGACGCCCGGACCGCGCACCACCAGACCGTCCCGCCCACCAGGCGGAACGGTTACCGATCGGTAGAGATGACGGATCTCCGAGCGCGGTAGCACGATGGAGGCGGCGCGACACACCTCAGTTTCGACCGACAGTGAAGGAACAGCGTGGCTTCCGGATCCGATCGCAACCCGATCATCATTGGCGGCCTTCCGAGTCAGGTCCCGGACTTCGATCCCGAGGAGACCGCGGAATGGCTGGAGTCGCTTGACGCGGCCATCGACGAGCGGGGGCGCGAGCGTGCCCGCTACCTGATGCTCCGCCTGATCGAGCGCGCCCGCGAGAAGCGTGTCGCCGTGCCCGAGATGCGCAGCACGGACTACGTCAACACCATCGCGACCAAGGACGAGCCGTTCTTCCCCGGCAACGAGGAGATCGAGCGGAAGATCCTCAACGCGACCCGCTGGAACGCGGCCGTCATGGTTTCCCGGGCGCAGCGCCCGGGCATCGGCGTGGGCGGCCACATCGCCACCTTCGCCTCCTCCGCGTCGCTGTACGACGTCGGCTTCAACTACTTCTTCCGCGGCAAGGATGCCGAGGGCGAGTCCGGCGACCAGATCTTCTTCCAGGGCCATGCCTCCCCCGGCATCTACGCGCGCGCGTTCCTGCTGGACCGACTGTCCGAGCGGCAGCTCGACGCGTTCCGCCAGGAGAAGTCGAAGGCCCCGTACGGCCTGTCCAGCTACCCGCACCCGCGGCTGATGCCGGACTTCTGGGAGTTCCCGACCGTCTCGATGGGCCTCGGCCCGCTCGGCGCGATCTACCAGGCCCGGATGAACCGCTATCTGGAGCACCGCGGGATCAAGGACACCTCCGACTCGCACGTCTACGCCTTCCTCGGCGACGGCGAGATGGACGAGCCGGAGTCGCTGGGCCAGCTGTCGCTGGCCGCCCGTGAGGGCCTGGACAACCTGACCTTCGTGGTCAACTGCAACCTGCAGCGCCTGGACGGCCCGGTCCGCGGCAACGGCAAGATCATCCAGGAGCTGGAGTCCCAGTTCCGGGGCGCCGGCTGGAACGTGATCAAGCTGGTCTGGGACCGCAGCTGGGACCCGCTGCTCGCGCAGGACCGCGACGGCGTCCTGGTCAACAAGCTGAACACCACGGTGGACGGCCAGTTCCAGACCTACGCCACCGAGACCGGCCAGTACATCCGCGAGCACTTCTTCGGCAGCGACCTGCGCCTGCGCAAGATGGTCGAGAGCATGACCGACCAGCAGATCCAGCACCTGGGTCGCGGCGGTCACGACCACAAGAAGATCTACGCGGCGTTCAAGGCGGCCCGCGAGCACCAGGGCCAGCCGACGGTCATCCTGGCCCAGACGGTCAAGGGCTGGACGCTCGGCCCCAACTTCGAGGGCCGCAACGCCACCCACCAGATGAAGAAGCTGACGGTCGAGGACCTGAAGCGCTTCCGCGACCGGCTGCACCTGCCGATCACGGACAAGCAGCTCGACGAGGGCTACCCGCCCTACTACCACCCGGGCCGCGACTCCGAAGAGATCCAGTACATGCACGACCGCCGCAGCGAGCTGGGCGGCTACGTGCCGACCCGCAAGGTGCGCCCGCGCCAGCTGGAACTGCCCGGCGACGACGCGTACAAGGCGGTCAAGAAGGGGTCCGGCAACCAGACCATCGCCACCACCATGGCGTTCGTCCGGGTGCTCAAGGACCTCATGCGGGACAAGGGCATCGGCAACCGCTTCGTGCCGATCGCGCCCGACGAGTACCGCACCTTCGGCATGGACTCGCTGTTCCCGTCGGCGAAGATCTACAACCCGCTCGGCCAGACCTACGAGTCGGTCGACCGCGATCTGCTGCTGGCCTACAAGGAGTCGCCGACCGGGCAGATGCTGCACGACGGCATCTCCGAGGCCGGCTGCACCGCCTCGCTGATCGCCGCCGGCTCGTCCTACGCCACCCACGGCGAGCCGCTGATCCCGGTGTACGTCTTCTACTCGATGTTCGGGTTCCAGCGCACCGGCGACCAGTTCTGGCAGATGGCCGACCAGCTGGCCCGCGGCTTCGTGATCGGCGCCACCGCCGGCCGCACCACGCTGACCGGTGAGGGCCTGCAGCACGCCGACGGCCACTCGCACCTGCTGGCCTCGACCAACCCCGGCGTCGTCGCGTACGACCCGGCGTACGGCTTCGAGATCGCGCACATCGTCCAGGACGGTCTGCGGCGGATGTACGGCTCCAGCGAGCAGTACCCGCACGGTGAAGACGTGTTCTACTACATGACCGTCTACAACGAGCCGATCAAGATGCCGGCCGAGCCCGAGAACGTCGACGTCGAGGGCATCCTCAAGGGTCTGCACCGGTACGCGCCGGGCACCGCCGGCCAGATCCCGGCCCAGATCCTCGCCTCCGGCGTGGCCGTGCCGTGGGCCCTGGAGGCCCAGCGCATCCTCGCCGAGGAGTGGAACGTCAAGGCCGACGTCTGGTCCGCGACCTCCTGGAACGAGCTGCGCCGCGACGCGGTGGAGGCCGAGGAGTTCAACCTGCTGCACCCCGAGGAGCAGCAGCGCGTGCCGTACGTCACCCAGAAGCTCCAGGGCGCCGAGGGCCCGGTCGTCGCCGTGTCCGACTGGATGCGCGCGGTGCCGGACCAGATCGCCCGCTGGGTGCCGGGCCAGTACCAGTCGCTGGGCGCCGACGGCTTCGGCTTCGCCGACACCCGCGGTGCGGCCCGTCGCTTCTTCCACATCGACGCGCAGTCGGTCGTCCTGGGGGTGCTCACCGAGCTCGCCAAGCAGGGCAAGGTCGACCGCAGCGCGCTGAAGGACGCGATCGACCGCTACCAGCTGCTCGACGTGACCGCGGCCGACCCGGGTGCCGCCGGCGGCGACGCCTGATCACCCGCTGGACCCTGAAGGGCCGGGCCTCCGCACGGAGGCCCGGCCCTTCGGCGTTCCCGCCCCTGTGCCTCGGCCCGCACAGCGGTGTCAAGCCCTAGTCTCGTCCCCATGACGAACGAGATCGCACCCGGGAACCCCGGTCGAGAGCACCCCGAACCCACCGACGGCGGAACCGAGTTCAACCGAGAGGTGATCGCCGAGTTCCGGGCGACCGGCGGTGTCGTCGGCGGCGAGCTCACCGGCCGGCCGGTGCTGCTGCTCACCGTCCGCGGCGCCCGCAGCGGCGAGCCGCGCACCACGCCGCTGGTCTACCTGCCGGACGGCGAGCGGCTGGTGGTCTTCGCCAGCAACGGCGGCAGCCCGAAGGACCCGCTCTGGTACCGCAACCTGCTGGCCCACCCCGAGGTCACCGTCGAGGTCGGCGCCGACCGCTACCCCGCGCTGGCCGCCCCGGTCGCGCCGGAAGACCACGAGGCGCTGTGGGCCCGTCAGATCGCCACCGCGCCGCTGTTCGCCGACTACCGCGCCGGGGCCGGCCGGACGATTCCGCTGGTCGCCCTGGCTCGGGTCTGACCCCGGGCAGCGGATGAGGACGCACAGCGGCCCCGGACTCCGCCGAGTCCGGGGCCGCTGGTGTGGGCGGGGATCAGATGTGGACGGCCGGGCCCGCTTCGACGGCGCCGCGGCGGGTGAGCAGGCCGAGCACGGCGGCGGCGAAGGCCACCACGGCGGCGACCGCGAAGGCGAGCGACATGCCGCTGACGAAGGAGTCGTGCACGGCACCGGCCATCGCGTCCACCGCCTGCTGCGGGGTGCCGGCCGGGGCCGGCGGGGCGATGCCGAGCTGCGCGGCCTGCTTGAGGCCCTCCGCGTCCGCGCCCTGGACCGGCGGCAGGCCGGCCTTGGCCCAGTTGCCGGGCAGCACGTCGGTGACCTTGGCGGCCATCAGCGCGCCGAGCACCGCGGTGCCGAGGCTGCCGCCGACCTGCATCGCGGCCTGCTGCAGGCCGCCGGCCACCCCGGACAGCTCCAGCGGGGCGTTGCCGACGATCACCTCGGTGGCGCCGACCATGACCGGGCTGATGCCCAGGCCCATCAGGATGAACCAGAGCGACATCACGCCGGTGCCGGAGCCCGCGTCCAGGGTGGACATGCCGAACATCGCGGCGGTGGTGATCAGCATGCCGGCCACGATCGGGATCCGCGGGCCGAGCTTGCCGATCGCGATGCCCGCCACCGGCGAGCCGACGATCATCATGCCGGTCATCGGCAGCAGGTGGACGCCGGCCGAAACCGGCGACATCCCGTGCACGTTCTGCAGGTAGAAGGTCACGAAGAAGATCGCGCCGAAGAACGCGAAGGCCATCAGCACCATCAGCAGGGTGCCCGCCGACAGCGGCACCGAACGGAACAGGCTGAGCGGGATCAGCGGCTCCTTCGCCCGGGCCTGCCAGAACGCGAAGAGCACCATCAGGACCACCGCGCCGCCCAGGAACAGCAGCGTGCGGGCGTCGCCCCAGCCCCACTCGGGGGCCTTGATGATGCCGAAGACCAGCGCGAACATCGCCACCGAGAGCAGCACGATGCCGGGCACGTCGAAGGACTTGGCGGCCTTCTCGGCCCGGACGTCCTTGAGGATCCACAGGCCCAGGCCGAGCGCGATCAGGCCGACCGGGATGTTGATGAAGAAGACCGACTCCCAGTTGACGTGCTCGACCAGCAGGCCGCCGACGATCGGGCCGGCCGCGGTGGACGCGCCGATCACGCCGCCCCAGATGCCGATCGCCATGTTGAGCTTCTCGGCCGGGAAGGCGCCGCGCAGCAGGCCGAGCGCGGCCGGCTGGAGCAGCGCGCCGAACAGGCCCTGGAGCACCCGGAAGGCGATCACGGTCTGGATGTTGCCGGCGAAGCCGATCGCGGCCGAGGTGGCGGCGAAGCCGACGGCGCCGACCAGGAAGGTGTTCTTGTGCCCGAACCGGTCGCCGATCTTGCCGGCCGTGATCAGGAAGACCGCCAGGGCCAGCAGGTAGCCGCTGGTCACCCACTGGATCTCGGAGGGCGCCGCCTTCAGGTCCGCCTGGATGACCGGGTTGGCGATGGCGACGATCGTGCCGTCCAGGGCGACCATCATGACGCCGACCGCGACGGTCAGCAGGGTCAGCCAGGGGTGCCCCTTGAGCCCTCCCCCGCCCGGTGGCGTGCGCTGCGGCGGGACGTCCGCCTTGGCGTTCTTGACGACGGACTGGCTCATCTGGGGCCCTCCGGGGGCGTGACAGAGAACGAAACGTGGGAGTGGCGCCGCGGCCCACCCGTCCCCACGAGTGCCCGGCCGGCGAGCGCCACTTCCGGCAGATTATGTCAGCGTCTGACATTCGGCAAACACTGACTTCTGGCTCTGGCTGACATTTGTCAGAACGCTAAGGTTGTGGTCCCACCCCGCCCGCACGCGCCCGGAAGGCCCCACCATGGCCGCTCGCACCCCCACCCCCACCGCCGCCCCGGTCCCCGCCGAACGGCTGCCCGGGCTGCGCGAGCGCAAGAAGCAGCAGACCCGGGACGCCCTCGTCCAGGCCGCCCACGTGCTCTTCCTCCGCCAGGGCTTCGCCCGCACCACCGTCGACGAGATCGCCTCCGCCGTCGAGGTCTCCCAGCGCACCTTCTTCCGCTACTTCGCCAACAAGGACGAGGTCGCGCTCGCCGTGATGGCCGAGGCCGAGGACCACTTCATCGCGTGCCTGCGCCGCCGCCCGGCCCACGAGTCCCCGCTCCAGGCGCTGCGCGCCGCGATCGTCCAGTCCTGGCTCGAACTCGGCGCCGAGCACCGCTCCGGCCCCGGCTCGATCACCACCGCCCTCGAACTGATGCGGATGATCGAGGAGACCCCCACCCTGCTCGCCACCCACCTGCGCCGGGTCACCGAGCAGGAGCGGGTGGTCGTCCAGGTGCTCGCCGAGCGCGAGGGCCTCGACCCGGCCAGGGACCTGCGCCCCACCGTGCTCGCCGCCGTCTTCGGCAGCGTGCTGCGCGCCGCCCACCTGTCCTGGACCCCCGAGCAGGAGCCCGCCGGGCCCGAGGGCATGGTCGCCGTCATCGAGCGCCACTTCGACCAGCTCGGCCCGGCCCTGGCCGGCCACTGGCGCACCGGCCCGCAGCAGGGGCCGCAGTAGGTCCGGAACCGGGCCCCGGGCAGGACCCCAGGAGGGTCCGGACCAGTGCCGCCCGCAGTACTACCCGGGTATCACCCCCTACCCCGGTAGCACCCCCGATGTTCGACCCCAGTGCGACGACGGGCGGACACCACCCTCCTAGGCTGGCCCGCGATGAACACGATCAGCAAGGCCGAAGTCCGCGCGCAGACCGTCCGGCTGCTCCGCTCGCTCCGGCTCCACCTCACCACCCCGACCGGCGGGCACGCCCCGCTGCTCGGGGACTCCCCCCGCGCCTGGCTGCGGCGGCTGCCGTACGTCGTGGCGCTGATCATGCAGGCGTCGCTGATCCCCACCGGGATCGCCGCCCTGGTCGGCTACTACAACGTCGCCCTGCCGATCGCCGGTGCGCTCACCATCGCCCAGACCGCGCCGCTGCTGCTCGCCATCACCCGGCCGCTGGCCGCCTGGTGGATCAGCGCGGCCACCCTGGTCACCACGGCCTCCATCACCGCCCGGTACGACCAGCACGGCGGCACCTGGCCGTGGACGGCGCCGATGATCCTGGCGTACGTCTTCCTGCTGATCGCGCTCGCGCTGCGGGAGAGCCGGGCCACCCTGATCTCGGTCTGGATCGCCACGATCCTGCTCACCCTCCTCGCCACCACGCTCGGCTTCCCGCACGCCGACGACGGCACCACCATGCTGCTGGTCGCCCTCGGCGGCGCCGCCCTGCTGCTGGGCTGGGCCGTCCAGGACCGCACCGAGGCCCGCCGGCTGCTCGCCGAACAGGAGCACATCAGCGAGGCCGAACGCGAGCGGCGCACCCTGCTGGAGGAGCGTGCCCGGATCGCGCGGGAGCTGCACGACGTGGTGGCCCACCACATGTCGGTGATCGCCGTTCAGGCGGCCAGCGCGCCGTACCGGATCACCGGCGTACCGGCCGAGGCCAGCGAGGAGTTCACCGCCATCGCCGGCACCGCGCGCGAGTCGCTGGCCGAGATGCGCCGGCTGCTGGGCGTGCTGCGCAGCGAGGAGTCCGCCGCCGAGAAGGTGCCGCAGCCCGGGATCGCGCAACTGCCCCAGCTGATCGAGACGGTGGGACGGGCCGGGGTCCCGGCCGAGCTGACCGTGGATCCGAGGCTGGCCGAGGCGGTGCCGCAGGCGGTCGGCCTCTCCGCCTACCGGATCGTGCAGGAGGCGCTGGCCAACGTGGTGCGCCACGCGCCCGGTTCGAAGGTCCGGGTCTGCCTGGTCGACGAGGGCCCCACCCTGCTGCTGACCGTGGTGAACACGCCGCCGCCGAAGCACACCGAGTCGTTGGAGGCCTCCATGGAGGGCACCGGGCAGGGACTGATCGGAATGCGGGAACGCGCCCGGCTGGTCGGTGGCAGGCTGGAGACCGGCCCGATGCCCGACGGCGGCTACAAGGTGGCCGCCGTCCTGCCCCTCGAAACCCCCCGGGAGAAACCCGCATGACCATCCGCGTGATCATCGTCGACGACCAGGCCATGGTGCGGGCCGGCTTCGCCGCCCTGCTCAACGCCCAGAGCGACATCGACGTGGTGGGGGACGCGGCGGACGGCGCGCAGGCCCTGGAGGTGAGCGGCCGCACCCACCCGGACCTGGTGCTGATGGACGTCCGCATGCCCGTCATGGACGGCCTGGAGGCGGCCCGCCGGCTGCTCGACCCGGCCGTGCCCGGCGCGCACCGACCCAAGGTGATGATGCTGACCACCTTCGACGTGGACGACTACGTGTACGAGGCGCTGCGCGCCGGGGCCAGCGGCTTCCTGCTCAAGGACGCCCCGCCCGCCGACCTGATATCCGCGGTCCGGGTGGTCGCGGCCGGCGAGGCGCTGCTCGCCCCCTCGGTGACCCGCCGGCTGATCGAGGACTTCGCCCGCAACCGGCCGGCCCGGCGGCGCGACCCGAAGCTGCGGCTCAACGGCCTGACCCCGCGCGAGACCGAGGTACTGGAGCTGATCGCCCGCGGCCTGTCCAACCAGGAGATCGCCGCCCGGCTGGTGCTGGCCGAACAGACCGTCAAGACCCACATCGGGCGCATCCTCGCCAAGCTCGACCTGCGCGACCGGGCCCAGGCCGTCGTCCTCGCCTACGAGTCGGGCCTGGTGACCCCGGGCCAGTGAGGCCCGCGGCCCGCCCCGGCGCCGTGCTCCGCGCCGCATTCCGCGTCGCTCGCCGCGCCAGCCTCCGCGCCGCACCCCCTGCAGTACCCCGTGCTACACCCCCAGTAATACCCCGGTAGCACCCGGGAGTTGGCCCCGCGGTGTGACGTCCGCGGGGCCGTCGCATTTCTACCTTCCTCTCCGTCGAAGTCGAACGGACAAGGGAGGGGCCGGACATGGGGAAGTTTCGGGTCAGGAGAGCGATCGCGGCCAGTGGGGTGGTCCTCGCCGCGGTGCTCGGCCTCGGCGGCTTCTCCGCGGACGCCCAGCAGGCCGTCACCGGCCCGCCGCCGGGCAGCGCCGCCTGGGTGGCCGACACCGCGCTCGGCGTCCACCCGCCCGACCCGGTCACCACCACCCCGGCCGAGGTCGCGGCCTTCTTCGCCCGGCTGACGCCCGCTCAGCAGGACGCGCTGGCCGTCCGGCACCCGCTGGTGGTCGGCAACCTGGACGGCGTCCCGGTCCGGCTCCGGTACCGGGCCAACACCCTGGCCCTCACCGCCGAACGCGGCCGCGAACTCGCCCGGGCCACCGACCCGGCGCTCACCCCGCAGGACCACGAGGCCGCCCGCGACCGTGCCGAGCGCTACCGCACCCTGCTGGACGGTGGCCGCCAGATCCTCGCCTTCGACCCGCGCGGCCGCGGCCAGATCGCCGAGGTGTTCGGCGACCTCGCCACCGCTCGCCGCACCGCCGTCGTCGTCCCCGGCTCCGACATCGACCTGCACAACTTCGACCGCGCCTCCAGCCCGTACGGCACCCCCGCCGGCATGGCCCGCTCGCTCTACCAGGCCACCGACCGGCAGACCGCCGTGATCGCCTGGACCGGCTACACCACCCCGCTCGGGATCGGCCTGGACGCCGCCACCGAGGACCTGGCCCGAGCCGGGGCCGAGCGGCTCACCCGGCTGCTCGACGGACTCGCCGTCAGCACCCGCCCGCAGGCCCCGGCCACGGTGTTCTGCCACAGCTACGGCTCGGTGGTCTGCGGCCTGGCCCGCTCCGGCCCCGACCAGGCCTCCGGCGTGGTCGTCCTCGGCTCGCCGGGGATGGGCGTCGGCTCGGCCGCCGACCTCGACCCGCGCGTCCCGCTCTGGGCCACCGCCCGCAACGACTCCGACTGGATCGGCCGGGTCCCCTACGTCTCGGTGCTCGGCCTGGGCCACGGCGCCGACCCGACCGCCCCCGGCTTCGGCGCCCGCCCGCTGCCCGCCACCGGATCCGCGGGCCACGCCGGCTACTTCGCCCCCGGCACCGCCTCCCTCGCCGCCTTCGCCGCCGTCGCGCTCGGCCGCTGACCGCTAGCCGCCCGCCACCGAAAGGAGCACCACCATGGCCCACCCGCTCACCGCCCTGCGCAGCGCCGCCCGCCAGGTCGACGCGCGCACCCCCGAGACCCGCGACCGCGCCCTGGACGGGCTGCGCGCCCTCGCCCTGCTCGCCGTACCGGTCGGGCACTGGCTGCTCGGCGGCTTCACGCTCTCCGCCGACGGCGCCCTGCACAACGCCAGCCCGCTCTCCGCGCTCGGCGGCCTCGCCCCGATCAGCTGGGTGCTGCAGATGCTCGGGGTGTTCTTCCTGGTCGGCGGCCACTCCTCGGTCCAGTCGCTGGAACGCGCCCGGGCCAAGGGCGTGACGTACCCGGGGTGGATGCGCGGCCGGACGGTGCGGCTGCTGCGCCCGGTGCTGGGGGTGACGGCCGTCTGGGCGCTGCTGATCGCACTGCTGCCCGCGCTCGGCGTCCCCTCGGACACCGTGCGGACCGGCGCGACGCTGGTGGTGCAGCCGCTCTGGTACATCGCGGTCTACCTGGGGCTGACCGCGCTCACCCCGCTCTGCGTGGCGGCCGGGCGCCGGCTGGGCGGCTGGTCGGCGGGCGCCCTGGTGGCCGCCGTCGCCACGGTCGACCTGCTGCGGTACGGGCCGTGGGCGGAGGCGATGCCGTCCTGGGTCGGGCTGCTGAACATCCTGCCGGGCTGGCTGTTCGGCTACCAGCTGGGCGTGCTGTGGGCGCAGGGCCGACTCGGCCGCCCGACCGCCCGGGTGCTGCTGCTCGGCGGCGGCGCGCTGTTCGCCACCCTGCTGGTGGTGTTCCACTACCCGGCCAGCATGGTCGGGGTGCCCGGGGTCGAGCGGACCAACTCGCACCCGCCGTCCCTGCTGGTGCTGGCCCTGGCGGCGACGCAGTGCGGCGCCGCGGTGCTGCTGCGGGAGCGGCTGGGCCGCCTGCTGACCCGCCGTCCGCTGCTGTGGCTGCCGGTGGTGGTGGTCAACCTCTCGGCGATGACGATCTTCTGCTGGCACCAGAGCGCGATGCTCGCGGTGGCGGTGCCCGGCGCGGCCGGCCTGGGCGCCCTGCCGGGGCTGACCACCGCGCCGGACTCGGTCGGCTGGGTGGCCGCCCGGGTGGCGCTGCTTCCGCTGTTCGGAGCCGTGCTGGTGGCGATCGGGTGGTTCACCCGGCGGTTCGACGGGCCCTGGACGGCCTTCTCCCGGGCCGGGAAGGCGCTGGCCGCGGCGGGCGCGGCGCTGTTCGCCGCGTACGCGCTGGGCATGGTGTGACCTGCACCGGAGGGTGAGGCACGAAAGGGGTGCGGACCGACCGGTCCGCGCCCCTTCGGCCGTTCCGCCGACGGTTCGGCGCGGGTGGTCCACACCCGGATGCATCCGCATGCGAACCGATACGCACTGTGATGTCCTGTGACGGTCGGCGACCATCGCTGGACCGCGCCCGCCCACGGCCCGTCCGTCCGCATTCGCCGCTCCTCCCCGCACACCCCTTCTCCGAGGAGTTCCATGTCCCCGTCCCCAGCATGCCCACAGCCCCGGCCCCGGGCCCGCCGCCGGCTGTCGGCCACCGCCGTGGTCTGCGCGGTCACCACCGGCACCCTGCTCGGCGCCGTCGGGCCGGTCGCCGCCCACGGCGGGCCGGTCACCCCCGGGCAGAACGACCTCGTCCCGCACGTCGCCTCCCCCCGGGTGATGGCCGAGATGCGGGACGACGAGGTCGCCGCGCTCGGCGCCGAGCACGCCGAGGAGCACGCCCGGGCCCGCGCCGCCATCCGCGGCATCGGCGACTACCCGCAGACCACCCGCACCAACCGGTACAACGCGCTGACGGCCTCCCAGTCCAGCACCAACGCCGCCTTCGACCCGAAGGTCTTCGGGTCGTTCAAGGAGTACTTCCCCTCCCCCGACTTCGGCGACCACGTCGCGCTGCTGCCCACCGGCAAGGTGCTGCTGTTCTCCTTCGAGCGGATCGAGACCAACCCGGAGAAGGAGCCCGCCCCCACCCAGACCACCGGCAAGGAGAACGCCGGCCGGGCCTTCCTCTGGGACCCGGCCAAGGGCACCGGCAAGGACGCCTTCAAGCAGGTCACCCCGCCGGTCGCCGACATGCCGGACGGCCTCAACGAGCCCCGCCCGGTACCGTTCTTCTGCTCCGGCCACTCCTTCCTGCCCAACGGCATGCTCGGCGTCTTCGGCGGCAACCTGGGCGGCAACGGCGGCACCGGCGCCAAGCTCTCGCTGATCTTCGACCCGTGGACCGAGACCTGGACCCGCAACCCCGACATGTCGGTCGGCCGCTGGTACCCCTCGGTGGTGACCGGCGCCGACGGCCGGCAGCTGATCATGTCCGGCCAGTCCGAACTCGGTTACGGCACCCCGACCCCGGTGGTCGAGCGCTTCCCCGCCAAGGGCTCGCCCGTCCCCCAGGGCAAGAACGACACCCCGAGGAACACCCCGGTGGACCGGTTCAAGGCGGACGGCCCGTTCACCACCGACTACCCGCACCTGTTCTCGCTCAACGACGGCAACGTCTACGGCTTCGGCCGCCAGCCCAACGAGCAGTGGAAGTTCGACCCGGTCGCCGAGTCCCGCAGCGACCTGACGGCCCGCCCGGACGGCCGCAAGCGCAACTACGGCTCCGCCGTGATGCTGCCCGGCGGCGTCAACGGCCCGGACTCCACCCTGGTCCTCGGCGGCGACCGCGACAACCCGAGCACCCTGCGCTTCTCCAACGGCAGTTGGACCGCCGAGAAGTCCCGCGCCTTCGGCCGCACCCAGGACGACACCCTCCTGCTGCCCAACGGCCGGCTGATGACCGTCAACGGCGCGTACGACATCCGCGACTACGGCAACGGCCCGTACAACCCCAACGCCGACCTCAAGTACCGCCAGGTCGAACTGCGCGACGACCAGGGCAACTGGAAGCTCGGCCCGGTCCAGCGGCTCCCGCGCGGCTACCACTCCAACGCGGTGGTCCTGCCGGACGGACGCGTCATGGTGACCGGCGACGAACTCCAGCAGCTGGCCAACAACACGGACGTCAACGGCACGGTGAGCGGAGTCCCCGGCACCACGGGCCCGGTCACCATGAACGGCACCATCGAGATCTACGAGCCCGCCTACCTGCACCAGGGCGACCGGCCCGCGCTGGACAACCCGCCCACCTCGCCGGTCGGCTACGACAAGACCTTCACGGTCACCAGCACCACCCCGGGCCAGGCCGTCAAGGCCGTCCTGCTGTCGCCGACCACCTCCACCCACTCGGTCAACACCAGTCAGCGCCACCTCGACCTGCGGATCACCAGCCGGGCCGGCAACCGGCTCCAGCTCCAGGCCCCGCCGGACGCCAAGGCCGCGCCGCCCGGCTGGTACATGCTCTTCCTGCTCAACGACCAGGGCGTACCCAGCGTCGCGAGATGGATCCAGCTCAGCTCCTCGGCCTGACCACCCCCCACCCAGAAAGGAACCCACCCATGGCACCGGATCTGAGACTGCGCGAGAGTGACGAGATCCAGGGCGACATCCTCGCCGGCTTCAAGAAGGACAACGTCAGCGTCCTGTTCCTCAAGTTCGAGGATGCGGGCCGGGCCCGCGAATGGCTGCGCCAACTGGTCCCGCAGATCGCCACCACCCGCGAGGTCGCCACCTTCAACGAGGCGTTCAGCGAGGCCCGCAAGTCCTCGGGCGGCGACGACCCGAAGACGCTCAAGGCCACCTGGCTGGGCGTCAGCTTCACCTACGAGGGCCTGCGCGCGCTCTCCACCACCGACCCGTTCGTGACGCCCCCGCCGATCGGCAGCGGCCTGGAGGCGTTCAAGGAGGGCTCGGCCAAGCGGGCCGGCGCGCTCGGTGACACCGGCGACAACTCCCCGGAGAACTGGCTCTTCGGCAACGGCAAGAACCAGCCGATCCACGCCGTGCTGAAGCTCTCGGCGGACAGCGAGAAGGACCTCCAGGCGGCCATCGAGGCCCAGCGCATCGCGGCCGCCGAGCAGCGCGTCCTGATCGTCTACCAGCAGAACGCCCAGACCCTGCTGGGCAGCCGCCGCGGCAAGGAGCACTTCGGCTTCAAGGACGGCATCAGCGAGCCCGGCATCAGGGACTTCGACCGGCCCGCCCCGGCCAGGCCGGAGGAGCTGGACGGCCACCCCGGCACCCGGCTCATCCCGCCCGGCGAGTTCGTCTGCGGCGAGGACAACGACCCGTTCAGCTTCCCGAAGGACCAGTACCCGGTCTGGTCGCGCAACGGCTCCTTCCAGGTGATCCGCCGGCTCGCCCAGGACGTCCCCGGCTGGTGGTCGCAGGTCTCGATCAAGCTGCGGGAGCTCAAGCAGGCCAAGGCCGTCCCGGACAGCGCCACCACCGAGTGGCTGGCCGCCCGGATGGTCGGCCGCTGGCGCTCCGGCGCCCCGGTCTGCAAGCACCAGGACCGGGACGTCCCGAACAACCCGAGCGCGGCCTCGGACAACGACTTCGACTTCCGGGACGATCTGGAGGGCCTGGTCACCCCGCTCTGGTCACACCTGCGCAAGACCAGCCCGCGCGCCGCCCTGCAGGAGAGCCCGGACAAGGAGCCGTTCGCCGCCAAGGACCTCGACGGCCGGCGGATCATGCGCCGCGGCACGCCGTACGGGGCCCCGTTCGACCCGGCGTCCGAGGGCCCGGGCGGCCCCGACGACCCGCGCGGCCTGCTGTTCATCTGCTACCAGGCCGACATCCAGCGGCAGTTCGAGTTCATCCAGGCCGACTGGATGGACCAGCCGAACTTCCCGCCCAACCGTCAGACGGACACCACCCCGCCCGGGCACGCGGGGCCGCGGCCCGTCCCCGGCAAGGACCCGGTCACCCAGGAGGCCCCCGACGTCGACTTCGAGAGCCGGGACCAGGACGGCACGATCAGGCACACCCCGGTGAGCTTCCAGCAGTTCGTGCAGACCACCGGCTCGGTGTACGCCTTCATGCCGTCCATCAGCGTGTTGAAGGCGCTCTGCGACGGCCGGCTCACCCCCCAGGGCGGCGGGCAGACCACCGGCCAGGGCGGGCAGACCGGGCAGACCCAGCAGCCGGGCGGCGGCCAGCAGCCCAAGCCGCAGCCGGTGAAGGCGTACCCGTGCGACGAGTTCCTCCCCGTCCCGGACCAGCAGCGCCGGGGCGGTCAGAGCCAGTACTGGGCGTTCCACGGCGACCGGTGCCGGCTGATCTCGGTGGCCGACGGCTCCGCGCACACCGACCGCAAGGTCGAGGACGACACCTGGCTGAACACCTGGTCCTGTCTGCAGGGCGTCGGCCGGGTCGACTGCATCCTGCCGATGCCGGACCTGCAGAACCCGGGCGGGAAGAGCTGGTACTGGGTGTTCCACAGCACCAGCGGCCGCCAGCAGTACCGGGCCGTCTCGATCACCTGCGGCGGCGGCAGCTACACCACCGCGCTGGAGCGCGCGGACCGCGACCTCACCGCCTGGGGCTCGCTCAGCGGCGTCGGCCAGGTGGACTGCTGGCTGCCGGTGCCCGACCAGCAGCGGGTCGGCGGGAAGAGCTGGTACTGGGTGTTCCACACCACCAGCGGCCGCCAGCAGTACCGGCTCTGCTCGATCGCCGACGGCTCCGCGCACACCGACGTCCGCGAGCGCACCGACCGTGAGATCTCCCAGTGGGGCTCGCTGAACGGCCTGAGCCGGGTGGACTGCTTCCTGCCCGTCCCGGACTGCCAACGGGTCGGCGGCCAGAGCGAGTACTGGGCGTTCTGCGGCCAGAGCTACCGCCGGATCTCGATCGCCGACGGCAGCGGCCACCCCGACCGACTAGTCTCCGGCGACCGCTCCTGCGACGCCTGGGCCTCGCTGGGCTGACCGGCCGCATCGGCCACATCGGCCAGACCGGCCCGCCCGCCCCCGGTACGCCTCGCGCGCACCGGGGGCGCGTTGTCGGCGCCGTGCTCTAACCTGCCGCCATGGTGACGTTCGAGGAGTTCCGCGCGATGGCGCTCGCCCTGCCGGAGGCCGCGCAGGAACCGACCTGGGACATCGAGACCCTGCGGGTGCGCGGCCGGATCTTCGCGATGGGCGCCCCCGGGGGCCTGGCGGTCACCGTCAAGGCCTCCCCCGCGGACCAGGCCGAACTGCTGGCCGCCGAGCCCGAGGTGTTCTCCAGCGCCCCGTACGTCGGACGACACGGCTGGGTGAGCGTCCGGCTGGACCGCGTCGACCCGGAGGAACTGCGCGACCTGGTCGTGGAGGCCTGGCGCCGGACGGCACCCAAGCGCATGCTGCGCGAGTTCGACGCGCACGACACGCCCTGACGCCGAAACGACACCGCCGGTTCATGTGATCCATCCCACAGTTTGGGCGGGCGCGTCACCTCCCCGGGCACCCTAGGCTTGCGCAGGGAAGCAAGCAGTCTTGTCGCACCCTCCGGGCACCGCCCGAGAAACGGTGACGGGCCCCAAGGGAGTTGGTGCGGTGCGCAACCGTCGACGCTGGAAGCGGGTACTGATCGGGGCGTTCGCGGGTTGTGCCGTGCTCGCCGACGCCGGCGCCGCGGCGGCCCAGGCGGCCGCCTCCACCGAGCAGCTGGCGATCTCCACGCCCCCGGCCGGCAGCGCCGCCTGGGTCCAGGACCACACCTTCGGCCGCACCCTGCCCGACCCGGCCACCACCAGCCCGGCCGCCGCCGCCGAGTTCTTCGCCTCGCTCGCCCCCACCGAGCTGGACCGGCTGATCCAGGACTACCCGCTGGTCGTCGGCAACTTCGACGGCGCCCCGCTGGGCCTGCGCTACCGCGCCAACAAGATCGCGCTGACCGCCGAGCGCGACCACGCCCGGGCCCGCGCCGCCGACCCGAAGCTCGACTCCGACACCCGCCAGCTGGCCGTCTCCCGCGCCAACGACGTCGAGCACCTGCTCTCCCCCGACCGCCAGGTCCTCGCCTTCGACCCGCGCGGCCGCGGCCTGGTCTCCGAGGTGTGGGGCGACCTCGCCGACGCCGAGCGGATCTCCGTCCTGGTGCCCGGCTCGGACGCCGACCTCGGCCACTTCGACCAGACCGTCGAACCGCTGCGCTCCCCCGCCGGCATGGCCCGCGCGCTGTACACCGAAGAGCAGAAGCAGGCGCCGAACACCCGCACCGCGGTGATCGCCTGGACCGGCTACGTCACCCCCTCCGGCCTCGGCCCGGACGCCGTCACCTCCCGGCTCGCCGACGTCGGCGCGCCCCGGCTGCAGCGGCTGCTCGCCGGGCTCAAGGAGACCACCCGGCCGGACGCGCCCCCGGCCCTGCTCTGCCACTCGTACGGCTCCGTGGTCTGCGGCAACGCCGCCCCCGAGATCCCGCGCGCGGCCGCCTCGCCCTCCGACGTCTCCGGGGTCACCGACCTGATGGTGTTCGGCAGCCCCGGCATGGGCGTACAGAGCACCAGCGAGCTGGGCACCGGCGTGCACGTCTGGGCCACCCGCAACCCCAGCGACTGGATCGGCAACGTCCCGTACCTGGAGGTCGGCGGACTCGGCCACGGCGCCGACCCGACCGGCAGCGGCTTCGGCGCCGAGCAGATCTCCTCGGCCCGCGCGGTCGGCCACAACGGCTACTTCACCGAGGGCACCGACAGCCTGCACAACTTCGCGGCGATCTCGCTCGGCCACTACCAGGACGTCGTCCGGCCCGCCCCGAGCTCCTGATGCAGCCCTGGGGCTCCGGCCCGCCTCAGTCCTGGTAGAGGCGCAGGGCGTCCGCCGCCGCCCGGGCCAGCTCGCGGCGGGCCGCGGGCGGGCCCAGCACCTCGACGTCCGCGCCGAAGGCGAGCAGCGAGCGGACGGCCGCCGGCGCCGGGAAGACCATCGCCACCTCGACCCACTCCTCGGCCGGCCCGGCACCCCCCTCCGGCGGCGGCGTGGTGACCCGGCCGCCGTGGATGCGGACGAACATGTCCAGCCGCCCGCGCCGCACCCGCACCCGCACCGGCAGTTCCTTCGGCAGCCGCTCCACCTGCTCGCGCAGCACCGCCCAGGCGTCCCCGAGCCCCACCCCGGGACGGCGGCGCACCGCCTCGTCGGTGGTCTCGGCGGCCAGTACCCGGTCGGCCCGGAACAGCCGGGGCTCACCGTGCAGATCGGCCACCAGGTACCAGACCGAGGCCTTGCTCACCAGCCCGTACGGGTCGACGGTGTACTCCACCGGCGCGGGCGTGCCGCTGTGCCGGTAGCGCAGCCGCAACCGCCGGTCGGCGAACACCGCGTACTGCAGTTCGCCCAGTTCCGGGCCGGCCGCGGCACCGGCCGCCGGGCCGCTCTGCATCCAGCGGGCCGGGTCGACCAGGATGCGCTCGGTGACCCGCTCCGCGGCCGGGCGGTGCGGGGCCGGCAGCGCGGCCATCACCTTGCGCAGCGCCGAGCCGAGCGCGCCGTCCAGCCCGAGGTCGCTGTGCGCGCCCTGGGCGGAGAGCACGAACAGGGCCCGGGCCTCGTCCGCGGTCAGGCCGGTGACGTCGGTGCGGTAGCCGGGCAGCAGGCTGATGCCGCCGTGCCGGCCGCGTTCGGTGAACACGGGCACGCCGGCGGCGGAGAGCGACTCCACGTCGCGGTAGATGGTGCGGACGGACACCTCCAGGCGCTCGGCCAGTTCGGTGGCGGACACCCGGCCGCGGGTCTGGAGCAGGAGCAGGATCGAGAGCAGGCGGTCGGCCTTCATGGCAGCAGAATCCCAGCAATCCTGACGGCGGTTGTCAGGTTTTACTGGGAGATTGCCGTCCGAGACCGAAAGCCCGCCCGACATCAGGGAGCTGACTCCACGTGACCTCCGTCCAGGACGCCCGCCCGCAGTACCTGCTCGCCCTCGGCCAGTTGGAGAAGCTGTTCGCCGAGATCACCCCGGAGGCCCTCGACCGGCCCACCCCGTGCACCGAGTTCACGCTGCGCCAGCTGCTGGGCCACGTGGTCGGCGGCGTCCACCGGTTCGCGTACCTGGGCGAGGGGGGCCGGGCCGAGGACGTCGTCGCGGCCACCGGGGACCTGCCGGACGACGCCTGGCCGGGCGCGCTGGACCGGGCCCGCGCCCGGGCCGCCGCGGCCTGGGCGGACGACGCCGCGCTGGAGCGCCCGACCCACGCGCCCTGGGGCGTGGTGCCCGGCCGGATCGCGGTCGGCGGCTACCTGATGGAGACGGTCGCCCACACCTGGGACATCGCCCGCGCGCTCGGCTCCGACCAACCCTTGGACGACGCGCTGGCACACGCCGCGCTGGCCGTCGCCGAAGCCGTCCTGTCGGCCGAACACCGCGGCGGCCCCGTCCCGTTCGCCGCGGTGCGGCCGGTCGCCCCGGACGCCGACGTGCACACCCGGCTGGCCGCCTGGCTGGGCCGGGAGGTCTGAGCGGCGCCCACCCGGTTCAGGCCCTGTTCCGGCGGTGGTGGGGGGAGCGGCCCGGGCGGCCGCTCCCCCCACCGGACACCGGACCTACTCCCGCCCGACCTGGGTGAGGCGCATGTCCGGGTAGCGGTCCCCGGCCACCTCGCCCGCCACCGGCTCCAGCAGGGCCAGTTCCCCGGCGGTGAGCCGCAGCGTGGCGGCCGCGGTGTTCTCGGCGAGCCGGCTGCGCTTGCGGGTGCCGGGGATCGGCACGACGGTCAGCCCGTGCACCTCCGCCCGCTGGTGGACCCAGGCCAGCGCGACCTGTGCGAGGGTCACCCCGCGGGCCGTCGCGATCTCCCGCAGCGGCGCCAGGAGTTCGGCGTTGGCCGCCGCGTTTGCGCCGGTGAAGCGCGGCTGGGTGCGCCGGACGTCGTCGGCCGCGAGCTGCTCGGCGGCCTGGAACGAGCCGGTCAGAAAACCCCGGCCGAGCGGCGAGTACGGCACGAAGGCGACGCCCAGTTCGGCCGCGGCCGGCACCGCCGTGCGCTCGACGTCCCGGGCGAACACCGACCACTCGGACTGCAGCGCGGCGATCGGGTGGATCGCGTGCGCCTCGCGCAGCTCGGCGCCGGTCACCTCGGACAGGCCCAGCCGGCGCACCTTGCCGGCCTGGACCAGCTCGGCCATGGCACCGACCGATTCGGCCAGCGGCACGGCCGGGTCACGGCGGTGCATGTAGTAGAGGTCGATCTCGTCCACGCCGAGGCGGCGCAGCGAGGCGTCCGCGGCGGCCCGGATGTACGCCGGGTCGTTGCGGATGCCGCGGTAGGACGGGTCCTCCTCCTTGCGTTCGAGGGCGAACTTGGTGGCGAGCACCACCTTGTCGCGGTTGGCCCGGATGAAGGGGCCGATCAGCTCCTCGTTGCGGCCGAAGCCGTAGGCGTCGGCGGTGTCGAACAGGGTGACGCCGGCCTCCAGGGCGGCGTCCAGGGTGGCGAGCGCCTCGGTACGGTCGGTCGGGCCGTAGAACTCGCTCATGCCCATGCAGCCGAGGCCCTGGACGCCCACGGACGGGCCGTCGGCGCCGAGTCGGACGGTGGGGAGGGTGGGGACGGTCATTGGCTCTGCTTCTTCCTCTGCGTACGGCGTGCTGGTGGCGGCTACTCGTAGCGGCAGACCGCCGGTCCCTCGGACGCGGCGATCCGGCCGGAGTACAGGTCGATCTTGTAGTCGAGGACGGCGAGAGTGGCCTGGAGGTCGGCGACACGCTGGCGGACCTCCGCACGCTGGTCGACCAGCAGCTGACGTCGCGCCTCGAAGGTCCGCTCACCCTGGCGGGCCAGCTCCACGTAGCGGAGCATGTCGGCGATCGGCATGCCGGTCAGCCGCAGCCGGCCCAGGAAGGCCAGCCGGTGCAGGTCGGCGTCGCGGTAGCGGCGCTGGCCGCTGGCGGAGCGGTCGACCGGGTCGAGCAGGCCGATCCGTTCGTACCAGCGCAGCGTGTGGGCGGTGAGTCCGCTGGCCGCGGCGACCTCGCTGATCGGGTGCCGCGGTGTCCGGTCCGGATCGCCGACCGGACGGTGGAAGACCTCGGCGCAGCTCTGCAGGTCGAGTTCAACGGGTGCGAGCGTGGCCATGATCGGTTACCCCCTGTGGTGAGCGGTGACAACGACGCTATCGAGTTGGAGTGCACTCCAAGCAAGCCTCTCAGCCGGGTGTTCCCGCCACCTGTTTTCGGGCCTTCGTTAGAGTCGGGCGCATGGAGAGCTTGCGGATGATCGAGAACTGGCCGGTGCCCCACGCCGCGGCGGCGGTGGTCCGGGGGGCGGACGGCGCGGTGCTGGGCACGTACGGGCCGCAGCAGCACCTGTTCCCGCTGGCGTCGGTGACCAAGCTGCTCACCTCGTACGCGGTGCTGGTCGCGGTCGAGGAGGGCGTCTTCGAGCTGGACGACCCGGCCGGGCCGGCCGGCTCGACCGTCCGCCACCTGCTCGCGCACACCTCCGGCCTGGGCTTCGACGAGGACCGGGTGTTCGCGGAGCCCGGCAACCGCCGGCTGTACTCCAACGCGGGCTTCCACGCGCTGGCGCGGACGCTGTCCGACGCCGCCGGGATCGAGTTCTCCCGGTACGCCGCCGAGGCGGTGTTCGAGCCGCTGGGCATGCACGACACGCTGCTCAACACGGCGCACAAGTCCCCGGCCGGCGCCGGCGGCCTGTCCACGGTCGCGGACCTGGTCCGGTTCGCCGCCGAACTGCAGTCCCCGAAGCTGCTGGACCCGTCCACCGTCCGGCAGGCCACCCGCGAGGTCGCCTTCCCGGGCACCAGCGGCGTCCTGCCCGGCTACGGCCACCGCCGCCCGAACGACTGGGGCCTCGGCTTCGAGATCCGCGACGGCAAGTCCCCGCACTGGACGGGCACCGCCAACTCGCCCGCCACCTTCGGCCACTTCGGCCAGTCCGGCACCTTCCTGTGGGTCGACCCGGAGGCCGGCGTGGCCTGCGTCGCGCTCACCGACCGGGACTTCGGCCCGTGGGCCGCCGAGGTCTGGCCGGCCTTCTCGGACGCGGTGCTGGCCGAGGTCCGGTAGGACGCCGTCAGCCGTACGAGACCGGCGAGTGCATCTCCCAGAGCAGGAGTTCGGCGCCGGTCTCGCCGGCCGTCGGGTCGGCGAAGGCGTCGCCGGTGATCCGCACGCTGTCGCCCGGGGCCATCGAACGGCCGCCGCCCTTCGGCCCCGGGATCGTCCGGTAGCCGAGCGAACCGGCCGTCAGATGCGCGTACCGCCAGGCGGCCTCGGGCAGTCGGGGCAGCGGCTGCCACGGCCCCGCGGTCGCCAGCCAGAGCGCGGCGTCACTCCGGCGCAGCCGCAGGGCGTCCGTCCCGGCGTCGCGTTCCAGGCCGGAGGCGAGCAGCGTCAACCCGTCGTCGGCCGGTTCCACCCTGCGCAGCCCGTACACCGGGGGCGCGTCGAACACGTCCGGCTGGAGCCACATCTGGACGAAGCGGACCGGGCCGGCGGCCCCGCCGACGTTGCGTTCGGTGTGGGTGACGCCCGAGCCCGCGCCGAGGTGCTGGATCATCCCGGGGCGGACCACCCCGCCGTGCCCCTGGGAGTCCCGGTGCGCCAGCGCGCCCTCCAGCACCCAGGTGAGGATCTCGGTGTCCCGGTGCTTGTGCTCCTCGAACCCCGCGCCCGGGGCGAGCAGCTCCTCGTTGCACGCGAGCAACGCGCCGAAGTGCGTGTTCTTCGGGTCGTAGTGGCCGGAGAAGGAGAACGCGTGTCGGGTCTCGACGCCCTCGGCCGGGGTGGAGAGGTAGCGCTCGACGGTGCGGCGCAGGTCGGCGCGGGGGCGGGCGGCGGCGTCGGTCACGGACCCCACCGTAGCGGGTGTGACCGGTGCCACCGTGTCGCGTTCGCCGGGGGGTGTGCACGAGCAGTCACTCGCGTGAGGCAGTCTTGTCCTTGTGCCAGCCGCTTCCGCAAACTCCAAGAGCGAACCGAGTCCCACAGCCGAGCCGACCGGGAAGAGCCCGACCCCCAGGGCCGGCCGCGACCGCCCCGGCCGGGCGGCGCCCCGCCTGACCGCGCAGGAGCGCAGAGTCGCGGCCGAGCGGGCCGAGCGCCGGGCGGCGACGCTCAAGCGGCTGGAGAAGTCCTCGGGCAAGCTGGCCAGCGCCGCGATCGCGCGGATGGACGACCAGCTCGGCTGGTACCGGCGGATGCCGCCGGAGCACCGGTCCTGGATCGGCCTGGTCGCCCAGGCCGGCATCGCGGCCTTCACCGAGTGGTACCGCCACCCGGACGCCGCGCAGGCCATCTCCACGGACGTCTTCGGCACCGCCCCGCGCGAGCTGACCAGGGCGATCACGCTGCGCCAGACCGTCGAGCTGATCCGCACCACGATCGAGGTGATGGAGGAGGCCATCGAGGAGGTGGCCGCCCCCGGCGACGAGTCGGACATGCGCGAGTCCGTGCTGGTCTACGCCCGGGAGATCGCCTTCGCCACCGCCCAGGTGTACGCCCAGGCGGCCGAGGCGCGCGGCGCCTGGGACGCCCGGCTGGAGGCGCTGGTGGTCAACTCGCTGCTGTCCGGCGACGCGGACGAGGGCGTGCTGTCCCGGGCCGCGGCGCTCGGCTGGGGCCAGCCGAGCCAGGTCCGGGTGGTGATGGGCAGCGCCCCGGACGGTGACAGCGAGCTGGTGGTCGAGGCGATCCGCCGGGCCGCCCGGTACGCCAAGCTGCACGTGCTGACCGGGGTGCTGGGCAAGCGCCTGGTGGTCGTGGTCGGCGGCGACAAGGAGCCGGTGCACGCGGCCCGGGCGCTGATCGGCCAGTTCGCGCCGGGCCCGGTGGTGGTCGGCCCGACCGTGCCGGACCTGCTCTCGGCGACCCGCTCGGCGCACGCCGCCGCGGCCGGCCTGCGCGCCTGCGCCGCCTGGCCGGACGCCCCCCGCCCGGTGCTGGCCGACGACCTGCTGCCCGAGCGGGCGCTGGCCGGCGACCAGGCCGCCCGCCGCCAGCTGGTGGAGGAGATCTACACACCGCTGGACGAAGCCGGCTCGGCGCTGCTGGAAACGCTGAGCGTCTACCTGGAGCAGGCCTCCTCGCTGGAGGGCGCCGCCCGGATGCTCTTCGTCCACCCCAACACGGTGCGCTACCGGCTACGACGTGTGACCGATGTCACGGGGTACGCCCCGTCCGACGTACGTTCGGCGTTCACGCTGCGGATCGCGCTCGCCCTCGGCCGGCTCACCGCCGCCGGGGAGCCGAGTTGAGCCGAATGTAGGGACCTTACAATCCCGGATGGTTTTCTTCGTTACCGTCGCCTACCCGCCCCTGGGCGCCTGGCGAGAGAGGGTTGAACCGTGCTCGTAATCGTCGCCCCTGGACAGGGTGCCCAGACCCCCGGTTTCCTCAGCCCCTGGCTGGAGCTCGACGGTGTCGCCGACCGCCTGCGCGGCTGGTCGGAGGTCGCCGGGCTCGACCTGGTGCACGCCGGTACCGAGGCCTCCGCAGAGGAGATCAAGGACACCGCCGTCGCCCAGCCGCTGCTGGTCGCGGCCGGCCTGATGACCGCCCGTGAGCTGTTCCCGGACGAGGACGTCGCCCGCAAGCTGGTCGGCGCCGTGGCCGGCCACAGCGTCGGCGAGATCACCGCCGCCGCCGGCGCCGGGGTGCTGAGCGCGCACGACGCGCTGGCCTTCGTCCGCGAGCGCGGCCAGGCGATGGCCGAGGCCGCCGCCGTGACCGAGACCGGCATGATCGCCGTGCTCGGCGGCGACCCGGAGACCGTCGCGGCGAAGCTCGCCGAGCACGGCCTGACGGCGGCCAACAACAACGGCGGCGGCCAGATCGTCGCCGCCGGCACGCTGGCCCAGCTGGACGCGCTGAGGGCCGACCCGCCGGCCGGTGCCAAGCTGATCGCGCTGAAGGTGGCCGGCGCCTTCCACACCGAGCACATGGCCCCGGGGGTCGAGCGGCTGGCCAAGCTGGCGCCGACGCTGACGGTGGCCGACCCGCAGGTGCGCTACGTCTCCAACCGGGACGGCGAGGTCGTGGACACCGGCGCCGAGGTGCTCGACCGCCTGGTGTCGCAGGTCTCCAACCCGGTCCGCTGGGACCTCTGCATGGAGACCCTGGGCCGACTCGGCGCGACCGCCGTCATCGAGCTGTCCCCGGCGGGCACCCTCACCGGACTGGTCAAGCGCAACCTCAAGGGTGTGGCAACGCTTGCCGTCAAGACCCCCGCCGACCTGGACAAGGCCCGCGCGCTCGTCGCGGAACACGGCGGTCAGGACCAGGAGAACCAGGCATGACGAAGCCACAGATCCGGCCCGCGACCGGGGCGCAGTTCTCGCGCATCCTGGGCGTGGGCGGCTACCGCCCGGTCCGGGTGATCCCCAACGCCGAGGTGCTGGAGTGGATCGACTCCTCGGACGAGTGGATCCGCACCCGCAGCGGGATCGCCGAGCGCCGCTGGGCCGGCCCGGAGGAGAGCGTCGCCGAGATGTCGGTGCAGGCCGCCGGCAAGGCCATCGCCCAGGCCGGGATCGCCCCGGACCAGATCGGCGGCGTGATCGTCGCGACCGTCTCGCACCTCAAGCAGACCCCGGCGATCGCCACCGAGATCGCCGAGCGGCTCGGCTGCGGCACCGCCCCGGCCTTCGACATCTCGGCCGCCTGCGCCGGCTTCGGCTACGGCCTGGGCCTGGCCGACGGCATGATCCGCGGCGGCAACGCCGAGTACGTGCTGGTGATCGGCGTCGAGCGGCTCAGCGACCTGACCGACCAGTCGGACCGCTCGACCGCGTTCATCTTCGGCGACGGCGCCGGCGCCGCGGTCGTCGGCCCGTCCGACACCCCCGGCATCGGCAAGCTGATCTGGGGCTCGGACGGCTCGCAGTCCGAGGTCATCACCCAGACCCAGGCCTGGGACACCGCGTTCGCCAAGCCCGGCGCCGTCAACGGCGTGGGCGAGGAGACGAAGTGGCCGGCCCTGCGGATGGACGGCCAGCCGGTCTTCCGCTGGGCGGTCTGGGAGATGGCCAAGGTCGCCCAGCAGGCGCTGGACGCCGCCGGGGTCACCGCCGACCAGCTCGGCGCGTTCATCCCGCACCAGGCCAACATGCGCATCACCGACGCCATGATCAAGGCGCTCAAGCTGCCCGACTCGGTGCCGGTCGCCCGCGACATCGCCGAGACCGGCAACACCTCCGCGGCCTCCATCCCGCTGGCGATGGAGCGCATGTTGGAGAGCGGCGAGGCCCGCAGCGGCGACCTCGCACTGATCATCGGGTTCGGGGCGGGTCTCGTGTACGCCGCAGCAGTCGTTACGCTCCCCTAGGCGCGTTTCGCCCCACTCATTCCGCAAACCTGCGTCCGGCCGCCGGTCGGACGCGTTCAACACCGAAGAGGAGCAGCCAGTATGGCTAAGGACAAGGCCGAGGTCCTGGAAGGTCTCGCCGAGATCGTCAACGAGATCGCCGGCATCCCGGTCGAGGACGTCGCGCTCGACAAGTCCTTCACGGACGACCTGGACGTCGACTCGCTGTCCATGGTCGAGGTCGTCGTGGCCGCCGAGGAGCGCTTCGACGTCAAGATCCCGGACGACGAGGTCAAGAACCTGAAGACCGTCGGCGACGCGGTGGACTACATCCTCACCAACGCCACCGTCTGACCGATCGATCCGTCCAGCACGTCCGGCGTTCCCCACGCCTCGGACGGCTGACTCGTCGACCCGGCTCCCCGAGAGCCGGGCCGACCCGCCGGCCGGGACGCCCCACCGGGCGCCCGGCCGGGCCCTTCCTCGGCTCGCCGCCGACCCCGCACAACGTGAGAGAAGAAGAAACCAGTGACCGCTGAAAACCGTACCGTGGTCGTCACGGGTATCGGCGCCTTCACGCCGCTGGGCGGCGACGCCGCCACCACCTGGGAGAACCTGGTGGCCGGGCGCTCCGGAGTGGCGGCCCTGACCGAGGAGTGGGCCGCCGAGCTGCCCGTCAAGATCGCCGCCCGCACCGCCGTGGAGCCGGGCGAGATCCTCCCCCGCCCGCTGGCCCGCAAGCTGGACCGCTCGGCCCAGTTCGCGCTGATCGCCGCCCGGGAGGCGTGGGCCGACGCCGGCTACGAGACCCCGGCCACCGACGACTCCTCCAAGCTCGCCCCCGAGCGCCTGGGCGCGGTCATCGCCT
Source organism: Kitasatospora sp. NPDC087861 (assembly GCF_044742585.1). Lineage (NCBI taxonomy): Bacteria > Bacillati > Actinomycetota > Actinomycetes > Kitasatosporales > Streptomycetaceae > Kitasatospora > Kitasatospora sp. NPDC087861. The sequence continues at coordinate 254,421 of NZ_JBIUUS010000004.1, forward strand.
CCGGCATCGGCGGCGTGACCACCCTGCTCGACCAGTACGACGTGCTGAAGGAGAAGGGCGCCCGCAAGGTCTCCCCGCACACCGTCCCGATGCTGATGCCCAACTCCCCGGCGGCCAACGTCGGCCTGGAGGTCGGCGCCCGCGCGGGTGTGCACACCCCCGTCTCCGCCTGCGCCTCCGGCGCCGAGGCGATCGGCTACGCGATCGAGATGATCCGCACCGGCCGCGCCGACGTCGTGGTGGCCGGCGGCACCGAGGCGGCGATCCACCCGCTGCCGATCGCCGCGTTCGCCAACATGATGGCGATGTCCAAGAGCAACGACGACCCCGAGCGAGCCTCCCGCCCGTACGACAAGGGCCGGGACGGCTTCGTGCTGGGCGAGGGCGCCGGCGTGGTCGTGCTGGAGTCGGTCGAGCACGCCGAGGCGCGCGGCGCCCGGATCTACTGCGAGGCCGTGGGCCAGGGCCTGTCCTCGGACGCCCACCACATCGCCCAGCCCGAGCCGACCGGCGCCGGCGTGGCCCGCGCGCTGGCCGACCTGTTCGAGCGCAACGACCTGGACAAGGCCGAGATCGTGCACGTCAACGCGCACGCCACCTCGACCCCGCAGGGTGACACCGCCGAGCTGAAGGCGCTGCGCAAGGAACTCGGCGACGACCTCGACCACATCGCCATCTCGGCGACCAAGTCGATGACCGGCCACCTGCTGGGCGGCGCCGGCGGCATCGAGACCGTCGCCACCGTGCTGGCCCTGTACAACCGGATCGCCCCGCCGACCATCAACGTCGACGAGCTGGACGACGACGTGGACGCGGACATCGTGCGCGGCGAGGCCCGCAGGCTGCCCGAGGGCCGGATCGCGGCGCTGAACAACTCGTTCGGCTTCGGCGGCCACAACGTGGTGCTGGCCTTCCGCACCCGCTGAGCCACCGCGCCGGACCGGCGCATCGAGAGGGGCCGGCGCTCGCCGTGAGCGCCGGCCCCTCTCGCACGTTCTGGGGAGGTCGGCTCAGACCACCTGGTGCAGCCAGCGCACCGGCGCCCCCTCGCCCGCGTACCGGAACGGCTCCAGCTCGTCGTCCCAGGGCTTGCCCAGCAGCCGGGAGATCTCGGCCTCCAGGTCGGCCCCCTCGCTGCGGGCCCGCAGCAGGACGGCGCGCAGCCGGTCCTCGGGGATCAGGATGTCGCCGTGGATGCCCGTGACGGCGTGGAAGATGCCGAGCGAGGGCGTGCTGCTGTACCGCTCCCCCTCCGCCGTGGCGCAGGGTTCGCTGGTGACCTCGTACCGCATCAGCTGCCAGCCGCGCAGCGCGGAGGCGAGCTTCGAGGCCGCACCGGGCTCCCCCTGCCAGGAGAGCTCGGCGCGCCAGTGTCCGGGCGCGGCCGGCTGGCGGATCCAGTCCAGGCTCACCCGCACACCGAGCACCCCCGCGACGGCCCACTCGACGTGCGGGCACAGCGCGCGGGGCGCGGAGTGGATGTAGAGAACTCCACGTGTCGTCACCGGGACCTCCAGGCTGTGGACGAGGGTCGCCTTCCCCAGCTGCCTCGTGCCTGCAGTTGATCCGCAGTTACCCACGTTAGCCGACATTAAGCTACTAAATTGAGCAAAACGGACAGGCTTTCGCTCAATGCTAGTCGAATCCTCAACCAGGTCTACCCCTCGGCTGGATCTCTCCCCCGAACGGCCCCATCGCCAGGCGGGACCCACCGTACCGCGCCGCCCCGCACCATGGATGACGCACTTTCGGATCCGGCCGGAATGCGGTAGTGCGACCGATCCCCCTGCGCCCGTACGCAAACCGCCCCACGCCCGGTGGGGCGGCGGGGCGGGTCAGCGGCTGACGCAGGATCAGCCGTCCAGGCGGACCACCATCTTGCCGGTGTTGACGCCGCGCAGCAGGTCGAGGAAGGAGTCCGCGGTGCGCTCGAAGCCGTCCACCATGGTCTCCTCGGAACGCAGTTCGCCGGACTTCAGCCAGCCGCTCACCTCGGCGACGAACTGCGGCTGCAGCGCCGCGTGGTCGCCGACCAGCATGCCCTCCAGGCGCAGCCGCTTGCCGATCGCGAGCGCCAGGTTGCGCGGGGCGGCGGGGGCGGTGGTCTCGTTGTACTGGGCGATCGCGCCGCAGAGCACGGCGCGGCCGTGCACGGTGAGCGCGCCGATCGCGGCCTCCAGGTGGTCGCCGCCGACGTTGTCGAAGTAGAGGTCGATGCCGTCCGGGGCGGCCTGCGCCAGCTGCTCGGCGACCGGGCCGTCCTTGTAGTTGAAGGCGGCGTCGTAGCCGTAGGCGTCCACCAGCTTGGCGACCTTCTCCGCCGAGCCGGCCGAACCGACCACCAGGGAGGCGCCCTTGAGCTTGGCGATCTGGCCGACCATGCCGCCGACCGCGCCGGCCGCACCGGAGACGAAGACCTTGTCGCCCTCCTTGAGGCCGCCGACGGCGAGCAGCCCGGCGTAGGCGGTGAGGCCGGTCATGCCGAGCACGCCGAGGTAGGCGGAGAGCGGCGCGGCGGCGGGGTCGACCTTGACCGCGCGGCGGGCGTCCAGGGTGGCGTACTCGCGCCAGCCGAGGCCGTGCAGCACCGCGTCACCCGGGGCGAAGCCCTCGGCCTCGGAGGCGACCACGTAGCCGACGGCACCGCCGTCCATGGCCTCGCCGAGCTTGAACGGCGGGACGTAGGAGCGCACGTCGTTCATCCGGCCCCGCATGTACGGGTCCACCGAGAGGTAGGCGTTGCGGACCAAGATCTCGCCCGGGCCCGGGGTCCGGACCGGGGCCTCGACCAGGGCGAAGTCGGTCGGCACCGGCCAGCCCTGGGGACGGGCGGCGAGGTGCCATTCACGGGCGGTCGCGGGCGCGGCCTGCTCTGCCATGGGGACGCTCCTTAGTGGTTCTGGTACATGAAAGGTTGAGCTACTGAAGTAACGATGGACATGAAAGGTTCATGTTGTCAACTTTTCAGGTAGACTGTGACGCATGGACACCCAGTCGACCCTGGCCGCCACGCCGCAGTCCGACGAGATCACCCTTGAGGTCGTCGACCTGATGGCCAACCTGGTCGCGCTGTTCCACCGCGAGTACGAAGAGGCCGCCGCCGCCCGCTCGCTCACCGGCGCCCAGGCCAAGGTGCTCGCGCTGCTGCGGCGCGGACCGATGCCGATGCGCCAGATCGCCCAGACGCTCAGCTGCGAGCCGTCCAACATCACCGGGATCGTCGACCGGCTCGAAGCCCGCGGCTTCGTGACCCGGGAGGCCGACCGGCAGGACCGCCGGGTGAAGCTGGTCGCCGCCACCGAGACCGGCTCCGCCGCCTCCGCGGAGCTGCGCGAGTCGCTCAACTTCGCCCGCGAGCCGCTGGCCGCCCTCGGCCACGAGGAGCGGACGGTCCTGCGCGACCTGCTCCGCCGCATGCTCACCGGAGCCGCAACCCCCGGGGCGTGAGCAGCATCACAGCCCCGGAGCGAAATCCGCACCGCTGCCGGAGGTAACCGAACCGTCCGTCGAAACGTCTAACGTTCGAACATCGAACACGAGAGACGGAAAGACGGGGGGACACGGAGGATGGGCAGCAGCACGCGCAGACGCCGCTACCTGCGGACCGCCATCGGCCTGGCCGCCGTCCTGGTGCTGTCCGTCGTGGGCGCCGGGGCCTGGTTCTACCACCGGCTGGACAACAACATCACCACCTTCGACGCGGGCGGCGTCGCCACCGAGCGTCCGCCGGCGCCCGTCCCGACCACCCCCGGCGCCTCGGTGCCGGTCAACATCCTGGTGCTCGGCTCGGACACCCGCGACGACGGCAACAACGCGATCGGCGGCGGCGAGGAGGGCGTCGGCCACTCCGACACCGCGATGCTGGTGCACGTCTACGCCGACCACAAGCACGCCGTCGGCGTCTCCATACCCCGGGACACCCTGGTCACCATCCCGTCCTGCAAGCTGCCGAACGGCACCTGGACCTCGCCCCGGACCAGCCAGATGTTCAATTCGGCCTTCACCGTCGGCGACTTCCCCAAGGGCAACCCGGCCTGCACGCAGAACACCGTCGAGACGCTCACCGGCCTGCGGATCGACCACACCGTCGTGGTCGACTTCAAGGGCGCCGCCGCGATGACCGAGGCCATCAACGGCGTGGACGTCTGCGTCCCCAACGACGTCGACTCGCACGGCATACACCTCAAGAAGGGCATGCAGAAGCTCTCCGGACAGCCCGCCGTGGACTACCTGAGAGCCCGGTACGGCTTCGGCGACAACTCCGACATCGGGCGGATGAAGCGCCAGCAGGCCTTCGTCTCCTCGATGATCAAGAAGGTGCAGGGCCAGGGCTTCTCCCTGCCCACCCTGCTCCCGCTGGCCGACGCGGCCACCCGCTCGCTCACCGTGGACGAGGGGCTCGGCACCGCGATGAAGCTGGTCGACTTCACCCGCTCGCTGCAGGACATCAAGCTGTCCGACATCACCTTCGTGACCGCGCCCTGGCGCTTCGCCGGGGAGCGCGTCCAGCTGGTGCAGCCCGACGCCAACACGCTGTGGCGGCTGCTGCGCGAGGACCGCACGCTGGACGGGCAGAGCACCGCCGGCACCGGCACCCCGGCCCCCTCCCCCACCGTGCCCGGCCCCGGCGGCGCGGCCGGCACCGCGGGGCCGCTCGCGCCCGAGCAGGCTGCCGCACCGGTGCTCGTGGTCAACGGCGTCGGTACCTCCGGCCTGTCGAACTCCGGCGCGGAGGTGCTGCGGGCCCGGGGCTTCCAGAACGTCACGCTCGGCAAGCCCATCGGCGGCCGGCTGCAGACCGAGATCAGCTACGACCCGACCCTGAAGGCCGCCGCCGACCAGGTGGCCGCGCTCTTCCCGGGGGCGCGCGCGGTCGAGGAGCCGGGCTCCGAGGCGATCACCGTGACGCTGGGCCGCGACTTCCGGCCGAGCCCCGCCACCAAGCTGGACGCGGTCGAGAGCGGTCCGGGCGTGTCGCCCTCCCCCGCCGCGCCGGGCGACCCGGGCGGCAGCCCGAGCGGTGCCCCCGGCACGGCCCCGAGCGGCACCCCGAGCGGCGTGCCCAGCGGGGTGCCCACCGGCATAGCCGAGAACTCCCGCGGCGCCGACACCGACCCGTGCGCCGACCTGACCTTCGGGTGAGCCCGGCCGGCGCGCCCCGCCGGGCCGCCGCGTCTCCTGGCCGGGCGGCCGCTCCGCTCGGTCTGCCCGGCCCTACTCCGGGTCGGGCAGGCCGGTGACGACGGCGGTGAGGCGGGTGCCGCGGGGGAAGGCGCCGGCCGCGGCCAGGTCGGTCAGCGCGGCGAGCAGCTTGGCCACGTAGCGGCGTTCCAGTGGGATGCCGTGGCGGCGTTCGAACCGCTCGGCGAAGACGGCCAGTTCGGCCGGGACCTTGCCGTAGCCGCCGCCGTGGTGCGCGTGGTCGATCCGCCAGTTGCCGAACTCCCGGCCGTAGGCGGCCCGGTGGAGCCGGGTGACCTCGCCCTCCAGGTAGCCCTCGCCGCCGCGCAGCACGGCCACGCCGAGCGCCCGCGCGCCCGGCGGCAGGCCGGCCGCGATGCCCGCCAGGGTGCCGCCGGTGCCGACCGGGCAGCAGACCACGTCGTGCCCGCCCAGGTCGGACAGTTCGGCCGGGATCGCCGCCGCGCCGGTCACGGCCAGCGCGTTGGAGCCGCCCTCCGGGAGCACCAGGCAGGGGCCCCACCGCCGGTGCGGGCCGACCGCCGTACCGGCGTCGGCGTCGGCGTCGGCGTCGGCGTCGATACCGTCCTCGGCGCGGCCGGTGGCCTCCCGGTACTCGGTGCGGGTCAGGAACTCCAGCCGCATCCCGGCCCGTTCGGCCGCCCGCAGCGACCAGTTGCGCGGCCGGTCGGCCAGTTCCTCGCCGCGGACCAACCCGACGCTCTCCAGGCCGAGCGCCCCGGCCGCCGCCGCGACCGCCCGCAGGTGAGTGGAGTACGCCCCGCCGAAGGTCAGCAGCCGGGTGTGGCCCTGCGCGACGGCGGCCGACAGGTTGGGCCCGAGCTTGCGCCACTTGTTGCCCGGGACGCTCGGGTGCAGCAGGTCGTCGCGCTTGAGCCGCAGTTCCACCCCGGCCCGCGCGAAGGTCTCATCGGTGCAGTCCACCAGCGGGGTCGGCAGCAGGGCGGGTTCGAGCATCCGGCCAGCTTAGACCGACCGGCACATGGTGGGTGGATGAAGGAGCGGCGTCCGGGCCGAGTCTGGGCGGTGCCGACGAGGGAGTAGCAGCGGAGCTGCGGCGACTGAGGAGAAGCCGTCCAGGCGACAGCCTGGGCGTCGCGACGCCGCCCACCATGTGCCGGTCGGTCTTACTACCGGCCGGTCGGGGTGAGCAGGCCCAGGTTGTAGGCGGCGGCGACGGCGGAGGCGCGGTCCTTGACGTCGAGCTTGGCGTAGACGTGGATCAGATGGGTCTTCACGGTGGCCTCGCTGATGAACAGCCGGGCGGCGGCCTCCCGGTTGGTGGCGCCGGAGGCGACCAGTTCCAGCACCTCCAGCTCGCGCGGGCTGAGCGGTTCCCGGGCGGGCGCGCGGACCTGGCCGAGCAGCTTGGCGGCGACGGTCGGCGCGATCACCGAGGCGCCGCGGGCGGCCTCCCGGACGGCGTGGAACAACTCCTCCCGGGCGGCGTCCTTCAGCAGGTAGCCGGTGGCGCCGGCCCGGACGGCGGGTAGCACGTCGGCGTCGGTGTCGTAGGTGGTGAGCACCAGGACCCGCCCGGGCAGGCCGCGTTCGGCCATCTCGCGGATCGCGGTGACGCCGTCCATCCGCGGCATCCGCAGGTCCATCAGCACCACGTCCGGGCGCAGCGCGGCGACCAGGACCAGCGCCTCGGCGCCGTCCCCGGCCTCGCCGACCACCTCGAAGCCGGGGGCGGCGGTGAACATCCCGCGCAGCCCGTCCCGGACCACCGGATGGTCGTCCACCAGCAGCAGTCTGATCGTCGTTCCGTCGCTCACGGCTCTACTCCTCCACGCTGATCGCCGGCAGGGTCGCGGACACCGTCGTGCCGGCGCCCGGTTCGGTCTCCAGGTCGAGCCGCCCGGCCAGGCGCTGTGCCCGGCGGCGCATCACGTCCAGACCGTAGCCGCCACCGGTGGCCCGGGAGGCGGGCTCGGCGGCCGGGTCGAAGCCGACGCCGTCGTCCCGGACGTCCAGGGTGACCAGGCCCGCCATGTACGAGAGGGTGACGCCGACCCGGGAGGCCTGGGCGTACTTGGCGGCGTTGGCCAGCGACTCCTGGGCGATCCGCAGCAGGGTCACCTCGACCTCGGGGTGCAGCGGGCGGGCCTCGCCGGTGACGGTCAGCCCGGCGGCGGCGCCGTTGCGCTCGCGCCACTGCTCGACCAGCTCCGCCAGCGCCTCCGGCAGGGCGGCCCGCTCCAGCTCGATCGGGCGCAGCGCGTGGACGGCCCGGCGGGCCTGGGTCAGGCTCTCCCGGGCGAGGGCCGCCGCGTTCGTCTGGTGGCGGTCGGCGGCCGCGGCGTCCTGGGCGCGGCTCTGCTCGGCGGCCTGGAGCTGGGTGACGATCCCGGCCAGGCCCTGGGCGACGGTGTCGTGGATCTCCCGGGCGAGCCGGCGGCGCTCGTCCGCGGCCCCGGCCTCCCGGGCCTGGACGAGGAGTTGGGCATGCAGGCCGGCGTTCTCGGCGAGCATCTCGGTGAGCAGCCGGTTGGCCTCGGCGAGTTCGGCGTTGGCGGCCTTGCGGCGGGCGCTCAGCCGGTCGGCGACCTCGCGGAGCGCGAACATCAACCCGACCACCATCAGGTTGAAGGCGACGACGGTCAGCAGTCCGCCCAACTTCGCCAGGCTGTCGGGCAGGACCCCACCGACCTGGGAGAGCGAGGTGGGGACGGTGGCCGCGGCCGCGCCCGCCATCCGGCCCCGGCCCCGCAGGTACTGGGCGGCGTGCAGGTAGCCGGCGAAGGCGAAGAAGCCGAAGAGCGGATTGTCCAGCACCAGCACGGTGGTCAGCGCCAGCAGGACGGCGAAGTGGGCGCCGGGGTACCGGGCGCGGCCGTCCGCGCCCGGCCTGCGGTCCAGGACCGAGCGCAGGAGCAGCCACAGCAGCGTGGCGGCCGCCACCGGGAGGGGGGCGGCCGCGGAGTGCGCGGTCGGGACGGGGACCAGCAGGGCCAGGGCGGTGGCGATCAGCAGGGCGACGTAGCAGAGCGGCCCGATCAGCTGGTCCAGCCGGTCCAGCCAGTCGCCGAGCGCGTCCTCGTCGGCCGGTGGCCGCTTGATCATTCCCACCGGAACAGCCTGGCAGCCGCGGCCCCCGCGAGCACCGCGTACGCCGCGAGTGTGAGCAGGCCCACGGCGTGCGGGAAGTGCCCGGCCCAGGCGTCCTGCAGGGTCTGCACGGCGGCCCCGCTGGGAGTGAAGTCGCCGATCCGGTTGAGCAGGGCCGGCATGAACTCGCGCGGCAGCCAGATCCCGGAGAAGAACATCATCGGGAAGAAGGCCAGCGCGCCGACCGCGTTGCCGGCCTTGGCGGACGGGACGACCGCGGCGAGCAGCAGGCCGATCGACAGCAGCGCGGCGGCGGCCAGCAGGAAGGCCAGCAGGAACCCCAGCGGCTGGCGCGGCAGCGCCACCCCGAGCAGCGGCCCGGCCACCACCACCAGCAGCACCGAGACGACGGCGACGGCCAGGTACAGCGGGAGCAGCGCGCCGAACAGCAGCGCCGGGCGGACCGGGCTGGCGGACATCCGGCGCAGCACGCCGCGTTCGCGGTAGGCGGCGAGCAGCGAGGGCAGGCCGTTGAGGCCGAGCAGCAGCAGGGTGAAGACGGCCAGGATCGGCGCGTACAGCTGGATGGTGCTCATGCCGTGCATGCCGGGCGAGGTCTTGCGCAGGGCCGGGACGGAGCCGAGGACGAGGAACAGCACGACGGGGAAGGCGAGGCCGAAGAAGGCGGTCAGCGGCTCGCGGAGGAACAGGCGGGCCTCGGCGACGGCCAGGCGGCGGACGGCGTGGGCGGTGTGGTGGGCCGCGTGCTGGGCGGTGTGGTTCACGGTGGTGGTCCCCTCGGGCGTGGTGACGGCGGGCGTGGTGACGGCGGGTCAGGAGTCGTGGCGGGTCAGGGCGAGGTAGGCGTCGTCCAGGCTGTGCTCGCGGATCCGCAGCCCGGTGACGACGATCCCCTCGCGGGCGAGCAGGCCGGTGACCTCGTCGGCGAAGTCCCCGACCCCGGAGACCTCGACCCGGCCGTCCCGCTCCTCCACCCCGGTGACCCCCGGCAGGGCCGCCAGCCGGGCGGTGTCCAGCGGCGCGGTGGGGCGGAAGCCGAGCGTGCCGCCGGTGCCGGAGCGGGCGATCAGCTCCGCGGGGGTACCGGTGGCGACGATCCGGCCGCCGTCGAGCACGGCGGCCCGGTCGCAGAGCGCCTCGACCTCGTCCATGAAGTGCGAGACCAGCACCACCGTCACGCCGTCGTCGCGGATCCGCCGGATCAGCTCCCAGGTGTCGCGGCGGCCCTGCGGGTCGAGCGCGGTGGTCAGCTCGTCCAGGAAGGCCACCTTGGGGTTGCCGATCAGGGCGAGGGCGATGAACAGCCGCTGGCGCTGGCCGCCGGAGAGCTTGTCGAAGGGCGTCCGGCGCTGGTCGGCGAGCCCCCACTCGTCCAGCAGCTCCCGCCAGTCCCGGGGGTTCGGGTAGAGCGCGGCGTACAGCTCCAGCGCCTCGCCGACCCGCAGCGCGCCCTGCAGCTGGGCCTGCTGGAGCTGGATGCCGATCCGGGGCCGCAGCCGGTGGGCGTCCTTCACCGGGTCCAGGCCGAGGACGCGGACGGTCCCCGTGTCGGCCCGGCGCAGGCCCTCGCAGCACTCCACGGCGGTGGTCTTGCCCGCACCGTTCGGCCCCAGCAGGCCGAACACCTCGCCGCGCTCCACGCCGAAGGAGACGCCCTCCAGCACCTGGCGCCGCCCGTAGGCCTTGCTCAGCCCCGACACCTCGATCACGGCCATCGCGCCGCTCCCTCCCGTTCGTCCCCGCTGGTTCCCGGCCGCGTTTCCCGGCCTGCAACGAGCTTCCCGCGCGGGGCCACCGCCGCGGATCGACCGGACGGTCAGAGCCGCTGGTGGACGCGGTGGAGGGGGGATCAACCGATCGGTGGATGGGGGCGGCGGCCTGGCACGTGGAAAGCCCGGCCGCCGTGTCGGCGACCGGGCTCGGGTACGGGCTCGGGGTGCGGGTGGGTCAGGCGGCCGTGCCGTCGGCGCGGCTGGTGTTGATGGCCCGGCGCAGGGCGCGCGGGACGGGGCCGGCGGCGGGCGCCAACTTGTCGATCCGGGCGCGGAACTCGCGGCTCTGGCGCCAGGTCAGAGCGGATCCCAGCCGGGCGGCGTCGACCAGCGCGACCAGTGCGGCGTCCGCCGGGTCGACCCGGCTGAGCGGCGACTTCAGCGCCGAACCGACCGACGCTGCCAGCGACTTGCGCAGCCGGGGCTCCCGCAGGATGACCCGGGCGCAGGGGAACAGCCCGAGTACGCGGCGCTGCTCGATCCGGATCCGGCCGGCCGCGGCCAGCCCGTCCCGGACCACCCGGGAGGCACGGGACACCGGGCCCTGGCGGCGGCCGACCCAGCTCTGCCAGCTGCGCCGCCGCCCCTGCCGGATCAGCTCCAGCATCGCGGTGGAGAGCGGGTCGAGGCCGTCGGCCTGCGCGCCGTCGACGGCGACCGGGTGTCGGCCGTCGTCGCGGATCAGCCCGCGCCGCAGGAGTTCGGCGAGCGCGGCGGCCCGCAGCACCAGGTCGAGCCTGTCGGTGGCGGTGAGCCGCTCGCGCTCGGGGTTGTAGGCGAGCAGGTACAGCTTCTCCGGCAGGGCGGTGGGCAGGTCCATGGTGGACTCCAAGCAGATGGACGGTGGGGTGGGCCCGGTCATCCGGCGTCTGAATCGCCGGTCTCCGGGCTCTCCTTGGGCGGTCGGCCGCGCCGGGGAAGCCGGGCCGCGCCGCCGGGCATCCGGCCCGCGTCGCTGAGGGCGCGGCGGAGCAGGAACTCGATCTGCGCGTTGGCGCTGCGCAGTTCGTCCGCGGCCCACCGGGCCAGCGCGTCGTGGACCGCCGGGTCCAGCCGCAGCAGGATCTTCTTCCGCTCCGTCGCCAACGCCCGCGCCTTACTGGTAGAGGGAGCCCGTGTTCACGACGGGCTGGGTGCCGCGGTCGCCGCAGAGCACCACCAGGAGGTTGCTCACCATGGCCGCCTTGCGCTCCTCGTCCAGTTCGACGACGTCGCGCTCGGCGAGCCGGTCCAGCGCCTCCTCGACCATACCGACGGCGCCCTCGACGATCAGTCGGCGAGCCGCGACCACCGCGCCGGCCTGCTGGCGCTGGAGCATCACCTGGGCGACCTCGGGCGCGTAGGCGAGCCTGGTGATCCTGGACTCGACGACCCGCACGCCGGCCGAGACGACCCGGGCGGAGATCTCGGCGGAGAGCATCCGGCTGATCTCCTCCGCACCGTCGCGCAGCGACAACTGGCCCTCGCGGTGGGCGTCGTACGGGTAGCTGCTGGCGATGTGCCGGACGGCGGTCTCGGTCTGGATGGCGACGAAGTCGGTGTAGTCGTCCACCTCGAACACGGCCTTGGCGGTGTCCTCGACCTGCCAGACCACCACGGCGGCCATCTCGATCGGGTTGCCGTCCGCGTCGTTGACCTTGTTGGTCTCGGTCTCGTGGTTGCGGATCCGGGTGGAGATCCGGCGGCGGCTGGTGAACGGGTTCAGCCAGGCCAGGCCCTCGGCGCGGATGGTGCCGCGGTAGCGGCCGAGCAACTGGACCACCCGGGCCTCGCCGGGCGAGACCACGGTCAGCCCGCACATCAACAGCAGCGAGCCCAGCACGAGCACGGGCCCGGCGACCAGCAGGGAGATCCCCAACCCTTGGGACCCACCGGCCAGTTGGAGGCCGCCGACGATGTTCGCCGCGATCCCCGCGAGCAGGCCGAGCAGCGCCCCTCCGAGCACCGGCAGCCCCGCGGCACCGGCGATGGCCCGCTCGGTGATCTTGGGGACCGGAAGGTCGAGGACGGGTCCGTCTTCGACGTCGACGGCAGAACGCGGTGTGGCCATGAGACCAGCTCCTCCAGCGAGTGTGTCCGCTCTAGCTGTCAAAGTGATATCACTTTTTTCGCCCGGCCCGCCAGGGGTCGCACACAAGGAGCCCGCCCTGCGGCGGCCGCCACCCTGCGGCCTGACCACCTCGACCGTCTGCACAACCCTCCCGAACGCCTCCCACGGCACGTCGGGGACAAGGCGCACGACAAGACTCATCACATCGCACCCAGACAACGTGGCCACCATAAGAAACAAGGTCGACACCACGACCCCACGAGCCCGGTCGGTAGCGTCAATTTTCGACGGCTCGAACAACGATCCGTCAGCAGGCCGACAACAGCCTACTACGTACACTCACAACCAGGAATGGTGCAGATGTCAGGCCCGGAAATCATCAACGTCCTCATCGCGTTCAACGCGGATGACATCCTCACGGATTACCCGCCGCAGGGCACCACGCCGGAAAACCCGAAGACGGTCTCGGCCGACGACAAGTACATCTACATGATGGTCAAGCAGGCCAACATCATCGGCAGCTCCGGAGCCAATCTGAACCTCCAGGCCGAGGTCGGTGACGTGATTCGCTGGCGTGAGACGAGTTTCTCGTTCGACGCCAACTACAGCGTCCTGCTCTGCAAGTACGTGGGCACCGACGACAACCTGATCAGCCCTCCCCACCACCTGACGCCCGACTCCAACCTGCCGTACCTGACGGGCCAGGCGGGCGATCCGGCCTTCAAGTCCCAGACGGTGACAGGCCACTACTGGACCGCCGACGTCCTCAAGAAGGGCCGCGAGAACTACCACTTCTCGTTCGAGATCATCAACCGGGAGGGCCAGGCCCTGGGCTACTACTCCTGGGATCCGGCGCTCACCATCAAGTAGCGGTCCACCCCCTGCTGCCTGGCCGGCACCCGTCGGCCAGGCAGCAGCACGAACCCGACCAGTCTGGAGCACAAGGTGTCGACCACGAGCGAAGCCTCCACCCGGCCGAAAATCATCGACGTCCTCGCCGCGTTCGATGTCGCTGCCATTGTCGAGAAGTATCCGAATCCATCCCATGACAGAGACGACCCGGCCGAGGTCGATTCGGACCACGTCCACCCGGTCAACCTCAGCGGGGACGCCTTCAGCGAGTTCGGTGAACTCTCCCTGGACGCCGCACCGGGCGACTTCGTGCGGTGGCGCGCAACCGCACTGCCATTCGACGAAGATTACAGCGTTCTGATCTACCGCTGCGTCGACGAATCCGGGGCGACATCAGAATTCGACCGCCTCCTCGGCCTCGCACTCCTGCCCCGTCTGAAGGACGGCTCGCACCAGGAAGCGGAATTCGACACGGAAATCGTGAAGGACCAGGTCTCGGCCATGCGGCTCGCGAAGACCGGCAACCCCTTCGTCCGGCTCTCCTTCGAAATCGTCAAGGGCGACGATGTGATCGGCTACTTCCGCTGGAACCTGGGGCTCGTCATTCCGATCGGCTCCGCACGGGCTTGATGCCCCAGCCCTCTCGGCACACGGACCAGTGACCGCCCCTGGTCCGCTGAGCCGGGCCCAGCCACACCGCTCGATCCGACCGAACGTCAGCGTGACGTTGCCGCGGCGTTCCCCATGCGGGTGAACCTCGGCGTGTAATCGCCGCCGAGGGGCTGTCGCCCGCATACAGTTCTCGCAGGCGCCCCGCACATCTCCGCAGGCCAGCAGCCTGCACGGTGGTGACCGGGAGTGGGGCGGGTGGGACTCGAACCCACGACCAAGGGATTATGAGTCCCCTGCTCTAACCGGCTGAGCTACCGCCCCGGTTCGCCGCGCGCGCCGGTCGTCGGCCACGGCAGCAGCAGACGGCCCCGAAAGGCCGTCCCGGGCAGCATAGCCGGTCGATCACCCGTGATGCGCGCCGGGGGCGCGCACGGGTGCGCACAGGTGTGCGCCTCTCCGCTTTACGCAGTCCGGGTGGCGCCCGAGCACCCGGGCGGGCAGCCTGGACGGATGACGATGCGTGGGACGGGAGCGGTGGCCGGGGCCCTCGCGGTACTGCTGGCCGTGGCGGGCTGCACCACCTCGGCCAGGCCCGGCGGGGGCGCACCGACGGTCACCTCGGCTCCGGCCACGCCCTCGGGGCCCGGCAACAGCCACGGCTGGAACCGGCAGCGGCTGAAGGGGGCCGTCGCCAAGCACACCGGGATCACCCGCACCGCCCGACCCACCGTGCTCAACGGTCTGGTCGGCGCCGTCTTCACCCGCAACGCGGACGGCGACCACTTCTGCACCGCCAGCGTCGTCGACAGCGCCGGGCTCAACCTGATCGTCACCGCCGCGCACTGCGTCTGGGACCCCCGACTCGGCCAGCGCAGCGACCTCGTCTTCATCCCCGGCTACCGCAACGGCGACACCCCCAGCGGCGTCTGGCCGCTGCTGGCCGTCACCGTCGACGACGGCTGGAAGGACCACGCCGACCCGGACGTGGACGTCGCCTTCGCGATCGTCCAGGCCCAGAACGGACAGCAGGTGCAACAGGTGCTCGGCGCCAACAAGCTGGGCGTCGGCCGGGGCTACCAGGTGCCCGTGCGGGTCACCGGCTACCCCGGCAGCAGCGACGTCCCGATCACCTGCTCCAACACCACCACCGAGCAGAGCTCCACCCAGCTGCGGATCGACTGCCCCGACTACACCGGCGGCACCAGCGGCAGCCCGTGGGTGACCGACTTCGACCCGAGCACCCGCACCGGCACCGTGGTCGGCGTGATCGGTGGCTACCAGGAGGGCGGCAACAGCCCGGACACCTCGTACAGCAGCTACTTCGGCGACCGCGTGCAGGCGCTCTACGACCGGGCCACCGGGTGACGGGGACAGGCGAGTCCTGACGACAGTGGCGCCGCCGGGCGCGGCCTGGTAGATCTTCCTCACGAACGGCGGAACGCACGAGCCCGGTGCCCGCCCCGAGGAACGAGACGGAGCCACGATGGCCCCCCGCCCGGTACGGCCCGCGCGCGCGGCACGGACGGTCGCGCTGACGGCCCTGCTGCTCACCGCCGGCACCGCGTGCGGCGGCCAGGACCAGGCGCCCACCGCCGAGGTCGCACAGCAGAGCGCCGCCCGCGACCGGATCGGCACCCTCTCGGTCCGGACGGCCCAGGGCCCCCGGGCCTGCACCGCGAGCGTCGTCCACAGCCCCGGACGCAACCTGCTGGTCACCGCCGCGCACTGCGTACAGAGCAGCCGGATCGGCCTGCTGGACGGCCTGGTGTTCACCCCCGGCTACCGCAACGGCTTCTCCCCGTACGGCAGTTGGCCGGTGCGGCAGATCACCGTCGACCCGCGCTGGGCGTCCGACGACGACCCCGAGTACGACGTGGCCTTCGTCACCGTCGGCCCGGTCGACGGCAAGCAGGTCGAGGACAGCGTCGGCGGCAACCCGGTCGCCACCGGCCAGGGCTTCGGGCTGGCCGTCTCGGTGACCGGCTACCCGAACGAGCGCGACGAGCCGATCACCTGCGCGGCCAGGACCCGCTCGCAGAGCCCGACCCAGGAGCGCTTCGACTGCGGCGGCTACACCGACGGCACCAGCGGCAGCCCGTGGGTGACCGACAACGGCGCGGTCGTCGGCGTGATCGGCGGCTACCAGGAGGGCGGGGAGACCCCCGGCACGTCCTACAGCGTCACCTTCGACCAGCGGGTCGCCACGCTCTACCAGCAGGCGACCACCTGAGCCGCCCGTCCGGGAGACGTGACGGACGCGACAGCGGGCACGGCAACACGAAGGCCCCCCGGTCATCCGAGGGGCCTTCGCTCTGAGCAGTCACCGGGCGGACCCGATGCAGCTCCCGCATTTGGACTCGAACCAAAAACCTGCCGGTTAACAGCCGGCTGCTCTGCCAATTGAGCTATGCGGGATCGCGGTACCCAACTTCCGTACCACGGAAGGGAGGAGGACTCTTGCAAGTCCTCTCCCGAGCTCCCCCAATTGGACTCGAACCAATAACCTGCCGATTAACAGTCGGCTGCTCTGCCAATTGAGCTATGGGGGATCGGCTTCCGCCTCGGCCCCCGGTCTCCCGGGCTCCTCGGCGCTCGCTGCGGGACATACATTAGCGCACTCGGGGGGGTGGTCCGCCAATCGCTTTCGCCGGGCCGCCGCCGGGGCGCCCGCCCGGCGTGCCCGGCGAGCGCCCGGCACGGCGCCCGGGGATGCTGGGGGCACGGACGGTTCGCCGACCCGACGGACGGGTAGGGCATTGCGGCAGAAGGCCGCCAGGAGAGGGTGGATCCGATCATGTGGAAGCTGTCGATGGCCGCGGGGTTCGCGGCCGGGTACGTCCTGGGCTCCCGGGCCGGGCGCCGGCGCTACGACCAGATCGCGAAGGTCACCCGGCAGATCGCCCAGAACCCCACGGTGCAGGGTGCGGCGGACCGGGCCAGGCACCAGGCCGGCGCGGTCGCCGGGAAGGCCGCCGACGCCGTCGCGGACAAGGTCGGGGGCCGGTTGCCGAACGCCGTCACCGAGCGGGTGCCGTACTTCAACCGCTCCCGCGCCGAGGACGACGGCTGGGGTACCTTCCGTCCGTGACGGAGCGGTGACGCCAGGGTGTACCGGGGCCCTGGGCAGCGTTCCGAACGGGCAACACCTCACCCGGCCCGGACGCGTCCCGGGCCGGGCTGAGGCATGATCTCGACATGGCCATCGTCGCGGGGATAGACAGCTCGACCAACCGCACCCGGATCGTCGCGTGCGACACCGACACCGGCGCCGTCCTGCGCTCCGGAAAGGCGCCGCACCCCGTCCCCGAGGACCCGGACACCCGCCCCGGCGAGGCCGACCCGCAGATCTGGCTGCACTCGCTCGGCGACGCCGCGGCCGGCGGCCTGCTGGAGGGCGTCCGCGCCATCGGCGTCAGCGCGCAGCAGCACGGCATGATCGGCCTGGACGCGGGCGGGGTGCTGGTCCGGCCGGCGATCCTCTGGAACGACCCACGCTCCGGCGGCGCCGCCGCCAAACTGCTGGACGAGCTCGGCGGCCCGGCCGCCTGGACCGCCGCGATCGGCGCCGTCCCCGCCCCGACCTACACCATCGCCAAGCTGCGCTGGCTGGCCGAGTTCGAACCGGCCAACGCCCGCCGGGTGGCCGAGGTGCTGCTGCCGCACGACTGGCTGATCTGGCAGCTGCTCGGCCACCCCAAGCGCCGCACCACCGACCGGGGCGACGCCTCCGGCACCGGCTACTGGTCCCCGATCACCGGCGAGTACCGGCAGGACCTGGTCGAGCTGGCACTCGGCCACCACCTGAGGCTGCCCGAGGTGCTCGGCCCCGCCGAACCCGCCGGGCACACCCCCGAGGGCCTGCTGATCTCGGCCGGCACCGGCGACAACATGGCCGCCGCGCTCGGCCTCGGACTGCGCCCCGGAGACGCGGTGGTCTCGCTCGGCAGCGCCGGAACGATCTTCGCGGTGCACGAGCGGGCCGTGGTGGACGCCACCGGGCTGGTCTCCTCCTTCGCCGACGCCGGCGGCCGCCACCTGCCGATGGTCGCCACCCTCAACGCCGCCCAGGTGCTCCGCTCCACCGCGGCGATGCTCGGCCAGGACCTGGACGGCCTGAGCGACCTCGCCCTGCACTCCTCCCCCGGCGCGTACGGGCTGGTGCTCCTCCCCTACCTCGACGGCGAGCGGACGCCGGCCCTGCCGCACGCGGCCGGCACCCTGACCGGTCTGCGGGCCGAGTCGATGACGCCGCAGCACCTGGCCCGGGCCGCCGTCGAGGGCATGCTGTGCAACATCGCGGACGCCCTCGACGTGCTGCGCGTCCAGGGCGTCGCGGTGCGGCGGGTGTTCCTGCTCGGCGCGGCCGGGCGGCTGCCCGCCGTCCGGCACATCGCCCCGCCGCTGTTCGGCGTCCCGGTCGTGGTGCCGCCGCCGGGCGCCCACGCCGCCCGCGGGGCCGCCCGGCAGGCCGCCTGGGCGCTGGCCGGCACCCCGGAACCGCCGGAGTGGGAACTGCCGGACGCCGAGACCGTCGAGCCCGAGGGGGAACAGGACCTGGCGATCGGTTCGGCGGTGCGCCGGCAGTACCGCGCCGCCCGCGAGCAGATCCACCCGGAGACGGCGGCCTGACGCACGGCCCGAACCGCCCGGTGCAGATGCGTCACCCGGCGGCCGATGGCAGCGTTGGACGGGACACGGCCACCGGAGTGAAGGGCGGCAGGATCCCATGGCGCTGCACAAGGGGGCCGGCGACGACCGCCGGCTGAGCATCAGTCCGTTCATGGGCGCCGCCGACCCGCTGGGCACGATGAAGCTGGCGCCGCCGCTGCACCGGCTCGGCGCGGGGCCCGTCGCGGCCGACACCGCGTACCAGCTGATCCACGACGAGCTGATGCTCGACGGCAACGCCAGGCTCAACCTGGCGACCTTCGTCACCACCTCGATGGAGGCGCAGGCCACCCGGCTGATGACCGAGTGCCTGGACAAGAACATGATCGACAAGGACGAGTACCCGCAGACCGCCGAGCTGGAACGGCGCTGCGTGGCGATCCTCGCCGACCTCTGGCACGCACCCGACCCGGACAGCGCGGTCGGCTGCTCCACCACCGGCTCCAGCGAGGCCTGCATGCTGGCCGGCCTGGCGCTCAAGCGCCGCTGGATGCGCCGCAACGCCGACCGCTACTCAGCCGGGGCCCGGCCCAACCTGGTGATGGGCGGCAACGTACAGGTGTGCTGGGAGAAGTTCTGCAACTTCTGGGAGGTCGAGGCCCGCACCGCGCCGATGGAGGGCGAGCGCTTCCACCTCGACGCCGAGCAGGCGGTCGCGCTGTGCGACGAGAACACCATCGGCGTGGTCGGCGTGCTCGGCTCCACCTTCGACGGCTCCTACGAGCCGATCGCGGAGATCTGCGCGGCCCTGGACGGGTTCCAGCAGCGCACCGGCCTCGACATCCCGGTGCACGTGGACGGCGCCTCCGGCGGCATGGTGGCCCCCTTCCTCGACCCCGAGCTGGTCTGGGACTTCCGCCTCCCCCGGGTGGCCTCGATCAACAGCTCCGGGCACAAGTACGGCCTGGTCTACCCCGGCGTCGGCTGGGCCCTGTGGCGCGACCAGGAGGCGCTGCCGGAGGAACTGGTCTTCCGGGTCAACTACCTCGGCGGCGAGATGCCGACCTTCGCGCTCAACTTCTCCCGCCCCGGAGCCGAGGTGGTGGCGCAGTACTACGTCTTCCTGCGGCTCGGCCGGGACGGCTTCCGGGCCGTCCAGGGCGCCTGCCGCGAGGTCGCCACCTACCTGTCCGGGGCGATCGGGCGGTTGGGCGGCTTCCGGCTGCTGACCCGCGGCGACCAGCTGCCGGTCTTCGCCTTCACCACCACCGACGACGTGCCGTTCGACGTGTTCGACGTCTCGCGGCGGCTGCGCGAGCGCGGCTGGCAGGTGCCCGCCTACACCTTCCCCCCGAACCGGACGGACCTGTCGGTGCTCCGGGTGGTCTGCCGCAACGGCTTCTCCCAGGACCTCGCCGACCTGCTGCTGACCGACCTCACCCGGATCATGCCGGAGCTGCGGCGTCAGCCCGGCCCGCTCAAGGAGCTCGGGATTCCGGCCCGGTCAGGCTTCCACCACTGACGGCCACCGGGACGTGATCACGGTGGGGAGAGCGCGGCGAAGCGCCCTCCCCACCGTGCGTCCCGGACGAACCGGGGCAGCCTCCCCCCGCGAGGCTGCCCCGGCCGGTGGGGGAATCGGGACGTGGATGCCGGACTTCGGGCCGGTGACCGGTCCGGGTCCGAACGACGCCGCCGGGTGGCGAACCACACCGACCAGAGAACTGTGCACGACGAACGCGTGCGGGTTAAAGCGTTCCCGGGGGTTGTGAGACACTTCCGTCCGTCTCAGCGCCATGACCTGGGGTTTGGGACGCCAGGCCGATGAGTTTGGAGAAGCGGAGACACCCGAACGGCCCAGGCCGGAGCCCGTTCCGCTTTCCCCGTTCCCCGTGTCCGTCTCGCATCGTTGGAAGGCCCCATGGGTTCCGCCTGGAAGAACCTGCCCGAAGAGCTGTCCGAACCCGCCAGACGCCTGGCCGAGGAACTCCGGACCATCAAGGACGCCGCCGGGCTCTCGCTGTCCGAGCTGGCCACCCGGACGCACTACAGCCGGGCCTCCTGGGAGCGCTGGCTCAACGGCAAGCGGGTCATCACCGAGCAGGCGCTGGAGGCGCTGACGGGGGCGGTGGACTGCGACCGGGCCGCCCTGCGGGCGCTGTGGGAGCAGGCCGTGGCGACGCCCGGGGAGGACGGCGAGCCCGTCCCGGAGGAGGCTCCCGAGGAGGACGCGGCGGTCGAGGAGCCCCCGGCGGAAGGGCCCTCCGCACAGGCGCCCGCGGCCGGCCAACCGGACCAGCCGGACCTGTTGGACGGGACCGACCGGCCCGGCGACGCCGGGAGGCCGCCGGTGGCGTGGTGGCGGCACCCGGCGACGCTGCCGGTCGGCGCCGCCGTGCTGGTGACCCTGCTGGTGCTCGTCGGCCTGCGGATCACCCGGCACCAGGAGCAGCCGGAGGCCGTCGCCGAGCCCGTCCCGACCGCCTCGCCGACCGCCACCGAGGCCAAGCCCGTCCCGGCCACCCCCACCTGCCAGGCCGTCGGCTGCGCGCACAAGGACCCCAAGGCCACCGGCTGCGGCAAGGACGCCCGGACCCTGCAGACCGACGTCATCGGCAAGGTGGTCGTCTACCTCCGGTACAGCCAGACCTGCCAGGCGGCCTGGGCGGCGATCACCGAGGGCCAGCCGAAGGACTACGCGACCATCACCGACGGCTCCGGCGAGAGCGAGATGGCGCTCATCCACTGGGGCTACGACAACTACTCGTCGATGCTGGACGCGGCGGACCCCGCCACCACCTTCCAGGTCTGCGGGTACCAGCCGGCCGGGCACGTCTGCACCCCGACCGTCTCCGACCTGGCCACCGTGGTGGCCTCCACCCCGATCCCGATCGGCCCCGCCTCACCGCCCCCGGGCACCGGCACGGGCTCGGCGGCCACCGACCCGCCGTCCCCCGCCCAGCCGACCACCGCGCAGCCCTCGCCGTAAGCGCCGGTGGTTCAGTCGAGGTACCCGCGCAGCTGCGCCGCGAAGGCGTGGTCGCGGAGCTTGATCAGCGTCTTCGACTCGATCTGGCGGATCCGCTCCCGGGTCACGCCGAACACCGTGCCGATCTCCTCCAGCGTGCGCGGGCGGCCGTCGTCCAGCCCGTAGCGGAGCTGGACGACCTGGCGCTCCCGCTCGCCCAGGGTGGCCAGGACCGCGTCCAGGTGCTGGCGCAGCAGCAGGAAGGTGGCGGACTCCGCGGGTGAGGCGGCGTCGGCGTCCTCGATCAGGTCGCCGAGCGCGACGTCGTCCTCCTCGCCGACCGGGGTGTGCAGCGAGATCGGCTCCTGGGCCAGCCGGAGCAGTTCGCGCACCCGCTCCTCGGTCAGCTCCAGGGCGGCGGCGATCTCGGCTGAGGTCGGTTCCAGGCCGCGTTGCTGCAGCAGGACGCGCTGCACCCGGACCACCCGGTTGATCAGCTCGACCACGTGCACCGGCACCCGGATCGTTCGGGCCTGGTCGGCCAGCGCCCGGCTCATCGCCTGCCGGATCCACCAGGTGGCGTACGTGGAGAACTTGTAGCCGCGGGCGTAGTCGAACTTCTCCACCGCCCGGATCAGGCCCAGGTTGCCCTCCTGGATCAGGTCCAGCAGGGTCAGCCCACGGCCCACGTAGCGCTTGGCGACGGACACCACCAGGCGCAGGTTCGCCTCGATCAGCCGGCGCTTGGCGATCCGGCCCAGCACCACCAGGGTGTCCAGTTCGCGGGCCAGGTGGTCGGGCGGCGGCGGGTCGCCGTTCAGCCGGTCCTCGGCGAACAGGCCGGCCTCGACCCGGCGGGCCAGCTCCACCTCCTCGACGGCGGTGAGCAGCCGGACCCGGCCGATCTCGCGCAGGTACTGGCGGAGCAGGTCCGCCGCCGGTCCGGCGACGCCCTCGGCCTGCGGGCGGGACTCCTCCCCGTCCCCACCGTCGGAGGACTCGCCGTCGGAGGACTCGCCACCGGAGGGCTCGCCACCGGAGGGCTCGCCGTCGGACTCCGGGGCCTCGCCGTCGAGCCCGGGCGCCTCGGCGTCGAGGTCCGGCTCCGGGCTCTCGGGGTGCCCCTCCGGCAGGCCCTGGGCGGGGACCCGGGCGCCGTCCGGGGGTGCGGCCCCGGCCCGGCCGTGGTCGGTCTCCTGCTCCCCGGTCGGGCCGCCGGGGTTCGGTCGGGTACTGGTGGTGGTCGGTGCGGCGGTCGCACCGGACGTCGCGGCAAGGCCTTGGTCCACGGGCATCCCTCGGGGCGGGCGCGACTCTGGCGGACCCGCGCTGGACGGAGGTGGGACGCCCTCCAGTGTGCGGTACGCCACGCTCCGTGGCCGAGACTCGTGCGCGGACTTTCTCCGCTGTTCCCGCCGGCCCGCCCGCGCCTACAGGGCCGCGGCGCCCCGGCTGCGGAGCTGCTGGCCGTACTGCTGGAGCTGCCACAGCTCGGTCTGCACCGCGTGCAACTGCTCGGCGTCGGCCCGGTGGCCGAGCCGCTGCAGGTAGCCGCGCACCTCGGCGATCCGCCGGTCCACCGCCAGCAGGCGCAGCTTGACCAGGAACTCCCCCGCGTAGATCGCGTCCACCTTCCGGCGCGAGCGCACCGGCTCGACGGTCAGCTCGGTCACCAGCGAACGCACCTGGTCGTCCGGGGCCGCCTCGCGCACCGCGTTGGTGAAGTCCGGCAGCGTCGCCCCGTACGCGGCGCCGCCGGCCTTGGCGATGGCCTGCCGGACGGCGGTGTAGGGCAGGGTGGGGAACTCGTCGTCGCCGTAGTGGTCGAAGGCCGGGCTGACCAGGTCCGGGTGCTGGAGCGCCAGTTTGAGCAGCTCCCGCTCGACGAACTGGGCCGGGTCGCGCGGGTTGAGCCGGAAGGCGGGTTGGGCCGGTCGGGCCGGCGCGGGCTCGGGGCGGCGGCCGCGGTCGGCGCCCCTGGGATTCTGCTGGCGCTCGCGGTCCCAGCGGGCCAGCTGGGAGACCCGGCGGACGACGAAGGGCTCGTCCAGGATGCCGAGCATGCCGGCCAGGCGGACGGCGTACTCGTGCTGGATCGAGCGGTCCTTGATCTTGGCGACGATCGGGGCCGCCTCCTCCAGCGCCGCCGACCGCCCCTCCGGGGTGTCCACCCGGTGCCGGGCCACCGCCGAGGTCAGCGCGAACTCGAACAGCGGGACGGGGTTGTCGATCAGCTGCTTGACCGCCTCGTCGCCCTGGGCCAGGCGCAGCTCGCACGGGTCCATGCCGCCCGGGCTGACCGCGATGGAGGTCTTGGCGGCGAACTTCTGGTCGTCCTCGAAGGCCCGCAGGGCGGCCTTCTGGCCGGCCGCGTCGCCGTCGAAGGTGAAGACCGTCTCGCCGCGGTACTGCGAGGTGTCCATCAGCAGCCGGCGGATGATCTTGATGTGGTCCTCGGCGAAGGCCGTGCCGCAGGTGGCCACCGCCGAGGTGACCCCGGCCAGGTGGCAGGCCATCACATCGGTGTAGCCCTCGACCACCACCGCGCGGCCCGACTTGGCGATCTCCTTCTTCGCCAGGTCGATGCCGTACAGCACGTGCGACTTCTTGTAGATCGGCGTCTCGGGCGTGTTCAGGTACTTCGGGCCGTTGTCGTCCTCGCGCAGGCGGCGGGCCCCGAAGCCGACCACCTCGCCCGCGATGTCCCGGATCGGCCAGACCAGCCGGCCCCGGAAGCGGTCGATCAGACCGCCGCGCTGGCCCTGCGAGGCCAGGCCGCCGAGCAGGATCTCCTTGTCGGAGAAGCCCTTGCCGCGCAGGTAGCGGACCAGGTGCTCCCAGCCGACCGGCGCGTAGCCGACGCCGAAGGTCCGGGCGGCCTCCTCGTCGAAGCCGCGCTCGGCCAGGAAGCGGCGGCCGATCTCGGCCTCCGGCCCGGCCAGCTGCTCCTGGTAGTAGGCGGCGGCGACCTTGTGCGCCTCGACCAGGCGGGTCCGCTCGCCCTGCTGGTGGCGGGGGTTGTAGCCGCCCTCCTCGTAGCGCAGGGTGATGCCGGCCTGGGCGGCCATCCGCTCGACGGCCTCGGCGAAGGTGAAGTGCTCGATCTTCATCAGGAAGGCGATGGTGTCGCCGTTCTCCTGGCAGCCGAAGCAGTGGAAGACGCCCTTGGCGGGGTTCACGTAGAAGGAGGCGGACTTCTCGTCGTGGAAGGGGCAGACGCCCTTGTACTCGCCGCCGCCACCGTTGGTCAGCTGAACGTAGTCGCCGACCACCGCGTCGATCGGCAGTGCGCTGCGCACCGCCTGTACGTCTTCGTCCCTGATCCGCCCGGCCACCCCGGAAGTCTACTGGGGTGGCCGGGGTTTCCGGCCGGCCGCGTAGCGGACCGGCCGGGTCAGGACCAGGCGGCGCCGACGAGCCGGGCGTGCAGGGCGAGGGCGGAGGCGTCGGTGAGGGTGGCGATCTGGTCGATGACCGCCCGCAGGGCGGCGCGGTCGTCCTCGGCCTCACGGTAGAGCGCGGCGAACACCGGGTCCAGGCCCTCGGGGGCGCGCTGGGCGAGCACGTACGCCAGCTCGGCGATCACGATCCGCTGGCGGGCCCGCAGCTGGGCCTGCTCGTCGCGCTGCATCACGAAGCGGACGGCGACCGCCTTGAGCACCGCGCACTCCAGCCGGACACCGCGCGGCACCACCAGCTCGGCCGTGTACCGGGTGAGTCGGCCGGGGCCGTAGCGGGCCCGGGTGGCCTGCTCGGCGGCCAGGCAGAAGCGGCCGATCAGCTGGCTGGTGAGGTCCTTCAGCCCGGCCCGGGCGCGGGCCGTGCCGTCGTACGCGCGGGGCCACCAGTCCTGGCCGAGCAGCCGGTCGAGGGCGGCGGCCAGCTCCTCCGGCCCGGCGTCCGGGGCGTAGCGCTCGGCGACCTTGAAGAGCTCGGCCCGTTCGCTCGGCGCGCGCAGCGCGGCCGGGTCGATGTGGCCGGCCTGGAGGCCGTCCTCGACGTCGTGGGTGGAGTAGGCGACGTCGTCGGACCAGTCCATGACGGTGGCCTCGAAGCACTTGCGCCCGGCCGGGGAGCCGGCCCGCAGCCAGCGGAACACCGGCAGGTCGTCGGCGTATACGCCGTACTTGGACGAGGCCGGGTCGACCGGGTGCGCGCCGCGGGTCCACGGGTACTTGGTGGCGGCGTCGAGGGCGGCACGGGTCAGGTTGAGGCCGACGCTGCGGCCGGGCCAGGGCGCCAGCCGGGCGGCGGGCTGCTCGCCCGGCGGGGCGAAGCGCTTGGGTTCGAGCCGGGTGAGGATGCGCAGCGACTGCGCGTTGCCCTCGAAGCCGCCGCAGGCCTCGGCGGCCTGGTCGAGCGCCTCCTCGCCGGTGTGGCCGAACGGCGGGTGGCCGATGTCGTGGGCCAGACAGCCGGCCTCCACGAGGTCCGGGTCGCAGCCCAGGGCCGCTCCCAACTCCCGCCCGACCTGAGCGCATTCGAGGGAGTGGGTGAGCCGGGTGCGGGGGAAGTCGGTGCGCATCGGGGCGACCACCTGGGTGATGCCGGCCAGCCGCCGCAGCGCCGCCGAGTGCAGCACCCGGGCGCGGTCGCGCTGGAAGGCCGTACGGCCCGGGCGCTTGTCCGGTTCGGGGACCCAGCGGGCCTCGGCGGTGCGGTCGTACGGGAACGGGGCGGCGGCGAGGCGGTTCGCGGTGTCATCCATATGCTCCTCACCGTACGCCGCGCCCCCGACACCCGGGGTGAGCCGCGCGCGAAGGGGCGCGGGCCGGGGCGTGAATCCTGCGGTACGCGCTGGTGCCCGCCCCGGCCTGCCGTCTTCGCCCTCAGCCTCGCCCTCAGCCTCAGCCGCGGACGGCCTTCAGGACGGCGGCGGCCACCGCCTCCTGCCCCTTGGCGTTGGGGTGGATCGCCGCCAGGCCCGGGGCCGGGAACGGCGGCTCGACCCAGCGGGTGGCCTCGCCCGCGCACATGTCGTGCCCGGCCGAGGGGGTGGCCGCGTCCACGAACACCGCGCCGGCTCCCTCCGCGCGCTTCTTCAGCATGCCGTTGAGCTGCTGCTCCTTCTCCGAGAGGAAGCCCAGGTCTCCCCCGGCGACCGTCTTGCCCAGCACCGGCCGGCAGGCCTCCGGGTCGGACGGCAGCAGCGTCGGGTACCCGATCACGTACACCCGGGCCTGCGGGGAGCGGTGCTTGATGTCCTGCAGGATCCGGCCGAGCTGCTCACCGGCCGCGTCGACCTTGCGCTGCACCTGGTCGGTGCCGCCGGAGGCGTAGTGCTCGCGGCAGGGCGAGGCCGCGCGCGAGGCGCCGACCATGCCCTTCACCGCGTCCACCAGGTTCTCCTTGGCGCACTCCTTGACGACCTCCATGAAGCCCGCGTCGTTGCCGCCGATGCCGACCGTCACCAGCCGGGTGGCCGGGGTCAGCGCGTCCAGCTGGGGCGGGTTGGTGCCGTGGTCGGTCTCCTGGGCGCCGGTGAGGTCCCCGGTGCGGGCGCCGCTGCAGCTGACGTCCTGGAACTTGTCGGCCGCCAGCCCGAGCCCCTTCGCCACCAGGGACGGGTAGTTGACCCCCGAGCGGGCGCAGCCCGTCGGCTCGCCCACCTGCGGGGCGATCTTCAGCCCGGCGGTGTACGAGTCGCCGAGGGCCACGTACGGGCCGGTGGGCGGCGGGGTGGGCTTCGGGCTCTTGGCGGGCAGCGCGCCCGCGAAGCCCGAACCGCCGTCGGCCCCTCCCGCGCCGGTGCACCCGGCGAGCAGCAGTGCGGCCAGCCCGGCCGTCAGGGCGGCGGTCGGGCGCATGGTCCTGGACATGGTCGCGCGCGTGGTCGTGCGCATGGCATCCCCCCGGGGATAGGCGTCGCGGACAGCTCCGTACGGCGGCGCGTCCCCCGACGCCGCAAGAACCAACGAACGGCGCCACCGAATGACTCCCGCGACTCCCGACCGCTGATGACGGACCGGGCGGACCCGGCCCCGCCGGGCCTGCTCCGGACCTACTCCGCGCCGCGCTCGTGCTCGGCCAGGAACTGCTCGAAGCGCCGCCCCAGCTCGTCCGCCGACGGCAGGTCCACCGGCTCGGCCAGCAGGCTCTCCCGGCCCTCCGCGCCCGCCACCGCGTCGTACTGGCCCTCCATGCCGCGGATGGCCGAGCGCAACTCGCCGTCCCCGTGCGCCAGCTGCTCCTCGATGTCGGCGTACACCTCGCCGACCCGCTCGCGCAGCCGGTTGCCGGGCAGCACCAGGCCGGTGGCGGACTGCACCGCCTCCAGGATCAGCACGGCGGCGGCCGGGTAGGCCGAGCGCGCCACGTAGTGCGGGACGTGCACGGCGAAGCCCAGCACGTCGTGCCCGGCCTCGGCCAGGCGGTACTCCAGCAGCGCCTGGGCACTGCCCGGGACCTGCGCCTGCTCGAACCACTGCGGGTAGCCGGCCGCCAGGTCCAGCCGGTTGCCGTGCGGGGTCAGACCGACCGGGCGGGTGTGCGGCACGCCCATCGGGATGCCGTGGAAGTCCACCGACAGCCGGACCTCGAAGCGCTCCACCAGCTCGCGGACGGCGCCGGCGAAGCGCTCCCACTCGACGTCCGGCTCGGGGCCGGTGAGCAGCAGGAACGGCGCGCCCGCGGAGTCGCGGACGAGCTGGAGCAGGATCTCCGGCGGCTCGTAGGACGTCCACTGGTCGCGGTCGAAGACCATCGCGGGGCGGCGCGCCCGGTAGTCGACCAGACGGTCGTGGTCGAAGCGGGCCACCACCTGCGGCGAGCCCGTCTCCAGGAGGTGGGCCACCACCTGGCCGCCGGCCTCGCCGGCGTCCATGAAGCCCTCGAAGTGCTGGAGCAGCACGAGGCCCGCACCGGTGTCGCGCAGCTCCACGTTGGCCGCCGCCACCGCGGCCACGCCCTGCTGATCCAGCTCGTACAGCGCCTGGAAGTCACGCACCGCGCACCCAACCCCGTTCTCTACTCGTCACGACGTACCGGCTTCTCGTCCTCTCCAGCGTGCCGGGCACCGCCGGAATTCCCGACCGCCCCGGAAGGCGCGCCCGGCGGCCTCCGCCGACCGCTCCGGATCATGATCGCACCCGGGGGGAAAGCCCCTGGTCACGGGTGTTCAACGGCCCGGCCGGGGAGGTGCGGTGGAGGCCCGCACCGCCATTCGCGTGCCGCGAAGTGACGCACCGCCTTCTGGCGGGTATCGTCCTCTCGCTGCCTCGCATCGTCGCGTCGTCGTCACGTCGTCCGTAACGCCGTCGACCACGTCCCGGACCGGTGTTCGGCCAGCCACCCACGACGCATCTTGCCTTCACCTGGCCGCCTGCTTCCCTTCGCGCTCTCGTTTCCTCCTCGGCCATTTCGCGGACGCACACTGTCCCCTCGCTCATCCCGCCGGACCGGTCCGAGGATCCGTGTCCGTTCCGGCACCGCGCCGCCCGCTCCGGGCCGCCGCCCCCGCCCCGCCCGACCGGTCCTCCGGCGTGCACGGGTACCCGGCGGGCGGACTCCGGATCGGGGCGAACAGTCAAGCGCAGCCCGAGCCGCACCCCGGCACGGGAGGCACCCTCCGACCGATGAAGGACCGAAGGTTCCGTGCCCGTACCTGTCATCCTCACCGGCCGCACCGTGCGGCTGGAGCCCCTCGCCGCGCACCATGCCGAGGCCATCGCCAAGGCCGGCGCCGAGGACCGTACGACCTACGCCTTCACGCCCGTCCCGCACGGCCTGGAGGCGGCCCGCGACTACATCGCGCGGGCCCTCTCCGACCAGGCCGCGGGACGGTCGCTGCCGTTCGCGACGGTGAACCTCGCCGACGGCCGGGTGGTCGGCTCCACCCGGTTCCTGGAACTCGACTACTGGCAGGGCCCGGTGGTCTGGCCGCCGGTGCCCGGGGTGCCGGTCGGCGACCCGGCCACGGCCGTCCCGGACGCCGCCGAGATCGGCAACAGCTGGCTCTCGCCGCGCGCCCAGGGCACCGGCATCAACACCGAGGCCAAGCTGCTGATGCTGCGCCACGCCTTCGAGGAGTGGGGGGTGCAGCGGATCTCGCTGCGTGCCGACGCCCGCAACCAGCGCTCGTGCACCGCCATCGAGCGGCTCGGCGCCACCTCCGAGGGCGTCCGCCGGGCCCACTCGCGCGGGCTCGACGGCGTGGTGCGCTCCACCGCGTTCTACTCGATCCTCGACTCCGAGTGGCCCGCGGTGCGCGACATCATCGAGCTGCGGATCGCCGCCGCCACCTCGCCCAGCGCCCCGGATCCGGCGATCAACCAGGAGTGCCTTAGACACGGCGGCGGTCCCGGGCACCTGATCACGGCCTGAACGGCACCCGTTCGCCGGTGGCGGCGGTCGCCAGGATCCAGGCGAGCAGCGCCGTGCCGTGCTGCTCGCCCGGCAGGGCCATCCAGCGGTTGCGGCTCGCCTCGACGATCGCCGAGACCGGGCGCCGGCCGCCGCGCGCCGAGGTGACAGCCACCTCCCAGACGGCGTGGCCGCTGCGGGAGTGGCAGATCCGGACGGTGCCCTCCCGGGTGTGGACGGACCACCGGTGGTCCAGCGCCGCCGGATCCGAGCCGGTCCGGATCCGCTGCCACTGCTCCTCCGTCCACACCACGTCCGGAACCGGGTGCGGGCGCGGGACCAGCATGTCGGCGCGGCCCCGGCCGCCGGTGACCGACCCGGGCTCCGGGAACGCCCAGGCCGGCAGCGGCTCGCGGGCCGCCAGCCAGGCCGCCGGGATGCCCCGGGTCCCGGTGTACGCGGCGACCACTCCCCCGGTGATCGCCGCGACGGTGTCCATGTCCCCGCCGGCCGCGACCGCCTCCCGGACGGCGGCCGGGTAGTCGGCCAGCCGGCGGGCGGCGCACCACAGGGCGTACGGGACGGTGTCGGCGGCGGACGTCCGGCTGCCGTTGCCGAGCACCCGGGCGGCCGCCGCCGGATCCGGCTCGGCGAGCAGGGCGGCCGCCTCGGCCAGACCGTCGTGGACGGCACCGCTCGGGGTGTAGTGCCGGACCTTGGTCAGGAAGCCGCTCGGCGTCATGGCCTCGGTCCGCGCCCGCACCGCGAACGCGGCGGCCACCGCGACCGCGACGGCGCCGTCCACCGCCTGCGGGTGGGTGTGCGTGATCGCCGCCGTCTCGGCGGCCAGCCGGACGACCTCGTCCAGGTCCCCGGCGCACGCCGCCCCCAGCGGGGCCACCCGCATCGCGGCGCCGTTGCCGTACGAGCCCTGGCCGTCGAAGAGTTCGGCCGCCAGGACCCGGGCGTCGCCGCCCTCGCGGACCAGCCGCAGCAGGCGGTTGGCGGCCGGGCCGTAGCCCCGGTCGAAGTCGTGGCGCAGGGCGAACGCCTGGGTGAGGTCGGCGGTGTCGATCGTGCCGCGTTCGGTGTGCGCCGCGTACACCGAGCAGGCCATCTCGGTGTCGTCGGTCCACGGCCAGGGGCCGGGCGGGTCGGTGCGGTCGGCGAAGTGGGCGGCGGCGGTGGCGGGGACGAAGAACTGGGCGCCGAAGGCGTCGCCGACGGAGAGACCGTCGAGCGCGTCGAGCGCGGGGCTGGTGGGTGGAGTCGTCATATGGCCCCCAGCAGAACGGTTCGACCGACACCCCGTCAACATCATTCCCGCGAGCGCCCCCGACGGGCGATGTTTCGCATACCCCCGATCCAGGCGGGCAGCACCCAGGGCATGACCCGCGCGAACCCTCCCGACCCCGTCGTGCTGCTCGGCGCCGACCAGCAGCACATCGTCACCCGGGCGCAGCTGCGCCGACTCGGGGTGCCGTCCGGCACCATCGCCCACCGGCTGCGCCCCGGCGGGCCCTGGCAGCAGGTGCTGCCCCGGGTGATCTGCCTGCAGACCGGGCGGCTGACCGCCCATCAGCGACTGCGCGCCGCACTGGCGTACGCGAGCCCGAAGGGGCGGGCGCCGCAGGCCGGCGAGGTACTGCTGACCGGGGACGCGGTGCTGGCCGACGCCGGACTGCCGAGCGCCGGGCACCCGGCGGACCTCGGCCGGGTCGATGTGCTGATCCCCGGTCAACGCCGGGTCGGCGACCGCGAGTTCGTCCGGGTCCACCGGGCGGCCGGGCCGCTGCCGGGCGGCTTCGAGCGGGACGACGGGCTGTGGAGCACCACCGTCGCCCGGGCCCTGGCCGACCTCGCGCCGGGCGAGACCGGGCAGCGCCGGTTCCGGGCGCTGTGCGCGGAGGCCGTCCAGCGGCGGCACTGCGAACTCGGCGAGCTGCTGGACCACTTGCTGGCCCGGCCGGGCGCGCTCGGGCTGCCGCAGGTGGCCCGGGTGGTGGAGGACCTCACCGCCGGGGTGCGGTCGGTGGTCGAGGGCGAGGCCCGCGAACTCCTGGCGCACGCGGGCCTGCCCGAGCCGCTGTGGAACCCGGTGCTCTTCCGGGACGGCCGCTTCCTCGCCGTCCCGGACGCCTACTGGCCGCACGCCTGCGTGGCGTTGGAGATCGACTCCCGCGCCTGGCACCCGCGCCCCGCCGACCACGAACGCGGCCGGGCCCGCGCCAACCGGCTGACCGCCGCCGGCCTCCCCGTGGTCCGCACCACCCCGATCCAGCTCCGGCGCGACCCCACCCCGGTCCTCCACGAGCTGACCGCCCTCCTCACCACCGGCCCGCACGGCCCCCACCTCCGCATCACCTGGCGCCGGGCCCGTTGAGGACCCGGCGGGCGGGCGGCGGCGGTCAGCAGCGCGGGTCGATCTCCTGGAAGGTGGCGTAGTGGTCCGCCGACCAGTACTGCTCGCCGGAGTTGCCGGTGACGACGCGGCGGGTGCCGCGGTCGTTGGAGCCGGGGGTGACGACGGTGAACTCGTGGTAGTAGCCGCCGGACTTCTTCGGCAGGCGGCTCTCGCGGTTCTCGAAGACGATGCCGTCACGGTTGTACGGGTAGGGGCCGCCCTTGGCGATCAGGCCGAGGGTGTCCTGGGCCTGGCTGGGGAGCTTGGTGCGGCAGACGTCGGCGAGCGCCGGGTCGGCGGGCACCCAGGTGCCGCTCGGGGCGGGGGTGCCGCCGGCCGGCGGGGACGGCTTGGGCGCCGAGGGCTTGGCGGCCGAGGCGCCCGCCGTGGTGGCGGTGGAGCTCGCGGCGGCCTTGGGGTGGCTGCTGCCGCCCTTGCCGGCGAGCAGGTACCCGATCCCGGCGACGAGGGCCAGGATCAGGACGGCCACGACGACGAGCGGGCTTTTGCGTCTGGTCATGCGCCCCAGCTTGGCAGGCCCGCACGCTCCGTCCGTCCAGCTGCACACGTGGCCACCGCCACACCCGGCCGGGCGCAGACGTACGGCCGGGCGGGGACGGACGCCATTGTCCGTCCCCGCCCGGCCGTGTCACGTACGCCGGTTCTCCTGCGCCGAGCTCCGGTGTACGCCCTCCCGACGGGAGGGAAGCGGTCAGTCCGGCCCGCGGCCGAGGAGGGGATGCCTACCCTCTCTCAGCGCGAGTCGCTGCCCGCCGTCTCGATGGCGGCGCGGCCTGCCTCCAGGCGCGCCACCGGGATCCGGAAAGGGGAGCAGGAGACGTAGTCCAGCCCCACCTCGTGGAAGAAGTGGACCGAGTCCGGGTCGCCGCCGTGCTCGCCGCAGACGCCGAGCTTGAGGTCGGGGCGGGTGGCCCGGCCGGCCTCGACGGCGTGCTTGACGAGCGCGCCGACACCGTCGCGGTCGATGGTCTCGAACGGGGAGACCCCGAAGATGCCCTTCTCCAGGTAGGCGGTGAAGAACGAGGCCTCCACGTCGTCCCGGGAGAAGCCCCAGACGGTCTGGGTGAGGTCGTTGGTGCCGAAGGAGAAGAACTCGGCGGCCTCGGCGATCTGGCCGGCGGTGACCGCGGCGCGCGGCAGCTCGATCATGGTGCCGAGCTTGATGTCCAGCTGCACGCCGGTGGACTGGGCGACCTCGGCGAGCACGCGCTCGCACTCGTCGCGGACCAGCTCCAGCTCCTGGACGGTGCCGACCAGCGGGATCATCACCTCGGGGCGCGGGTCGCCGCCGGCCAGCCTGCGCTCGGCGGCGGCCTCGGCGATGGCGCGGACCTGCATGCCGAACAGGCCGGGGATGACCAGGCCGAGGCGGACGCCGCGCAGGCCGAGCATCGGGTTCTGCTCGTGCAGCTTGTGCACCGCCTGGAGCAGGCGCAGGTCGTTCTCGTTCGGGTCCTTGCGGGCCTCGGCGAGGGCGACGCGCACCGACAGCTCGGTGATGTCCGGCAGGAACTCGTGCAGCGGCGGGTCGAGCAGGCGGACGGTGACGGGCAGGCCGTCCATGGCCTGGAAGAGCTCCAGGAAGTCGCCCTTCTGCAGCGGCAGCAGGGTGGAGAGGGCGAGTTCGCGGTCCTTGTCGTTGTCCGCCAGGATCAGGTGCTCGACCTCCTTGCGCCGCTCCTCGCCGAGGAACATGTGCTCGGTGCGGCACAGGCCGATGCCCTGGGCGCCGTAGCGGCGGGCACGCCCGCCGTCCTCGGCGTTGTCGGCGTTGGCGCGCACGGCGAGCCGGCGGCGGCCGTCGGCGTGCGACATCAGCCGGTGGACGGCCTGGACGAGCCCGCCCTGGACGTCGGCGCCGGCGTGCAGGGTGCCTTCGAAGTACTCGACGACGGGGGACGGCAGGACGGGTACCTCACCGAGGTAGACCTTGCCGGTGGCGCCGTCGATGGAGACGACGTCCCCCTCCTCCAGCACCAGGCCGTCGGCGGTGGTCATCCGGCGGCGCTTGGTGTCGACCTCCAGCTCCTCGGCGCCGCAGACGCAGGTCTTGCCCATGCCGCGAGCGACGACGGCGGCGTGCGAGGTCTTGCCGCCGCGCGAGGTGAGGATGCCCTCGGCGGCGATCATGCCGTCCAGGTCGTCCGGGTTGGTCTCGCGGCGGACCAGGATGACCTTCTCGCCCGAGCGGGACCACTTGACGGCGGTGTAGGAGTCGAAAACGATCTTGCCGATGGCCGCGCCGGGCGAGGCGGCGAGACCCCAGGCGATCTGCTTGGACTCGGTGTTCGGCGCGAAGCGCGGGAACATCAGCTGCGAGAGCTGGCCGCCGGTGACCCGCATGAGGGCCTCGTCCAGGTCGATCAGGCCCTGGTCGACCAGCTGGACGGCGATCCGGAAGGCCGCGGCGGCGGTGCGCTTGCCGACGCGGGTCTGCAGCATCCAGAGCTTGCCGCGCTCGATGGTGAACTCGATGTCGCAGAGGTCGCGGTAGTGGTTCTCGAGCGTGTGCATGATCGCCATCAGCTCGTCGTACGACTTCTTGTCGAGCTTCTCCAGCTCGGCCAGCGGCAGGGTGTTGCGGATGCCCGCGACGACGTCCTCACCCTGGGCGTTGGACAGGTAGTCGCCGTACACGCCCTGCGCGCCGGTGGAGGGGTCACGGGTGAAGGCGACGCCGGTGCCGGAGTCCTCGCCGAGGTTGCCGAAGACCATGCTGCAGACGTTGACCGCGGTGCCGAGGTCGTTCGGGATGCGCTCCTGCCGGCGGTACAGGCGGGCGCGGTCGCCGTTCCAGGAGTGGAAGACGGCGTGGATGGCGAGGTCCATCTGCTCGCGCGGGTCCTGCGGGAAGGCCCGGCCGGTCTCGCGCTCGACGATGCCCTTGAACACCTCGACGAGTTCCCGGAGGTCGGAAGCGTCCAGGTCCAGGTCGTTGACGGTGCCCTTGGCGTGCTTGGCCTCGTCCAGGGCCTCCTCGAACAGCTCGCCGTCGACGCCCAGCACGGTCTTGCCGAACATCTGGACCAGGCGGCGGTAGGAGTCCCAGGCGAAGCGCTCGTTCCCGGACTGGGCGACGAGGCCGACCACCGAGGCGTCGGAGAGCCCGATGTTGAGGACGGTGTCCATCATGCCGGGCATGGAGAACTTCGCGCCCGAGCGCACGGACACCAGCAGCGGGTTGTCGGCCTGGCCGAGCTTCTTGCCCATCTCCTGCTCGAGCGCGTCGAGGTGGGCGCCGATCTCCTGGTGGAGCGAGGCCGGCTCGCTGCCGGTCTCCAGGAAGACCTTGCAGGCCTCGGTGGTGATGGTGAACCCCGGAGGGACGGGGAGGCCAAGGTTGGTCATCTCGGCCAGGTTCGCGCCCTTGCCGCCGAGAAGGTCCTTGAGGTCCTTGTTTCCTTCAGTGAAGGAGTAAACAAACTTCTGCTGGGACGGCACGGGTCGGTCTCCTCGTACGCGGTTGCCCTGACGCCGGAGAACATACCCATTTCGAAGGTTCTTCTCTGCCCCGAATGGGCCGTACGAGGCCGGTACTCGGGGGTAACCCGCTAGATCGAATGCACATAAAGGCGTTCACCTCTGTTGGTGAAATCGTCCGGATGACGCTAGCCCGCGTTCAAGTCTTGAAGCAATGGAACCTGAAGATCGCATGATTCGGACGGACGGTAGCGGTCTCGGGTCGCCCGCGTTGCCCCGGCTTGATTTCCTGCACTCGGATCGGCCGATCCCCGGCCGGCCGGCTTCGGGAAGCGTTTCACAGCCGACCTGTCCACTTCGTCCACTGACCCACCGTCAGTCGCCACCGCATGTGGCAAGCGTCACCAGCGCATCCCACCGGTCGAACGTAGTCCTCCTCCGTCAATCGTCGCACTCCGTCCAGGAATGTGCCCGTTCCGTGACATCGGACCGCCAGAAAGGAGCCCTCCTGTCCAGATTGGACAAGAGGGCTGGGACCGAATGGCAGTGGGTCCGAGCGGGACCATTTCGCCACTATGGACAGGTCATCCGCCAGAGGTGTCCGATTCGGCGTCGGCGCCCGGCCGGGCGCAGTCGTACGGATCGTCCAACCAGCCCTCCGGCAGCACCACCCGGTTGTTGCCGGCGGTGCGCCCGCGCGGGCCGTCCGCGCCGGCCGGCCAGGCCTGGGACTGCTCCACCAGGGCGAGGGTTTCGGCCAGTTCGACCAGCGAGGAGGAGTTGGCGAGCTTCACCCGCAGCTCCGAGCCGACCGAGAAGCCCTTGGTGTACCAGGCGACGTGCTTGCGGAAGTCGATCACGCCGCGCGCCTCGTCGCCCAGCCACTCGCCGAGCAGCTGCGCGTGCCGCACCATCGCCCGCGCCACGTAGCCGAAGTCCGGGCGGGCGTAGTCGACCTCGCCCTCGAAGATCGAGACCAGGTCCTTGAACAGCCACGGCCGGCCCAGGCAGCCGCGACCCACCACGACCCCGTCGCAGCCGGTCTCCCGCATCATCCGCACCGCGTCGTCCGCCGACCAGATGTCCCCGTTGCCCAGCACCGGGACGTGCGCCGGCACGGACTCGCGCAGCCGGGCGATCGCCGACCAGTCGGCCGTCCCGCCGTAGTGCTGGGCGGCGGTGCGCCCGTGCAGGGCGATCGCGGCCACGCCCTCCTCGGCGCCGATCCGGCCGGCGTCCAGGAAGGTGAGGTGGTCGTCGTCGATGCCCTTGCGCATCTTCATGGTGACCGGCAGGTCGCCCGCGTTGGCCACGGCCTCGCGCAGGATCTCGCGCAGCAGGTTGCGCTTGTACGGCAGCGCCGAGCCGCCGCCCTTGCGGGTCACCTTGGGGACGGGGCAGCCGAAGTTGAGGTCGATGTGGTCGGCCAGGCCCTCGTCCGCGATCATCCGGGCGGCCTTGCCGACGGTCACCGGGTCCACGCCGTACAGCTGGATCGAGCGCGGCTTCTCGCTCGGGTCGAACTTGATCAGCTGCATGGTCTTGGCGTTGCGCTCGACCAGCGCCCGGGTGGTGATCATCTCCGAGACGTACAAACCCTTGCCGCCGCTCTGCTCGCGGCAGAGCGTGCGGAACGGCGCGTTGGTGATGCCGGCCATCGGCGCCAGCACGACGGGCGGCCACACCTGGATCGGGCCGATGTCCAGCGGCGCGAACTCGGCGTCGGGCGCGGTGGGTGCGGGCGTGACTGTCATGCGCGGCTGACCTCGGGGCAGGGGGATCGGGACTCTCCATTGTCCCCCACCCGGGTGAGCGCCGGTTCCTGTACCTGATCGGTTCCTGTGCCGGGCCGGTTCCTACACCGGGCCGATCCGGATCGAGCCGGAGCCGACCGAGGCGTGGATGCGGTTCGGGCTGGAGGCGTCCGCCAGGTTGGCGTCGATCGAGCGGCTGCCGCTGCCCGACTCGCCGGTGAAGGCGTAGTGGGTGTCCTTCGGCAGGCTCATCCGCACCGAGCCGGACGTGGTCCTGGTGTCCACCGAGTGCGGGGCCTTCGCGAAGTCCAGCTCCACCGAGCCCGAGCCGACCTCGGCGTTCACCCGCTCCGCGCTCAGGTCGATGCCCTGCACCATCCCGGAGGTGGCGTGCGCGTCGACCTCCCCGGAGGTGCCGATCAGCCGCAACTCGCCCGAGGTGAGGTCCATCCGGACGTCGCCGCTCAGGCCGTCCACCTCGACGAACCCGGAGCTCACGGCTCCCGAGACCTCGGTCGCGGCCGGCACCTCCAGCTCGATCTGGGCGCCGCAGCCGAAGTCGGCGAACGGCAGGATCTGCCGGCACCGCATGCCGACGGTCAGCACGTCGCCGTCGACGGTGGTCGACACCACCGGCTTGCGCACCATCCAGTCCAGGTTCTGCCGGACCACCACATGGCCCTCCCGGCCCGCCCTGACCCGTACCGAGGCGCTGCCGGTGTCCAGCTTGACCTTGTGGATCGAGACGTCGTACGGCTTGACCGAGGTCGTCCGCTGCTGCACCACCATCGCCCAGGTCTGCAGCCCGCCGCCGATCATGACGAGCACGATCGAGAGCGTCCCGGTGACCCGCCAGGCCTTCCGCTGCCACACCGCTGTGGGCTCGCCCATCGCTACCCGACCTCCAGGAACCGCAGCACCGCCAGCACCCGGCGGTGACTGTCCTCGGCCGGCGGAAGGTCGAGCTTGGTGAGGATCGAGTTGATGTGCTTGGCCACCGCGCTGTCGCTGACCACCAGCGCGGCCGCGATCGCGGCGTTGGAGCGGCCCTCCGCCATCAGGCCGAGCACGTCCCGCTCGCGCGGGGTCAGCTTCTCCAGCGGGTCCCGGTGGCGGCGCACCAGCAGCTGGGCCACCACCTCCGGGTCCAGCGCGGTGCCGCCCTCGGCGACCCGCTGCAGCGCGTCCACGAAGTCGTCCACGTTGGCCACCCGCTGCTTGAGCAGGTAGCCGACACCGCTGGTGTTGGTCGCCAGCAGGTCGGCGGCGTAGCGCTCCTCCACGAACTGGGAGAGCAGCAGGACGGCGACCTCCGGCCACTGCTGCCGGATCACCATCGCGGCCTTCACGCCCTCGTCGTGGAAGCCCGGAGGCATCCGGACGTCGGCGACCACCACGTTCGGGCGGTGCTCCTCGACGGCGGCCAGCAGTTCGGTGGCGTCCCCGACGGCGGCCGCGACCTCGAAGCCCACCGCCTCCAGGACCTTGACCAGGCCGACCCTCAGCAGGACCGAGTCCTCGGCGATCACAGCACGCACGGCAACTCCACGGTGATGGTGGTGGGCCCCCCGAGGGGGCTGAGAACGGACAGCGTGCCGTCGACCGAGGCGGCGCGCTTGCGCAGACCGGTGAGCCCGGTGCCGCGCGAGGGGTCCGCGCCGCCCACGCCGTCGTCGCTGATGACCAGGCGCAGCCGGCCGCCGGCCGTCCGCACCGAGAGGTCGACCCGCTTCGCGCGGGCGTGCTTGGCCACGTTGGTCAGGGCCTCGGAGACGGTGAAGTAGGCGACCGCCTCGACGGTCGGGGCGACCGTCTCGGTCAGGTCGACGTCCAGGCGCACCGGCAGCGGGGCGCGGGCGGCGATCCCGGACAGCGCCGCGTCCAGGCCGCGGTCCTCCAGGACGGCCGGGTGCAGGCCGCGGACCAGGTCGCGCAGCTCGTCGATGGCCGCCTGCGCCTCCTCGTGCGCCTCCACGATCACCTGCATGACCTCGGGCGGGACGTCCTTGAGGGTGCGCCGGGCCAGGCCGAGGTTCATCGCCAGGGAGGTGAGGCGCTGCTGGGCGCCGTCGTGCAGGTCGCGCTCGATCCGGCGGCGCTCGGCGTCCACCGCGTCGACCAGTCCGGCCCGGCTCTCGGCGATCTCCTCGACCCGCCGCTCCAGCGCCTCCGCCCGGTTGGGGCCGAGCAGCAGCGTCGCCGTCCGCACCTCCAGCCAGGCCGTCAGCGCCGCCAGCCAGGGCATCAGGGCCAGCAGCAGCACCCCGGCGACCGTGATCGCGACGTTCAGCCCGGCCAGCTCCGAGCGCAGCGGGCTGCCGAAGGGCATCAGCCAGACCCAGCCGTACACACTGGCCATCACCAGGCCGGCGCCCCAGGCGTACAGCACCACCAGCGCGCCCGCCGCCAGCAGCGGGCCGGCCAGCAGGTGGTAGACGGTCTGGCGCCAGGTCAGGCCCAGCAACAGCCGGCCCGGCAGCCAGGCCCAGGGCTCGCCGGGCCTCGGCGGCCGCACCTCCACCCCGTGCAGGGCGCGCAGCCGGCCGCGCTGCGCGGCGGTGAGCGGGCGGGTGCAGCACAGGACCAGGACGATCCCCGGGAAGAGCAGCTTGGACTCGATGACGGCCAGCCAGACCGGCAGGGCCATCGGGATGCCGGCGGCTATGAAACGGGTGTCCCGCCAGGCCTCGGGCGACCACGGGGGGCGCCGAAGGCTCCTGACGAGCGCTCGGCGCAACGTGGTGGAGGGCATGACCGACAGCGTAGGGCGCGATGATCAACGGCCACCATGAAGGGGGGCTCACAGTGGGGGTGTATCTAGGTACACCCCTGATTCGGAGTGGAGCACCACCGACAGCGGCCCGTGATCGGCGGAAAGCTTGACGGCATGACGAGCACCGCATCGCACTCCGCCATCCCGCCGCACCGGCGGCCCGTCCCCGGGAGCCACGGGGGTGTTCCCGGGGACGTGCTCCGCCAGGCGGCGGGGCCGGAGGGGACGCTGACGGTCGGGGCCGGCCCCTGGTCGGTCCGCAGCCTGGTCGCCCGTCGCGGCCGGGACGCGC
Organism: Kitasatospora sp. NPDC087861; assembly: GCF_044742585.1. Taxonomy (NCBI): domain Bacteria; kingdom Bacillati; phylum Actinomycetota; class Actinomycetes; order Kitasatosporales; family Streptomycetaceae; genus Kitasatospora; species Kitasatospora sp. NPDC087861. Next base: position 294,522 of record NZ_JBIUUS010000004.1, read on the forward strand.
TGGAGGTGTACCAGGACGGCGAGTTGGCCGATGTCCTGGTCGCCGCCCGGCTCACCCCGCAGCTGCTGCGCGGCGCTCGGCGCAGTCCGGCCGGCGGGCGGGCGTACCACGTGCTCGCCTGGGGCCGGCTGGCCGCCGACGGCAGCGCGCCCACGGTGGCGTTCACCGTCGGGCGGCTGGCCCGGCCGTTCCGGGCCGCACTGTCGTTGCGTTCCGCGCTGTCGTTCCGGTCTTCGCAGTCGGCAGTCGCCGCCGAGGCGGTCACGGTCGCCGGGCGGTTCTGGCTCGCCTGGGCGGAAGGGCCGTACACCGGGGTGCTGGTCCGGCACCCCGGCGGGGACGCCACCGAGCGGCAGCCGCTGGAGCGGGTGCGGCGCCGGGAGCGGGTCGTGGCCGGAGCCGGCGGGGCGGCATGAGCACCGCCGTTGTCGCCGGGCGCCCGGCCGCCCTCCTCCTGCCCGCACTGCCCGCCCTGCCCGCCCGCTTCGAGCGGGTGCCGGCGGTGGCCGCCGTCGCGCTGCTGCCCTGGCTCGTGGTCCTCGCCGTCGGCCACGAGACCCCGTGGGTCGTGCTCGACCTGCTGGAGTTCGCCGCGCTGCTCTCGCTCGACGCGCTGCTGCGCCGGCGCAGCGCCGCCGCCTCCTGGGCCGGCGGGGCGGTGGCCCTGCTGCTCGCCGGGGACGCACTGGCCGACATCGCCTGCGCCGGCCCGGGCCACGCGGTGCTCGCCGCGCTGGTGATGGCGCTCTGCGTCGAGCTGCCGCTCGCGGCGGTGTGCCTGCTGCTCGGCCGCACCGCCCCCGTCCGCCGCTAGGAGCAGCCGTTACCGGCTGCTGGGCAGGCAGTTCATCAGCTCGCGGGTCCGCTCGTCGAGCGGGGTGTACGTGATCATCCGCGTCCCGAGCCGGGGCCCGAGCCAGAAGTTGGTGTACTCGCAGTGCAGCAGCCCCACGCCCGGCACCTGGAAGCGCTTGATCCCGTTGCCCGGGCGCATCACGTCGTGCCGCTGCCAGACCTCCGCGAAGTCCGGTGAGGCCTTGAGCAGCCGGGCCAGCAGCGCCTTCCAGGCGGGCTCCGCGCCGTGGTCGGCCATCGAGGCGCGGAACCGGGCCACCATGCCGAGGCGTTCGGTCCGGTAGTCGATCAGCACCTCGCGGAAGCGTGAGGGGGTGAACGCCAGCCACATCAAGTTGCGGTCCTCCGGCGGCAGTTCGTTGAGATCGCCGACGATCGCGGTGTACTGGGCGTTGTACGCGAGCACGTCGTAGCGGGAGTTGACCGCCGCGGCCGGGTACGGCGCCATCTGATCCAGCACCAGTCGCACGCTCGGGGTGACCGAGGGGCACTCCTTCACCGGCGCCGGATCCTCCGCGCCGGCCAGGGTGAACAGGTGCGAGCGCTCGCTCGGGTCCAGCAGCAGGGCGCGGGAGACCGCGTCCAGCACCTGGGTGGACACCTGGATGTCCCGCCCCTGCTCCAACCACGTGTACCAGGTCACCCCGACGGCGGCGAGCTGCGCGACCTCCTCGCGGCGCAGCCCCGGCGTGCGGCGGCGGCCGGTCAACGGCAGGCCCACCTGGTCGGGAGCGATCCGTTCGCGGCGGCTGCGCAGGAAGGCCGCCAGGTCGTGCCGGCGGGCGTCGTCGGGGGTGGTGCGGGCTTGCGCGGCCGGGGTGGTGAGGCTCATGGTTCCTAGGATGCGTCAGGCGGCATCCCGTTGCCAGGTACTTCTTATACCTGGATAACCACACTCTGGTACCAGGGTACGGAGCAGCGGATCGTATGACCCGTGACCCAACAACTCGCCGTCGCCCCCAACCCGGTTCGCGCCGCCGTCACCCCCGACGCCGCGGCCACCGCCGCGCGCACCTCCTCCCTCAGCACCCCCTCCCTCAGCACCGCCGGGCTGGTCACCGTCCTGCTCGGGGCTTTCCTGCCGATGCTCGACTTCTTCATCGTCAACGTCGCCCTGCCCACCATCGACCACGACCTGGCCGCCGGGCCCGCCGTTCTCGAACTCGTCGCCGCCGGCTACGGCATCGCCTTCGCCGTCCTGCTCGTCCTCGGCGGGCGCCTCGGCGACATCTTCGGCCGCCGCCGGCTCTTCGTCGTCGGCGCCGCCCTCTTCGCCCTCACCTCGCTCGCCTGCGGCCTCGCCCCCGGCGCCTGGACCCTGGTCGCCGCCCGCGCCGCCCAGGGCGCCTCGGCCGCGCTGCTGATCCCGCAGGTCCTCGGCACCATCACCGCCGCCACCGACGGCGCCCGGCGCGGCCGCGCCCTCAGCATCTACGGCGCCGTCGGCGGCATCTCCGTCGTGATCGGGCAGGTGCTCGGGGGCATGCTCGTCGCCGCCGACCTGTTCGGCACCGGCTGGCGCTCCGTCTTCCTGCTGAACGTGCCGTTCGCACTGCTCGCCCTGGTCCTCGCCGTCCGCTACGTCCCGGAGAGCCGGGCCTCCCAGGCCGCCCGGGTCGACGTGCCCGGCACCGTCCTGCTCACCGCGGCGCTGCTCGCCCTGCTCGTCCCGCTGATGGAGGGCCGCGCCGCCGGCTGGCCGCTCTGGTCCTGGGTGCTGCTCGGGCTGTTCCCGGTCTTCGCCGTCGCCTTCGCCCTGGTCGAACGCCGGGCGGAGCAGCGCGGCGCCACCCCGCTGGTGCCGCCGTCCCTGCTGCGCATCCCCGAGATGCGGCGCGGCCTCGGCATCGCCCTGCCCTACTTCAGCGGCTTCGGCGGCTTCATGTTCGTCATCGCCGTCGCCCTCCAGCAGGGGCTCCACCTCGGACCGGTCGCGGCCGGCTGGGCGCTCGTCCCGATGGCCGTCGGCTACTTCACCGCCTCGCTCTCCGGGCCCCGCCTGATCGGCCGCTACGGCAGCCGGGTGCTGAGCGCCGGCGCCGTCGTCCAGGCCGCCGGCCTGGCCACCCTCGCCGTCACCGTGCTCGCCGACTGGGCGCACTTCTCCCCGCTGCGGATGGCCCCCGGCGTCGCCCTCGCCGGTATCGGGCAGGGCCTGATCGGCACCCCGCTGTTCCGGGTCGTGCTCTCCAAGGTGCCCGCCGCCCGGGCCGGCGTCGGCAGCGGCGTCCTGGCCACCGGCCAGCAGTCCAGCCTCGCGCTCGGCGTCGCCACCCTCGGCACCCTCTACCTGTCCCTCTCCCCCAGCCTCGGCATGGACCGCGCCCTCGCCCTGTGCCTGGGTCTGCAACTCCTCGGGTCCTTCACCATCCTGTATCTGACCACCCGTCTCCCCCGGTCCATCGGCTGAGGCCGGCGCAGGGTCACGGTTGTCGCAACGGCCTCGTGCCACCCGGGTCGACCGGGGTGGCACGAGGCCGGTCGGCGGTCGACGGTCGGCCGTCTCCGGCCACGTCCTGAAGGCGATCGCCCCGGGTGCTGCGGCTGGACGAGGGCCAGCGCGAGTACCTGCTCGACGACCGGGTGCTCAACACCCCTCCACGAACGTCCGCGGAGCCGCGTCAGATTTCGAGCGAACCGACGAAGCGGTCCAGTCGCGAGACGACCTGCCGCAGCACCCCGGTCGACCCCACCGCATCATCCGCCAGCTCAAGGGAGTGATCCGCCGAGGGCACCTCCAGGACCTCGTGCCCCACCGACCCGGCGGCCTGTCGATCCCACAGCTTGTCGGCGCTCCCACCGACCAGGAGCGTCGGCGCTTCGGATCGGCGCAACGAACGAACCACTTGGTCGAGGGTCAGGACAGGGGTAAGCCAGGCCGCCGCCATCCTCTGATCGGCTGCGATGCCACAGGCGAGCGAACCCAAGGACTTGCCGACAAGGAGACGACAGGCCCCCTCCTCGGCGGCGACGGCCTGGCCGACCTGCCGCTCGACCCATGCGATCCGGTCGTCCACGGTGAGCCCGCGGAAGTCGCCCGGAACCTGCCACCACAACTCCTGCACCGTCCATCCGTGTTGGAGGAGCACGGCACGGGCGAAGTGGAGCAGCGGCCTCGCGGGCGAGTACCCGACCCCGGGAACGACGAGTGCGACGCGGTCGCGGTCGCCGTCGAAGCGAGTGGGGCCGGCGAAGGGCGAGGAATCAGACATGATGGCAGGCTACCCACCGGCGGGAGTCGGCGGCCCGGTCAGCGGCCGATGAAGTTCTTGTCGATGAGCAGTTGCAGGACGTCGGTGTGGAAGTCGGGGAAGTCCATCGGGACGATGCCGAAGTGGGCGGGCTGCTGGCGGCGGGCGTTCAGGTAGTCGTGGACGGGCGGCATGATGGCGGCCGCGTTGACCTTGGGCCAGCCGCCGTTGGCATAGCTGGTGAAGTTCACGAACATCCGTGGGGAGCCCTGGTCGAGGAAGGCGCGGTCGAACCAGTCGACGACGGCCTGGGACTTGGCGGCGAGACTGATGCCCTGGAAGGTGTCCTGGGTGGCGAACCAGGTGTTGGTGGCGCTGGACCACTGGATGACGGACCAGGGGTTGCCGAAGTCGGCGGCGAGGACGATCCGGCCACGGGCCTGGCCGAGCGTGGGCCACGAGGGGTTCGTCCAGAACAGGCCCCGGTAGCCGAGATCGTCGAGGTAGTGGTTGATCCGGCGCTGGAACTCGGTGTCGTCGAGCCGGTTCCCGCCCGCGTACTCGTTCCTGACCCGCATGACCAGGCCCTCGCCCGGGTTGGCGGCGAGGAAGGCGCGGCACTGGTCGAGGACGTCCTGGAGGCGGACGTACTGGTAGTTGTCGCTGTGGTAGATACCGAGTTCGTCGGCGGTCCCGGCGAGTCCGTTGCAGCGGATGTCCAGGAAGCGGATGCCGCGCTGGAGTTGCTCGGGCACGCCCCAGTTCTGGGTGTGGGACCACTCGGTGCCGTGCAGCGGGTCGGTGCAGCAGGAGTCGTGGGTACCGGGGATCGTCAGGGCGGTCAGCGGTGTGGCGTCGTCCAGGGCGCTCATCCAGGAGGACGGGCTGACGGTAGCGGCGGCGGCAGAGGGGCTGAACGCGGCGGCGGCCAGGAGAGCGCCACCGGCACCGGCTCCCCAGCGCAGGACGTCACGACGGGTGGGGCTCATGAGTGCTCCTCACATCGGCCTCGGGGGCTAGGACATGTCATGTCCTCTCCCGGATCTGCTCGATGGGGCGGGCTCCGAAACCCCGGGGCGCCGCGCGAGAAGTCGGACCGGCCGACTTCTCGCGCGGCGGGTCAGGCAGCGATGCCCCTTCCGTGGAGATGGGCGTCGACCGCAGCCGCTCGGTCCGTCGCCCGAACCTGCGGGTGAGACCGGGTACTTGCTCGGCGAAGGTCATGCGCTCGCAGGATTCCTCCTCGCAGACGAACCTCCGCACCCGCAATGACACCACGACGAACTTGCCCGCCGTCGGCAGATCACGAGGAAATCGCAGGTAGGAGCCGCGCATTCGCCCCGACCAGCACCCGCACCCCGGACAGGCCGCCCACCCTGCGGTCGTACGGGCCTCGACCCGGACGACCGTGTCGATCACCTCGACCGATTCCACCAACACGCCCTCGACCGAGGAAAACAGCAGCTCGTTCAAGTGCGGCAGCACTTCGTTCACGGCTAAGGAATGTCGACCAAACCACCGTCCAACCAAGCGACTTTCGGGCGGACTTCAGTGGTCGTAGGCGGTCAGTGCGCGCATGACTGGCCGGCCGCGCATGGACCTGGCTCCACTCATCAGGCCCCTTGGAATCGATCATCCAGGGAACCGGGGGCGCTCTACCGGCGGACCGCCGAGATCAGTCCGCCGGGCCGCTCCTCGCGCTGCGGCGGGGTACTGATCGGGCGGCCGTAGGCGGCAGCGCGCTCGCGCAGGGTGTGGCTGTCGGCCTCCCAGCCGTGCCCGGCCAGCCACCCCACCGGGTCGTCGGGCATCTCCGAGACCCACATGGACGCCGCCGATCCCGGCGCGGCGTCCGCGCCGAAGCGCTCGATCACGCCGCGCGAGCCCAATGTCAGCCCCATCCGACTGCCTGCCGCCGACTGCGTGCCGATCCGGGCCAGCAGTAGCTCCACCGCATCCTCGGGCAGATAGATCAGTAGTCCTTCGGCGATCCATGCGGTCGGCACGGTCGGGTCGTGCCCTGCGGCGGCCAGCGCGCCCGGCCAGTCCTCACGCAGATCCACCGCGACGGTGATCCGCTCGCAGCGTGCGACGGCCCGTTCCTGGCGCAGCACCGAAGCCTTGAAGTCCAGTGGCGCGGCGGTGTCGACCTCGAACAGCCGGGTGCCCTCGGGCCAGTCCAGCCGGAAGGCCCGGCTGTCCATGCCGGCGCCGAGCAGCACGACCTGCCGGACCCCGGACGCGGAGGCCTGCTGCAACAGGTCGTCGAGGAACTTCGTCCTGATGACGATGGAGAACGACACGGCCAGCCGGCGGCGTCGCGCGGTCTCGTCATCGGGCAGCGGCGACGAGGAGGGCCACAGGCCGCCGGCGGTGGCGAAGGCCTGTGCCAGTGGGTCGCGGAACAGCGCGTTCTCCCGCTCGGTCTCCAGCGCCCGCACCCTGGCCACCCCCACCGCCGTGGCCCACACTCCCGACGGCTGCACCCGCTCCTGCTCATCAGTCACCGCGCCAGCCTAGGTGATCGATATCCAAGGGGCCTGATGAGGGGAGCCGGCTTCATGCGCGGCCAGCCAGTCATGTGCGCACTGACCGCCTACGCCGACCGGTCCCCGTGCACTGACCTGGTCCGACGGGACCTACACCTTCAGCGTCACCACCGGCGGGCCAACACCGCTCTCGGACGACGAACTCATCCGCGTCGCAGCGGGCCTCAAGTAGCCGCCGCTACAACGCGTCCGGCGAGGCCGGCCGGTGGGCTGGTCGAGGCAGAGCGACTGCCGATCCACGGACCTCACCCGGACCGCCGGCCCGCGCGCGGAGGGCTGTCTCCAATCGGGCGATGTCCTCGGCGTCCTTGGTCCGCCGGGGCCGGGAGGGGTCCCAGATCGGCATCATCCGTTTGATCTCGATCTGGGCCTGCGGACTCACGACCGCGCACCTCAGGCCACCGATACGACCCGGCCCAGCATCGAGCATCCCCTCGGGCCAAGGCGTACCGGCCCAAGGGCCCCCGGCGACCACCACACGACCGGCCGTATCCCGGTCCAGGAGCGTGAAGCTGCTCCCCAGCCCGCCCTTGACGACATCGAGCTGCAGATCGGGCGGTGGCCCTGAGACCGGCTGATGGCCGTGCAGCAGCAGGCCTTCAGACAGCTTCCCGGCATCCTTCGCCCAGGCGAACCAGTCGATGTCCTCGTGGTCCCGGGTGACCTCTCCGAGGAAGAAGTCCATGGCCCATCCGCCCCGAAGCCACATCTCGGCCCCAAGGGCTCCGGCAACCTCCACGGCCTCAGCGATCAGGCGGAGTTGTTGATCAGCACGTCCCATGTCCACAGCCAGGCAGGCTACGCGGCAACCGCTCTGCCCGGCGCGTCATTCATCCCCCCAGAGCGGGCGAACGGTGCCCTATGCGGCACTAGCGGACGACGGGTGTGCGGCCGCTGCTCCAACCGGTGAGGCGCCGTCGACCACGACCACCGCGGCGGACGGCACCAGGCTGTTGGGCTTCGGCGCGGCGGGGTCGTCCTCGTAGTCACGCCTGGCCATGCGGGACGCCTCCGGCGGGAACGGCGGCCTTGGGCGCGGGGCCCAAGGCCGCGAGATCAGATGCTGGTGCCGAACTCGCCCGCGCGGACGGCGGTCACGAAGGACTGCCAGGCGGCGGGGGTGAAGGCGAGGGCCGGGCCCTCAGGGTCCTTGGAGTCGCGCACACGGCCAGAGTGGGCGTCGTCGACCTCCACGCACGAGCCGTTGTCGGAGTTGCTGTAGCTGCTCTTACGCCATCGAGTTGGCTGCTGACCCGTGCTTGCCACTCTCGTATCCCTCTGCGATCGACTGGATGAAGGCCAGAGATGCCCGCGCGGACAGCGCGGTGGCCCGAGTCAGATCGTATGCGCGATGGCACTTGGCCAGCATCTGCGGGTCATCCAGCAGTTGGCCAGCATAGGCCGACTCGCTGTACGCGAGGGGCGGAGCGTCATCGAACGTCATCAGACAGAGCAGACCCGAGAGCGCATGAGCCCCAGCCTCAAATGTGACGACCTGAAGAACCATGCGCCGCAGCCTGGCCATTTCTGCCAGATGTCGCAACTGGTGGGCCATAATCTGGCGGCTACCGATCACCCTGCGGAGCACTGCCTCGTCGAGGATGAACCACAACTCAGGCCCATCTGGTGCCGTGATGCGCTGTCCTCGCTCCATTCGCGAGGCAACATTCGCAACAATCTGTTCCTCAGTCCAAATGGTTCCGGCATCCAAGAACAGTGCTCGCGCGTACTCCGGGGTCTGCAGCACACCTGGGACGATCTGCCCGGCGTACTCGCTGATTGTCAGCGCCCGAGCCTCGTGGTCGGAGGCATGCTCGAAGTAGTCGGAGAACCTCGTGAAGCCCAGCAGGGAGTGCAGCCGCTCCAACACGCCACCTGTAGAGAGCGCCTCGTCGATCCGCTTGGACAGGTCGAGCTGCGGCACCCTCACCGCCGTCTCCAACTGTCCGATGTACCCGCCTGACACGAACACCAGCGCCCCGAGCTTCTCCTGCGACATGCGCGGGACGACCGCCTCACGCAGTCGGCGCAGCTCTGAGGCGTAGTACTCACGTGGGGTCATTCCTCCGAGGAGGACTTCCGGCCTGGGCATCGGGCTCTCCCAATCCTTACACGCAACAAGCTGTAACCAGTCGGCTTCACAGCGTAGCTCCGCACCGGCAATCTGGAGACCCAAACGTAAAACTCACCAGGAGCAGCGCCATGGCTTCCATGCTCAGAAGAATCACCGCCGAGGACCGCCGCGAGGCCGCCGACGCCCTCGACGACCTCAAAGCGACCCTCTCCTACGCCGGCACCCAACTCCCCTCCCCCGGGATCGACTGGCAGTGCGCCTCCGTCACCGGCATCGTCCTCATCGACCTCGGCGCCGCTCCGACCTCCGTCGTCGTCCAGATCGTCGACGTCCTGCGCGCCGGTGTCCGCGCCCGTCGCGAGCAGGCCGACCAGCAGCCGTGGTACCCCGCCGTCGGTGCAACCGTCACGCTCCACGCGCCCGGCGGAGCGCCCCTCGCCGCCAAAGTCGTGGGTACGAACGAGAAACTGATCACCGTGCGGCTCGACAGCTGGCTCACCCCGTGAGGCCCGCCACCACCGCCCTCGACGCCCTCGTCTACGACAGTCGCACCGGGCAACTCGCCGACCGGCTTGAGGCACGCGTCGCCCTGACCAGCCCGGCGCTGGAGCACTCCACCTGCTGACGCATCATCAGCATGCGTCCGGGAATCGGGTGATCCCGGGACGGCAGGGCCGACCGGTGGAATGCTGTGGCACAGCTCGACCACCACAAGCACCCGGGGAGCCACCCATGCCACTGTTCGGCAGCCGCAAGAACCTTCCGAGGCCGCTGTGCGACGAGCACGGCCCATGCCAGGCGCTGGCCAGGATCTCGGTCTTCGAGGTCCGGGACCGGCTGCGGCTCCTGATCACCAGGAGCCGCGGCCTGGGGCCCGATCCGATGGCGCGGCAGATCGACGACGAGCTGTCGGTCGTCCTCTGCGTGGACGCCGGCAAGCGGGCCGGCAAGACCGAGGCCCTGTCGATAGCCGAACACGCCGCCGACCAGTGGAGCATCAGCCGGGCCGAGCTGTGGGAGCGGGCCTTCGCGAACCTGGCCACCGAGCAACTCAACCGGCAGGTCTTCGACGCGTCCAACGGCGACACCATCCACACCGTCAACGGGACGGGGGCCTGGCCCGGCGCCGCCCACGCCCTGCGCCTGGAGCACGCCCTGGGCGGGGGCATCGAGCTGCCCCACGGCGCCCTGGTCGCCCTGCCGACGAACAACGCGCTCTGCGCGGTCCCGATCCGTACCGGCCTGTCGCTGAACGCCATCCGCTTCCTGATCGACCTGTCGAAGGAGCTCGCGGCCGGCGACCCGGCCCCGTTGACGCCGTCGCTCTTCTGGTACCGGGACGGCTGGATCGAGAACCTCAACGTCGGCCCGGACGGCATGATGCGGGTGTCGACCCGCTTCCGGGACATGGCGAACGCCCTGCCCGCCGGCTGACCCCGCCGGCCACCGAAAACCCGCTGGCCCGAAAGCCCCCTTTGCGTCAGAATGACGATATGAGCGAGATGCGTGTGGGGGCCCCGGAAGATGTCCGTTCCCGGGAGGAGTTGGCGGCGCTGGTGGCCGCCGGGGTGCGGCCGAAGTGGCTGATGTTCTGGGGGCACACCGAGCGGAAGGGCGGCGGGACGAGGCAGGAGTGCCTGAGCCAGTGGTGGCCCGGGGAGTTCACCGTCGACGGGGTGGCCTACGCGTCCGCCGAGCACTGGATGATGGCGGGGAAGGCCCGGATGTTCGGGGACGAGGCCATCGAGCAGCGGGTGCTGGAGGCTCGGACGCCGGCCGAGGCGAAGAAGCTGGGGCGGCTGGTCAAGGGGTTCGACGAGGCGACGTGGACGGCGGGGCGGTTCGAGCTGGTCGTCGAAGGGAACGTGGCGAAGTTCGGGCAGGACGAGGCGCTACGCGCGTACCTGGTGGGGACGGGGCAGCGGGTGCTGGTGGAGGCGAGCCCGGTGGACCGGATCTGGGGGATCGGGCTGGCGGCGGACGACATCCGCGCGGAACGACCCGACGAGTGGCGGGGGCTGAACCTGCTCGGCTTCGCCCTGATGGAGGCGCGGACGCGGCTGGCCGCATGAGGGTGGTCGTCCCGCTGCGGAGCGCGACCGGCGCACTTCTCGCAACGACCGCCGTCTGCGCGCTCCTTGACACCAGTCGCGCACGACTGGACGTGCTCCCTTAACTCCCCCGCCATATGACAACACCAGGATGTCCCGCAGTCAGGGGCGAGATGGACGGGGTGGGGCGATCATGCGCATGGGGCCGACGGCACAACCCGCAGACCGAGACCCGGAGGGCGAGCAACAGGCGTACGAACTCCGGGCGGAGCTGGACGAGTTACTCCGCGCGAGCCGCTACGCGAGCCAGCGGGAGCGGCGGTTGAACGAGGCGATCCGGGCGGCGCCGGGCCGCCAGCGGCCGGACGGGGACCTGCTGCGACAGCTGGCGCAGGCACGCACCCTGCGCGAGGGCCTGGGCGCCCGCTGCCTCCAACTGAGCGACCAGCTGGAGGCGTTGGAGAACCGGCTCCGGCACCGGCAGTCGCCCGAGGAGCCGACGGCCCAGGCACCGCCTCCCCCGGCCCGCCCCGACATCGGCGCCCTCGCCGAGCGGGTGTCGGCCCTGCACCGCGCCGGCGCCTTCACCGAGGCGACGGAGCTGCTGTCCCGGGCGGCCACCGGCCTCGATCCGGCGGACGCCGCGCTGCTGGTCGGCATGCTCTCCCGGCGCGGCCCGACCGGCGCGGCCCTCCAGTTGGCCAGGAGTGCCGCGCGGTGCGCCCCGGACCAGGCGGTGGCGATGCTGGCGCAGTTGCGCGAGCTGGGGCTGGCGGAGGAGGCGGCGGAGCTGTTCCACGCGTTCTGGGGCTATCCGGCGTCGGTGCTGCCCGCCCTGCTGGCGGCGCTGGAGCGGGCCGGGCAGAGCGCGGACGGCGCGACGCTGCTGTGGGAGTGGGGTTCGGCGCCGACGCCGGAGGTGACGGCGCTGGCGACCGGCCTTCAGCGCACGGGTCGGCACGCCGACGTGCGGACGCTGCTGCGCCAGGCGGCCGGCCGGCCGACGGCGGATCTGGCCGCGCTGGCGACGGACCTGCCGGCCGAACTCGCGACCGTCCTGCTGCACGAGCTGGCGGCCCTGCGCCCGCCGGTGGAACTGGTCCGACTGGCGGCCGCGTTGGACACCAGCCCGGAGCTGTACGGGCAGTTGCTCGCCGCGCTGCTCGCCGACGGCGCCCGGCACCGGACGACCCTCGCCGCCCTGCGCAGCGCCGGCCTGCCGACCGAGCCGGCGGCGGCCCCCCGGTCCCGCTGGGGCAGACGGTAGCGTCGGCCGGTGAGCAGCGGGCGGAACCGCCGGGAACACGCAGGAGCCCCCGCCCGCCCCGAACGGACAGGGGCGAACGAGGGCTCCCGCAGAGCGAAGCGGGCTCAGCAGCCGATCAGCCGCGCCGCCAGGTACGCCTTGACCTGGTCGAGCGAGACGCGCTCCTGCGACATGGTGTCGCGGTCGCGGACGGTCACCGCGTTGTCCTCAAGGGTGTCGAAGTCGACGGTGACGCAGAACGGCGTGCCGATCTCGTCCTGGCGGCGGTAGCGCTTGCCGATGGCGCCGGCGTCGTCGAACTCGACGTTCCACGCGGTGCGCAGGTCGGCGGCCAGGCCGCGGGCCTTCGGGGAGAGGTCGGCGTTGCGCGACAGCGGCAGGACGGCGACCTTGACCGGGGCCAGGCGCGGGTCGAGCCGCATGCCGACGCGCTTCTCCATGACGCCCTTGGCGTTGGGCGCCTCGTCCTCGAAGTAGGCGTCGATCAGGAAGGCCAGCATGGCGCGGTTGAGGCCGGCCGCCGGCTCGATGACGTACGGGAAGTACCGCTCGCCGGACTCCTGGTCGAAGTACTTGAGGTCCTGGCCGGACGCCTCGCTGTGCACCCGCAGGTCGTAGTCGGTGCGGTTGGCGACGCCCTCCAGCTCGGAGAACTCGCTGCCGCCGAAGTTGAAGCGGTACTCGATGTCCACCGTGCGCTTGGCGTAGTGGGAGAGCTTCTCCTTCGGGTGCTCGAAGAAGCGCATGTTCTCGGTGCGCAGGCCGAGGCCGACGTACCAGTCCCAGCGCTGCTGGAGCCAGTACTCGTGCCACTGCTCGTCCTCGCCCGGCTTGACGAAGAACTCCATCTCCATCTGCTCGAACTCGCGGGTGCGGAAGATGAAGTTGCCGGGGGTGATCTCGTTGCGGAAGCTCTTGCCGGTCTGGGCGATGCCGAACGGCGGCTTCTTGCGCGACGTGGTCTGGACGGCCTTGAAGTTGGTGAAGATGCCCTGGGCGGTCTCGGGGCGGAGGAAGGCCAGGCCACTGGCCTCCTCGGTGACGCCGAGGTGGGTCTTCAGCATGCCCGAGAAGTCCTTGGGCTCGGTGAACTGGCCCTTGGTGCCGCAGTCGGGGCAGTTGACGTCCTTGAGGCCGTTCGGCGGCGGGAAGCCATGCTTGGCCTCGTACTTCTCCTCCAGGTGGTCGGCCCGGTGGCGCTTGTGGCAGGAGAGGCACTCGGTCAGCGGGTCGTTGAAGGTGGCGACGTGGCCGGAGGCCTCCCACACCTCGCGCGCGAGGATCACCGACGAGTCGAGTCCGACGACGTCCTCACGGGCCTGGACCATCGCGCGCCACCACTGGCGCTTGATGTTCTCCTTGAGTTCGACGCCCAGCGGCCCGTAGTCCCAGGCGGCACGAGTGCCGCCGTAGATCTCGCTGCAGGGGTAGACGAAGCCACGGCGCTTGCTCAGGCTGACGATCGTGTCGATCTTGTCGGCGGCCACAGTGCTCTCTTCAGTACGTACGGCACGGTCAGGGCACGGCTGGTTGCGCGTACCCGAATACCTCAGGTTACCGGCCATACGGGTACGGGGTTCAAATCGGTATCGTCCGGCCGACCCCACACATCGCCATCTGCCGTTCACCCATCCGAGTGAGTTGACAATCATTTCCACTTGAGATGAGAATGATTGTCATGATGATCGGACGACGTGCCCGCAGCTCCATAGCCCTCGCCGCCACCGGCCTCGCCGCCTCCCTCGCCCTCACCGCCTGCGGAGGCAGCAGCAGCGCCCAGAGCGCCGACGGCAAGCTGAAGGTGGTCGCCTCCTTCTACCCGATGGAATACCTCGCCCAGCAGATCGGCAAGGACCACGTCGCGGTCACCGACCTCACCGCGGCCGGCGTCGAGCCGCACGACCTGGAGCTCACCGCCAAGCAGGTCGCCACCGTCCAGAAGGCCGACGCGGTCCTCTACCTCAAGGGCCTGCAGCCCACCGTCGACCAGGCGGTCGCCCAGTCCTCCAGCAAGCACGAGATCGACGCCACCGCCGCCAGCCCGCTGGTCGACCACCACCTCGACGAGGGCGCCGCCGAGGCCGACGGCCACCAGCACGAGGGCCCGGCCGGCGATCCGCACATCTGGCTCGACCCGACCCGCTACGCGGCCATCGCCAAGAGCGTCGGCGACGAGTTCGCCAAGGCCGACCCGGCCCACGCCGACGACTACCGCAAGAACACCGACGACCTGGTCGGCCGGCTGACCACCCTTGACCAGGAGTTCCGGGACGGCCTGAAGGACGCCAAGTCCAAGACCTTCGTCACCAGCCACGCCGCCTTCGGCTACCTCGCCGACCACTACGGCCTCACCCAGGTCGCCATCAACGGCGTCGACCCCGAGTCCGAGCCCACCCCGGCCCGCCTCGCCGAGGTGCAGAAGGCCGCCAAGGACAACGGCGTCACCACGATCTTCTTCGAGACCCTGGTCAGCCCCAAGCTCGCCGACACCGTCGCCAAGGACCTCGGCCTCAAGACCGCCGTCCTGGACCCGCTGGAGGGCGTCAAGGACCCCTCCAAGGACGACTACCTCTCGGTCATGAAGCAGAACCTGGCCAACCTCCAGACCGCCCTCGGCGCGAGCGCCCCCAGCACCCCTGCCACCACCAGCTGACGGGACGACAGCACACCATGACCCACCCGATACCCCCGGCCGTCCGCCTCCGCGACGCCGTCGCCTCGCGCGGCGGTCGGCCGGTGCTGCGCGGCGTCGACCTCACCGTCCAACCCGGCGAGGTGGTCGCCCTGCTCGGCGCCAACGGCTCCGGCAAGTCCACCACCGTCAAGGCCGTGATCGGCGCCGTCCCGCTGGAGCAGGGCGCGCTGGAACTGTTCGGCGTCCCGTACGCGGGGTTCCGCGCCTGGCACCGGATCGGGTACGTCCCGCAGCGCACCACCGCCGCCTCCGGCGTCCCGGCCACCGTGCGCGAGGTGGTCTCCACCGGACGGCTGCCGCAGCACCGGCTGCTGCCGTTCCGCCGCCGGGACCGCGCGGCGGTGGACCGCGCGCTGGCCGCCGTCGGCATGCTGGAGCGGGCCGGGGACGGCGTCGCCGACCTGTCCGGCGGCCAGCAGCAGCGGGTGCTGATCGCCCGCGCCCTGGTCGGCACCCCCGACCTGCTGATCATGGACGAGCCGATGGCCGGCGTGGACGCCGCCAGCCAGCAGGTGCTCGCGGACACCCTGCGCGCCGAGGTCGCCCGCGGCGCCGCCGTCCTGCTCGTGCTGCACGAACTCGGGCCGCTGGAGCCGCTGATCGACCGCGCCGTGGTGCTGCGGGACGGCTGCGTCGCGCACGACGGCCCGCCCGTGCCCAACACCGGCCTGCACGCGCTGCCCGGCCACGACCACGTCCACCCGCACGCCGACCACACCCCGCCGAGGCTGCTCGCATGACCGAGATGCTCTCCTACGACTTCATGCAGCGCGCCCTGCTCGCCGCCGTCCTGGTCGGGATCACCGCCCCGGCCGTCGGCATCTACCTGGTGCAGCGCCGGCAGGCCCTGATGGGCGACGGCATGGGGCACGTCGCGATGACCGGCGTCGGCCTCGGCTTCATCTTCCAGACCAGCCCGGTCTGGATGGCCGTGCTGGTCTGCGTGCTGGGCGCCGTCACCATGGAACTGGTCCGCTCGCGCGGCAACCAGCGCGGCGACATCGCCCTGGCGATGCTCTTCTACGGCGGCATGGCCTGCGGCAAGCTGCTCGTCTCGCTCTCCGCCCAGGCCGGCGCGGGCTCGCTGGAGAGCTACCTCTGGGGCTCCATCCTCACCGTCGCCCCCGCCGACCTGATCACCATCGCGGTGCTCGGCACGGTGGTCGTCGCGGTCACCGTCGGCCTGCGCCGCCAGCTCTTCGCGATCTGCCAGGACGAGGACTTCGCCCGGGTCACCGGGCTGCCGGTGCGCACGCTCAACCTGCTGCTCGCGGTGATGGCCGCGGTCACCGTCACCGTCGCGATGCGGGTGGTCGGGCTGCTGCTGGTCAGCGCCCTGATGGTGGTCCCGGTGGTCGCCGCCCAGCAGCTCACCCGGTCCTTCGCCGCCACCCAGGCGGCCTCGATCGCGCTCGGCGTGGTGGTCTCGCTGGCCGGCGTCACCGGCTCCTACCACCTCAACGTGCCCTCCGGCCCGGCCATCGTGCTGCTCGCCATCGCGGTCTTCGCCGTGTTCAGCCTGCTCGCCGCACCACTCGCCCGACGGCGCCACCGCGCCGCCACCGACCCGGGGCCGAAGGTCTGCGACGTCGAACTGCCGGAGCGGATCCCGGGGCAGGTCCCGAAGCGGAACGCGGAGCAACTCCCGGGACAGGGTTCGTCCGACGCGACCACTCCGGAGCGGGGGGCAGGGCTGGCACAATGAGGTGCGAGACGCCCACCACCCCAGGAGGACCCACGGTGACCACCGCAGGCCCGTCGCCGCGCGCCCGCTCGACCCGGCAGCGTGCCGCCGTCTCGGCGGCCCTGGACGAGATCGAGGACTTCCGCAGCGCGCAGGAGCTCCACGACATGCTCAAGCACCGCGGGGACTCCGTCGGTCTGACCACGGTCTACCGCACCCTCCAGTCGCTCGCCGACGCCGGTGAGGTGGACGTGCTGCGCACCGCCGACGGCGAGGCCGTCTACCGCCGGTGCAGCAGCGGGCACCACCACCACCTGGTCTGCCGGCACTGCGGCGCCACCGTCGAGGTGGAGGGCCCGGCGGTGGAGCGCTGGGCCAACTCGGTCGCCGCGGAGCACGGGTTCAGCGACATCGCGCACACCCTGGAGATCTTCGGCACCTGCGCGGAGTGCGCCAAGAAGCTCTGAGCGGACGGTCCGAGCGACAGGTCCGGGCAGACGGCCCGAGCACGAGTACGGCGAAGGGCCCGCGGGATTCGCTCCCGCGGGCCCTTCGCCGCGTCGCGTCAGCGCTGGGTGGGCAGGTCCAGCGGCGCGGGGAGCTCGTTCGGGATCGCCCCGCCGAAGCGGCGGTCGCGCATCGCGTACTGCTCGCAGGCGCGCCAGAGGTCGCGACGGTCGAAATCCGGCCAGAGCACGTCCTGGAACACGAACTCGGCGTACGCGGACTGCCAGAGCAGGAAGTTGGAGGTGCGCTGCTCGCCGCTGGGGCGCAGGAACAGGTCCACGTCCGGCATGTCCGGGTGGTACATGTACTTGGCGAGGGTCTTCTCGTTGACCTTCTTCGGGTCCAGCCGGCCGGCCGCGACGTCGGCCGCGAGGGCCGCCGCGGCGTCCGCGAGTTCGGCCCGGCCACCGTAGTTGACGCACATGTAGAGCGTGACGGCGTCGTTGTCCTTGGTCTGCTCCTCGGCGACCTGCAGCTCCTGGACGACGCTCTTCCACAGCTTGGGCATCCGGCCCGCCCAGCGGACCCGCACGCCCATCGCGTCCATCTCGTCGCGGCGGCGGTGGATGACGTCCCGGTTGAAGTTCATCAGGAACTTCACCTCGTCGGGCGAGCGCTTCCAGTTCTCGGTGGAGAACGCGTACAGCGAGATGTTCTTCACGCCGAGCTCGATGGCGCCCTTGAGGACGTCCAGCACGACCGCCTCGCCGACCTTGTGGCCCTCGGTGCGGGGCAGTCCGCGCTCCTTGGCCCAGCGGCCGTTGCCGTCCATCACGATCGCGACGTGGTCGGGGACCAGCTCGCCGGGGATCTTCGGGGGCTTTGCGCCGCTGGGGTGCGGGGTCGGGGGGAGGTACTCCCTTTGCTTGCCGCCGCCGAAGAGCCGTCGCGCTGCCATGTGCTCACTTCTCCACGTATCTCATCGAGCGGATGCCCCGCTCCAAATGCCACTGCAGATAGGCCGCGACCAGGCCGCTGCCCTCCCGCCAGTACCTCGGCTCGCAGGAATCGGCCGTCTGCCAGTCCCCTGACAGCAGCGCCCCGAGCAGTACCAGTGTCTCAGGGGAGGGTACGGCACATCCGGGCACTCGGCAGTCCGGGCAGAGCACCCCGCCGGCGGGAAGGGAGAAGAAACGGTTCGGCCCCTCCAGGCCGCACTTGGCGCAGTCGGTGAAGCTCGCGCCGTACCCGTTCACCGCGAGCGAGCGCAGCAGGAAGGCGTCCATCACCAGGTGCGATTCGTGCACCCCGGCCGCCAGCGTGCGCAGGCCGCCCACCAGTAGCAGGTACTGCTGGACGGCCGGCTCGCCCTCGTTCTCGGCGAACCGCTCGGCGGTCTCCAGCATCGCCGTCCCGGCGGTGTAGCGGCCGTAGTCGGTGACGATCGAACCGCCGTACGGCGCGATCGTCTCCACCTGGGTGCACAGCGGCAACCCGCGACCGACCAACTCACTCCCGCGGCTGAAGAACTGCACGTCCACGTGCGAGAAGGGCTCCAGGCGGGCGCCGAACTTGGACTTGGTCTTGCGCACCCCGCGCGCCACCGCCCGCACCTTGCCGTGCTGTCGGGTCAACAGGGTGATGATCCGATCGGCCTCGCCGAGCTTCTGCGCCCGCAACACGACGCCGTCGTCCCGGAAAAGACTCATGGAAGCCATTCTCCCCCACCGACCGACAGCCGTGTTGCCCGCACCGAGTCCGTGGGGGAGGACCGTACGGTGCGGGTCACGGCGGGCCCGGAGGGGGGAGACGGGCCCGTTTTGTGGGGGATCGGAGATGGCTCGGAGGGATCGGAGACGGCTCGGGAAGGACGGGGACGGCTCAGGAGGGAGGGGACGGCTCAGGAGGGACGGAGACGGGAGGAGGTCCGGTACGGAGCTAGTACGGAGCCCGGGTCGCCGCCTCCAGCAGCGCCCCGACCCGCGACTGCGGCAGGTCCAGACAGCCCCCGACCGCGGCCAGCGCCTCGCGCTCCTGCGGCAGGTAGCGTCCGTCGGCCAGGGCGATCGCCGCGCCCTGCAGCAGCAGCCGCTCCCGGCCCTGGTGGGCCAGGTGCGGGGCGAGCGGTTCGAGCACCGCGTGCAGTTCCACGGCCAGGCCGCCGGCCATCCCGTGGGCGTCGTGCAGTTCACCGCCGAGCCCGGACAGCGCGGCGAGCGCGGCCAGCACCTGGGCCTCGCCGCAGTCCTCGAACCCGGCCTCGCGCACCGCCGTGCAGGCCGCGTCGCGGGCCGCCCGGTGGGCGGTGCCACCGGCCGCGAGCATGGCCAGCGCGATGGTGTACTGCGCGTCCCGCAGCATCGCGCCGAGACGTACCGAGGTCGGCTGCTCCAGGCTCTCGACGCCGTACCGGCCGCGGCAGCTGGTGCACTGCACGCTGCCGATCACCGGGCCGAGCGGGAGCACCGGGGTGCCCAGCAGCCGCAGCCACCGCCGGCCGTGTTGCCGGCGGTAGTTGCGGTCCCCGCCACAGCCCGGGCAGAAGAAGTCACCGAGAACGTCAGTCCGCCACCGCGGGCGAACACCCCACAACCTGGTCACGGCGCCACTCCCCAGACATGGCAGACGGCCTGCACAACAATGGGCAGGTCACGCGACCGGACACCTGGGCCGTCCCACCGACCCGGCTTTCCGGTGGATCGATGTTGCCATGGTTACCGGCACGTGTCAGTACCTCGAACGGCTTCCGACCCGAAAAAATGTGGCGCAGGACACAGCGGCCCCAGGCGCGACGAAGGGCCGCCCCGGAGGACGGCCCCGCCGCATGCCACTCGTACGAACTACCCGCGCTGCGCCCGGTTGACGGCGCTGATGATCGCCTTCAGCGAGGCCAGCACGGTGTTGCCGTCGATCCCGACGCCCCACAGCACCTTGCCGTCCACCGCGCACTCGACGTACGCGGCGGCCTGGGCGTCGCCGCCCTCGCTCAGCGCGTGCTCCGCGTAGTCCAGGACCCGGACGTCCACGTCGATCCGGGCCAGCGCGTCCGCGAAGGCGGAGACCGGGCCGTTGCCGACACCGGTCAGGGTCACCGGTACGGAGTCGACCATCGCGCCGGCGATCAGCGCGTCCCGGCCGTCCTCGGTGGTCAGGGTGCGCGAACCGCTCAGCGAGATCCGGCCCCACGGGTTGTCGGGGGTCGGCAGGTACTCGTCCTCGAAGACCCGCCAGATCTCGGCCGGGGTGACCTCGCCGCCCTCGGCGTCGGTCTTGGCCTGGATGATCCGGGAGAACTCGATCTGCATCCGGCGCGGCAGGTCCAGCTTGTGGTCGTTCTTCAGGACGTACGCCACACCGCCCTTGCCGGACTGGCTGTTGACCCGGATGACCGCCTCGTAGGTGCGGCCGACGTCCTTCGGGTCGATCGGCAGGTACGGCACGCCCCAGGTGTGCTCCTCGACCGGGACGCCCGCGGCCCTGGCGTCCGCCTCCAGGGCGTCGAAGCCCTTCTTGATGGCGTCCTGGTGCGAGCCGGAGAAGGAGGTGTACACCAGGTCGCCGGCGTACGGGTGGCGCGGGTGCACCTCCATCTGGTTGCAGTACTCGGCGGTGCGGCGTACCTCGTCGATGTCGGAGAAGTCGATCTGCGGGTCGATGCCCTGCGAGAACAGGTTCATCCCCAGGGTCACCAGGTCGACGTTGCCGGTTCGCTCGCCCTGGCCGAACAGGCAGCCCTCGATGCGGTCGGCACCCGCCATGTAGGCCAGCTCGGCGGAGGCGACGGCGGTGCCGCGGTCGTTGTGCGGGTGCACCGACAGGCAGACGAACTCGCGGCGGGACAGGTTGCGCGACATCCACTCGAACTGGTCGGCCTGCACGTTCGGGGTGGCCCGCTCGATGGTGGCCGGCAGGTTCAGGATGATCTCGCGGCCCTCGCCCGGCTGCCAGACGTCCATGACCGCCTCGCAGACCTCCAGCGCGAAGTCCAGCTCGGTGTCCACGAAGATCTCCGGCGAGTACTGGTAGCCGAAGACGGTGTCCTCGCCCAGCAGCTTCTCGGCGTACTCCATCACCAGCCGGGTGCCCTCGGTGGCGATCGCCCTGGTGGCGGCCCGGTCGTTGCGGAACACCACCCGGCGGAACAGCGGCGCGGTCGCGTTGTACAGGTGGACGGTCGCGCGGGGGGCGCCGACCAGCGACTCGACGGTCTTCTCGATCAGCTCCTCGCGGGCCTGCGTCAGGACCGAGATGGTGACGTCCTCGGGGATCGCCCCCTCCTCGATCAGCGACCGTACGAAGGCGTGGTCGGTGGCGCCGGAGGACGGGAAGCCGACCTCGATCTCCTTGTAGCCCATCGCGACCAGCAGGTCGAACATCTTGCGCTTGCGGGCCGGGGACATCGGGTCGATCAGCGCCTGGTTGCCGTCCCGCAGGTCGGTGGAGAGCCAGCGCGGCGCCTTGGTGATCACCCTGCTCGGCCAGGTGCGATCCGGCAGGTCGACGGTGTCGAACGGCAGGTAGCGCCCGTGCCGCATGCCGGAGGGCTGCTGGCGCACGGAGGCGACGGTGATCGGGGTGGGACGGTCGACGAAGGCGCGACCGGCGGGGATGGACGCGGCGGAGCTCTGCTCGGTCATGGAATGACTCTCGGCTTCCTGTGATGCGTGGTGCGGGGCGGGTCGGGAAAGGTCACCGACTGGCCGGCCAGCTGCCGCTGGCGATCCTCCGTCGGATCGCCGGATGACGCGCACAGCTCGATCCCCGCGGCGAGGGAGCCGGCCCCGTGGACTACAGGCCCTCGACGCGGCAGCTAAGCAGAAGCAGCCCGTTGCGCATGATGGCCCCAGCGTAACCCAGGGCCGCGCGCCCCCGAAGTGATCCGGGCCACCGTTCCACCCCTTGAGACACCGACCGGTCATGCCAAGGGTGGTGACAACCGGTCATCGAGGCCTCACCCTGGGCCACATGACTGCAGCAGTACCGCTCTGTGCGATCGTCCCGCCGTACGTCCTGGACCGCCTCGCCGAGGCCGGTCACGAGCCCGCCGTCCGTTCCCTCGCGCTCGACACCGCGCACCGCGCGGCCCGCCTCACCGCTCCCCCGCCCACCGGCGGCCACCCGGCCCCCAGCCGGGTGATCGCCGACGACGGCCACAGCCAGCGGCTGCCCGGCCGCACCGTCCGCACCGAGGGCCAGGCCCCGGTCTCCGACCAGTCCGTCAACCACGCCTACGACGGCCTCGGCGCCACCTTCGCGCTGTACGCCGACGTCTACGGCCGCCGCTCGATCGACGACCAGGGGCTGCGCCTGGACGCCACCGTCCACTACGGCCAGGACTACGACAACGCCTTCTGGAACGGCCAGCGGATGGTCTTCGGCGACGGCGACGGCCAGATCTTCGGCGACTTCACCGCCTGCATCGACGTCATCGGCCACGAACTCACCCACGGCGTCACCCAGTTCACCGCCGGGCTGCAGTACCAGGACCAGCCCGGCGCGCTCAACGAGTCGGTCTCCGACGTCTTCGGCTCGCTGGTCAAGCAGTACGCGCTGCACCAGGACTCCGCCGACGCCGACTGGCTGATCGGCGCCGGACTGCTCGCCCCCGGCGTCCAGGGCGTGGCGCTGCGCTCGCTGAAGGCCCCCGGCACCGCCTACGACGACCCCCAGCTCGGCAAGGACCCGCAGCCCGCGCACATGCGGGACTACGTGAACACCGCCGACGACAACGGCGGCGTGCACATCAACTCCGGCATCCCCAACCACGCGTTCTACCTGCTGGCCACCGCCCTCGGCGGCCCGGCCTGGGAGCGCGCCGGGCGGATCTGGTACGACGCGCTGACCGGGCGCCGGCTGCCCGCCGACGCCGACTTCACCGCCTTCGCCCGGGCCACGGTGGCCGCCGCCAAGGCCCGCTACCCCGACCAGACCTCGGTGGCGGACACGGTGACGGCGTCCTGGGCGCAGGTGGGCGTCAGCCCCGGCTGACGCCCACCGTGCCGATCGGCCTTAAGGTCACGGTCCGGGAAAAGCCCGGCAAACCCCCTCCCCGGGTAGCACCATGGACACCATGCGTATCCAGGTGACCCGGACCGGCGGCCTCGCGGGGATCGTCCGCCATGCGGAACTCGACACCGTCGACCGCACGGACGCCCCGCACGTCCACGCGCTCGCCCGCGAGGCCGTCGCGGGCGGGCTGCGGGCCCCCTCGTACGGGGTGCCGGACGGCTTCCACTACGAGATCACCGTCGACGGCCGGACGGTGTACTGCGCCGACCCGAAGCTCACCGACCCGCAGCGCGAACTGGTGTCGCTGGTGCTGCGCGAGGGCGCGTAGCACCCACCGCTCGTAGCACCCACCGCGCACAGCATCCACCGCGCACAGCACCCCGGTACCGGAATACCGGGACACGGCGAAGGCCCGCCCAACCGGGCGGGCCTCCACGGGGAGCCCGGGCTCAGAACCCGAGCTTGCGCAGCTGCTTCGGGTCGCGCTGCCAGTCCTTGGCCACCTTGACGTGCAGGTCCAGGTAGACCGGCGTGCCGAGCAGCGCCTCGATGTGCTTGCGGGCGGTGGTGCCGACGTGCTTGAGCCGCGCGCCCTTGGCGCCGATCACGATCGCCTTCTGGCTCTGCCGCTCGATGTAGACGTTGGCGTGGATGTCCAGCAGCGGGCGGTCCGCCGGGCGGCCCTCGCGCGGGAGCATCTCCTCGACCACGACGGCCAGCGAGTGCGGCAGCTCGTCCCGCACGCCCTCCAGCGCGGCCTCGCGGATCAGCTCCGCGACCATGATCTGCTCGGGCTCGTCGGTCAGGTCGCCGTCCGGGTAGAGCGGCATGCCCTCCGGCAGCAGCTTGGTGATCAGGTCGGCGACCAGCTCCACCTGCTTGTCCCCGACCGCCGAGACCGGGATGATCTCGGCCCACTCGATGCCCAGCTCCTCGCCGAGCTGGTGGACGGCGATCAGCTGCTCGGCGAGCCGCTTGGAGTCGACCAGGTCGGTCTTGGTGACGATGGCGACCTTGGGGGTCTTCTTGATCTCGGCGAGTTCCTTGGCGATGAACTTGTCACCGGGGCCGAGCTTCTGGTCGGCGGGCAGGCAGAAGCCGATCACGTCGACCTCGGCCCAGGTGCTGCGGACCAGGTCGTTGAGGCGCTCGCCGAGCAGGGTGCGCGGCTTGTGCAGTCCGGGGGTGTCGACCAGGACGAGCTGGGAGTCCGGGCGGTGCACGATGCCGCGCACGGTGTGCCGGGTGGTCTGCGGGCGGTCGGAGGTGATCGCGACCTTCGTCCCCACCAGAGCGTTGGTCAGGGTCGACTTGCCCGCGTTGGGTCGGCCGACGAAGCACGCGAAGCCGGAGCGGTACGAGGAGGAAGGGGCACTCATGTGCTCCATTCTCCCTGATCACCAGAGCCGCGCCGTCCGGCCCCGCCCACACGGCCCGATCAGCCCTTGCGGCCGCCCCGCGCGACCAGCGACATCACCACCAGGACGACCAGGAAGGCGACCGAGCCCCAGAGCCAGTACGGCGAGCCGGTCTCCTGCCACTTGCCCATCCCCATCACGAACAACAGCAGCCCGGCGAAGAACGCCACCGCCCCCATGTGCCCAGCCCCCTCACCGAGTTCACTCCCCCGGTGAGATTATCTGCCAAGCCCGCGCAGGTGTTCGCCGGGTCGCCGCCGTCGCCCGACCCAGCGGGCCCCAGCAGGGCCTCAGCGGGCCTCGGTCGCCACCCGCAGCGTCCCGTCCACCCCGGCCAGCAGCACGGGCGTCCCGACCCCGCCGAGGTCCCGGACGGCCGCCAGGTCGGCCTCGGCCGGCTGCTCCGCCTCGCTCACCACGGCGGCCGCCTCCAGCGAGTTCGCACCGCTGGCCACCGCCATCGCCACCGCCGTCTGCAGCGCGCTGAGGCGCAGCGACTCCAGCGCGACCGTCCCGGCCACGTACGTCCGGCCGGTCTCGTCACGCACCGCGGCCCCCTCGGCGACGCCGTTGCGGGCGCGGGCCGAGCGGGCCAGGGTGATGATCTTCTTGTCTTCGGGGTCGAGCTCGACGATGTCACTCATGCCGCCGAGCATAGGCGGCCCCCGCGGCGGCTCAGTGGCCGACCGGGTGGGTCGGACCCGGGTTCGGCTTGAGGACCTTGACGAAGGTCTTCGGCCCGGACGGCCGCGCCCCCTCGTGCTCCGTGCGCTCGCGCCAGAACGGGTTGTCGTGCGGCAGGTGGCTGCTCACCCGGCCGTACATCCCGAAGGTCGTCAGGACCACTCCGAAGATGAACGCGAACAGCACGTTCGACATCCGGAAGTTCAGGATGTTGGCGTCCGGCCGCCCGAGCACCACCAGACCGTAGAAGCCGGACAGCACGAACAGCAGGCCGACCACCATGTTCAGGTCGGACGCGACGTTCCCGCCGATCACCGCCCCCGCCACCAGGATCGCGCCCACCACGATGGACAGGATGCTCAGCGCCCCGTTGGTCGACAGCCCGGCGATCCGGTCACCGTGCGTGGCGAGGAAGCCTGGTTCGCCGGCGAGTCCCAGGCACCCGAACACGATCAGGAAGATCCCCCCGAGCCCCGCCCCGATCCGCCACACCGTGACGAGGCGGGTGTTGACGGGCAGTTCGTCGTGCAGCTTCATGGCAACCTCCACCATGGCGTGGCTGACCTGCTGGCCTAGCTGTAGGGGTGGCTCCCCTGCATGTGCGGCACCTCGTGCATGTAGAGCGAACCGCACTGCTGGCAGCAGCGCAGCCCGGTGCCCCACTCCTGCTCGGGCCGCGTCTCGGCGTCGTCGGCCATGCTGCGGCCGCAGAGCGCCATCGCGGGGTCGGACTCGCGTACCACGTGCCAGACCCTGACCCCGCCGGTCGCCCCCTGCGGGCCGTACTCCGCGCGAAGTTGATGCGTCATGCTGTCCATGGTCGCCCCGCGACGGCGCGACCGCTACTCGCCGGGCTCCGTCCCGGCGTCGGCGGCCTTGCGGACCGGGGTCGCGACCATCGAGCCGATCCGGTTGCGGCGCCCGGCCGAGGACTCGGCGGTCAGCAGGATGCCGGTCAGCCCGGTGGCGGCGGGCTCGGGCAGCGGGATCTCGCAGGACGAGCCGGGGATCGGCACCCGGCCGAGGTGCTTGGCCAGCAGGCCGCCGACGGTCTCGACGTCCTCGTCCTCCAGCTCGATGCCGAACAGCTCGCCCAGGTCCTCCACCAGCAGTCGGGCGGTGATCCGGTACGAGCCGTCGCCGAGGTCCTCGATCGGCGCGATCTCCCGGTCGTACTCGTCGGTGATCTCGCCGACGATCTCCTCCAGGACGTCCTCGATGGTGACCAGGCCGGCCGTGCCGCCGTACTCGTCGATCACGATCGCCACGTGCGAGCGGCGTTGCTGCATCTCGCGCAGCAGGTCGCCGGCCGGCTTGGAGTCCGGCACGAAGACGGCCGGGCGCATCACCGCGCCGACCTCCTCGGACTCCGCCTCCCGGTTGATGTGGGTGCGCCGGACCAGGTCCTTCAGGTAGACGATGCCGACCACGTCGTCCTCGTTGTCCCCGACCACCGGGATCCGCGAGAAGCCCGAGCGCAGCGCCAGGGTGAGCGCCTGCCGGACGGTCTTGTGCCGCTCGATCATCACCAGGTCGGTGCGCGGCACCATCACCTCGCGGACGATGGTGTCGCCCAGCTCGAAGACCGAGTGCACCATCCGGCGCTCCTCGTCCTCGATCAGGTCGTCCTTCTCGGCGAGGTCGACCAGCGCCCGCAGCTCGGCCTCGGAGGCGAACGGCCCCTCCCGGTAGCCCTTGCCCGGGGTCAGCGCGTTGCCGAGCAGGATCAGCAGCCGCGGGATCGGGCCGAGCACCGCGGCCAGCGGCAGCAGCACGAAGGAGGCGGCGGTCGCGGTGGTGAGCGGGTGCTGGCGTCCGATCGTGCGCGGCGAGACCCCCACCGCGACGAAGGACACCAGCACCATCACGCCGAACGCCAGCAGCACGGCCTGCCAGGTCGGCTCGACGTTGCGCACGCACACCACGGTGACCAGGACGGCCGCCGCCATCTCGCTGGCCACCCGGATCAGGGTCGCCAGGTTGAGGTAGCGGATCGGGTCGGAGGCGACGGTCAGCAGCCGCGCCGAGCCGCGCCGCCCGGCCCGTACGGCCTCCTCCGCCCGGAACCGGGAGACCCGGGAGATGCCCGCCTCGGCGCACGCGGCGAGCCAGCCGAGGACGACGAGCAGCACGGCACCGAGGATGAAGCTCGTACTTTCACCACTCACAGGGGTTCGGGCTCCGCGCTCAGTGGGTGGTGGGGGCCGGGGAGATGCCGCCGAGGCCGCGGCCCGCCCGCCAGTCGTCCAGGATCCGCTTCTGGAGGGCGAACATCTCCTCCTCCTCCTCGGGCTCCTCGTGGTCGTAGCCGAGGACGTGCAGCACCCCGTGGACGGTGAGTAGCTGGAGCTCCTCGTCCATCGAGTGCTTGGAGGGGGCCGCCTTGCCCTGCTGCTCGGCGACCTCCGGGCAGAGCACGATGTCGCCGAGCAGGCCCTGCGGCAGCTCCTCGCCCTCCTTGCCGGGACGCAGCTCGTCCATCGGGAAGGACATCACGTCGGTGGGTCCGGGGAGGTCCATCCACTGGATGTGCAGCTCCTCCATCGCCGCTCCGTCCACCAGGATCACGGACAGTTCGGACTGCGGGTGGATCCGCATCTTGTCCAGGGCGAAGCGGGCGACGTCGAGGATGGCTTCCTCGTCAGCGTCCCAACCGGACTCGTTGGCGATGTCGATCGACATGACGGGCTGGTTACTCAGCTTTCGGTGCGATGGGACTGTCGGGGTGCGCGGGCCGCGGTCGTCTTGCCGCCGCGCCGCTGGGCCGGCTTGCGGGCGGCCTGCGGAGTGGTCTCCTCGGCCTCCTGCTGGGCGTCCCAGCGCTCGTACGCGTCCACGATCCGGCCGACCAGCTTGTGGCGGACCACGTCGGTGCTGGTGAGGACGGAGAAGTGGATGTCGGGCACGTCGGCCAGGATCTCCTGGACGACCTTGAGGCCGCTGCGGGTGCCGCTCGGGAGGTCGATCTGGGTGGTGTCACCCGTGACGACCACCCGGGAGTTGAACCCGAGGCGGGTGAGGAACATCTTGATCTGCTCGGGCGAGGTGTTCTGGGCCTCGTCCAGGATGATGAAGGCGTCGTTGAGGGTGCGGCCGCGCATGTACGCGAGCGGCGCGACCTCGATGGTGCCGGCCGCCATCAGGCGCGGGATGGAGTCCGGATCCATCATGTCGTGCAGCGCGTCGTAGAGCGGGCGCAGGTACGGGTCGATCTTCTCGTAGAGGGTGCCGGGCAGGAAGCCCAGCCGCTCCCCGGCCTCGACCGCCGGGCGGGTCAGGATGATCCGGTTGACCTCCTTGGCCTGCAGGGCCTGGACGGCCTTGGCCATCGCGAGGTAGGTCTTGCCGGTGCCGGCCGGGCCGAGGCCGAAGGTGATGGTGTGCTTGTCGATCGCGTCGACGTAGCGCTGCTGGTTGAGCGTCTTGGGGCGGATCGTGCGGCCCCGGTTGGACAGGATGTTCGCGGTGAACACCTGGGACGGCGCCGGGCTGTCCGGGTCCTCCACGGCGCTCCGGAGCATGGCGATGGAGCGCTCCACGGAGTCCTCCGTCAGGGGTTGGCCGGTGCGCAGCACCAGCATCATCTCGGTGAAGAGCCGCTGCACGAGGGCGACCTCGGCGCGCGCTCCGGTGGCGGTCACCTCGTTGCCGCGGACGTGGATGTCGGCGGCGGGGAACCCCTGCTCGATCACGCGCAGCAGCGAGTCCGCCGTGCCGAGGAGGGTGACCATCGGGTGCTTCTCGGGGATGACGATCCGGGCGCTGACGCGGCCGTCGTCGGCCGGCTCGGGGCGTGACCGGCCGTTCGTACGGGTCTGCGATGTGTCACTCATAGGTCGGCGCTGGGGCCTGCCTCATCCCATCCGTGGTGTCGTGTGCCGATCGGTCTCTCCGGGGCACCAGGGTACGCCGCGCACGTGATCGCCGCGGCGGGCGGCGGGGCCGCACCCGACGATGCTGCGGCAGATCGGGGGACGGCGCGAGCCCTTTTCACGGGGTGTGCGCCGGGTTCACGGCTGGCGCCGGGCGGGGACGGGCACCCGGGCGAGGTCCTCGGCGAGCACCAGCTCCCCGTCGAAGTGCCTGCGGGCGTCGGCCAGGTGCTGGCCGAGGTCCGGGTAGCGCTGGGAGAAGTGGGTCAGCACCAGGGTGCGCACCCCGGCCTCGGCGGCGGCCTTGGCGGCCTGCCCGGCGGTGAGGTGACCGTGGTCCTCGGCGAGGCGGACGTCGGCGTCGGTGAAGGTCGACTCGACGACCAGCAGGTCGGCGCCCTCGGCGAGTTCGTGCACGCCGTCGCAGAGCCGGGTGTCCATCACGAAGGCGAACCGCTGGCCCGGCCGGGGCTCGCTGACCTCCTCCAGGGTGACCCGCCGGCCGTCCGCCTCGATCGCGCCCTCGTGCTGCAGCCGGCCGACCGCGGGGCCGAAGACGCCGAGCGCGGCGAGCCGTTCGGGCACCAGGCGGCGGCCGTCGGGCTCGGACAGCCGGTAGCCGAAGGACTCCACGGGGTGGGAGAGCCGCACGGCGTCCAGCGCGAAGCGGGCGCCGGGCGCGGGCAGCGGGCCCGGCTCGTCGATCGGCCGGGGCCGCAGCACGGCCGTCTCGTGGTACGCGGTGGCGTTCCGCAGCCGCTCGAAGTAGACCTCGCCGGAGGCCGGGAAGTAGACGTCCACCGGGTGCGGGACGCGGTCCAGGTTGATCCGCTGGATCACCCCGGCGAGGCCCAGGCAGTGGTCGCCGTGGAAGTGCGTCACGGCGATCCTGGTGATCTGGGTGGCCGAGACCCCGGCGTGCAGCATCTGCCGCTGGGTGCCCTCGCCGGGGTCGAACAGCAGGCCCTCGCCGTCCCAGCGGAGCAGGTAGCCGTTGTGGTTGCGGTGCCGGGTGGGCACCTGGCTGGCGGTGCCGAGGACGACGAGTTCGCGCTGTGACACGTCGGGTTCAGACCATGCTCTCGGTCATCGGCTTGCCGCCGAGCACGTGGACGTGGGCGTGGAAGATCGTCTGACCGGCGCCGGCGCCGGTGTTGAGAATCAGCCGGTAGTCCTCCAGGCCCTCATCCTTGGCCACCGCGCCCGCCTCGGCGAGGAGTTCACCGGCGATCTCCGGCTCCGCGGCGGCCAGCGCGGCGGCGTTCGGGTAGTGGACGTGCGGGATGACCAGGACGTGCACCGGGGCCTTGGGAGCGATGTCGCGGAAGGCGAGGATGCGCTCGGTCTTGCGCACCACGGTCGCCGGGATCTCGCCCGCCACGATCTTGCAGAACAGGCAGTCGGGCTGCGACTCGCCGGCCATCGGCTTCTCCTCGGGTTGTGTCGTGGGCCGTACGGCGGCAGCCTAGCCGAGCCGCCCGACCGCCTGCTGATACTCCGGCAGCCGCTCGCGGCGGACCGGGCGCATCCCGACCACGGCCCGCATCCCCCGCGCCGCCCGGAGTGGGAAGTCGGCCCGCCCGACCTCCCACTCCGGGCCCGGTCCCCGGCCTACTCCCCGGTCTGCTCCCCGGGCACCGGCGGGGCCGTCCGGGACGGGGTCCCGGCGAGCGCGGCGAGGGCGATCCGGACGCCCTCGGCCAGCTGCGGATCCTCCCCCGCCGCCCACTGGTGCGGGGCGAACGGCACCTCGACGTCCGGGTCGACGCCGTGGTTCTCCACGCCCCAGCCGTAGTTCTCCACCCAGAACGCGTACTTGGGCTGGGTCACCAGGGTGCCGTCGACCAGCCGGTACTGGCTGTCGATGCCGATCACCCCGCCCCAGGTGCGGGTACCGACCACCGGGCCCAGCCCCAGCGCCTGGATGGCGGCGTTGACGATGTCGCCGTCCGAGCCGGAGAACTCGTTGGCGAGCGCGACGAGCGGCCCGCGCGGGGCGTCACCGGGGTAGGGCATCGGGCTGGCGACGTCGCGGGCGACGCCCCAGCCGATGATCCGGCGGGCCAGCTTCTCGATCACCAGCTGCGAGGTGTGGCCGCCGCGGTTCTCCCGGATGTCGACGACCACGCCCTCCTTGGCCATCTCCGAGCGCAGGTCGCGGTGGATCTGGGCCCAGCCGGTGGTCTGCATGTCGGGGACGTGCAGGTAGCCGAGCCGCCCGGCGGACAGCTCGCGCACGGCGGCCCGCCGCCCGGCCACCCAGTCGTGGTAGCGCAGCGGCTCCTCGTCGGAGAGCGGGACGACCACCGGGTGGCGCTGGTCGGTGCCGTCCTTGCCGGCCACGGTCAGCTCGACCGGCTGCCCGGCGGTGCCGGCCAGCAGCGGCGCCGGGCCGGTGACCGGGTCCACCGGGCGGCCGTTGACGGCCAGGACCGCGTCGCCCGGGCGGATCGCGACGCCGGGCGCGGCCAGCGGCGAGCGGGCCCGGGGGTCGGAGGACTCGCCGGGCAGGATCCGGGCGATCCGCCACCGGTCGCCGTCCTTGGCGAGGTCGGCGCCGAGCAGGCCCTGGCGCCGTGCGGGTTCGGTGTGCAGGCCGTACGGCAGCACGTAGGCGTGCGAGGTGCCGAGTTCGCCGTGCACCTCCCAGAGCAGGTCGACCAGGTCGTCGTGCGAGCCGACCCGCTCCACCAGCGGCCGGTAGCGGTCCAGGACGCCCTCCCAGTCGACGCCGCCGAGGTCGGCGCGCCAGAAGTTGTCCCTCATCAGGCGGCCGTTCTCGGCGTACATCTGGCGCCACTCGGCGGCCGGGTCGACGGTGACCCGCAGCCGGGCCAGGTCGACGGTCACCTCGTCGTCCTCGCCGCTCGCCTTGTGGTCGGCGGGGACGATCCGCAGCTCGCCCTCGTCCAGCACCGCCACCCGGGCGCCGTCCCCGCTGACCGCGAACTCGTCGACGCTCTGCACGAGTTGCTCGACGCGACGCTTCTTCAGGTCGTACCGCTCCAGCGCCGGCCGGGGCCGCTCCTCGTCCAGCGAGGCCGCCTCGTCGCCGAGTTCGCCGAGCAGCGGGGCCCTGGTCCACAGGACGCCGTCCTTGGCGGCCCGCAGCGAGTCGAAGCGGCCGCCCTCGACCGGGAACGGCACGATCCGGTCGGCGATGCCGTCCAGGTCGACCCTGGTCACCGGCGGGGCGTCGGCGGCGGCCTCCTCGCCGTCCGCCTTCTTGCCGCGCGGCTCGTCCTCCTCCCCGCCGAGCGGGCGCCCGGCCCGCTGCGGCCCGAACGGGGACGGCGTGTCGGCGGCCAGCGTGATCAGGTACGGGCGGCAGCCGTTCGGGAACGACAGGTCGAAGACGTGCGCGTCGTAGACCGGGTCGAAGTTGCGCACCGACAGGAACGCCAGGTACCGGCCGTCCGCGGTGAAGGCCGGCGAGGTGTCGATGAAGCGCTGCTGGGTGGCCTCGCCGACCGTCCGGGTGGCCAGGTTGGCCAGCACGATCTGGCGCAGCGAGAAGGGGCCCAGGCCCGCCACCGGGCTCGACCACGCCAGCCAGGCCGAGTCCGGGCTGAAGGCCAGCCCGCTGACCTCGCCGTCGGCGCTGCGGGCCAGCTCGTGCACGGTGCCGTCGGCGAGCGCGACCAGCAGCACCCGGCCGTCGTGCACACCGAGCGCCGCCTGCTTGCCGTCCGGGGACACCACCAGGGAGTTGACCCGACCGAGCCGGCCGGCCGCCAGCCGGCGGCGCTCGGCGCCCTGCACGGCGGGCGCGAACTCCAGGGCGTCCTCGCCCTCGGCGTCGGACACCCAGAGCACGCCCTGGGCGCCGTCCTCGCCCGGCACCACCCGGGCGAGGCGCCCGCGCACACCCGGCGTCTCGTCCAGCACCCGGGCCGGGCCCTCGCGGTGGGTCAGCCAGTGCACCCCGCCGCGCACCACCACCGCGCTCGCCCGGCCGGTGCGGTCGGGGGCGACGGACTCCAGCCAGTGCGCGGCGTACACCGGGCGGGGCCGGCGGCCGCTGCGCGGGCCGGCCAGCCGGACGTCCAGCCGGCGCGGCTCGGCGCCCTGCGCCAGGCTCTCCAGCAGCCACAGGTCGCCGGCCCGGTGGAAGACCACCCGGGTGCCGTCGGTGGTGGCGTTGCGGGCGTAGAAGCCCTCCGGGCAAGTGGTGTGGCGGCGCAGGTCGGAGCCGTCCGGGAGGCTGGAGTACAGCTCGCCGACGCCCTCGTGGTCGGACAGGAAGGCGATCCGGTCCCCCACCCACAGCGGCGAGGAGAGCTGGCCGTCCAGGTCCTCGTGCACCCGCGCGAACTCGTCCCGGCCGATCCACAGCTTGCCCGCCCGGCCGCCCCGGTAGCGCTTCCACCAGGCCGGCTCGCGGTTGTTGACGGTGCCCAGCAGCACCCTGGCGCCCTGCGGCTCGAAGGCGAGCCCGCCGACCGGTCCGTACGGCAGCCGCACCGGCTCGCCACCGTCCAGCGGCACCGCGTGCGCCCAGGTGCGGCGCAGGGTGGCCTCGCCGGCGGTGGTGGTGGCGATCGGGCGGCCGTCGGCCGTCCAGCCCTGCAGCTGGGTCTGGTCGCTGCCCCAGTGGGTGAGCCGGCGGGACGGGCCGCCGTCCACCGGCACCACGTGCACCTCGGGCGCGCCGTCCCGGGCGGAGGTGAAGGCGATGTGCCGCCCGTCCGGGGCGAACCGGGGGTGGTGGACCGGCAGATGATCGGCCGTCAGCCGCCAGGCCCGGCCGCCGTCCAGCGGGGCCAGCCAGACGTCGTTCTCGGCGACGAAGGTGACCAGGTCGCCGTGCAGATGGGGGTGGCGCAGATAGGCGCCCGCGGAGGTGCTCAGGGGTTCCGTCACGCGGTCAGCGTAGGCACCCACGCACACCGCGCGGGCCGATTTTCGCGGACTCCCGCCCCGACCGGAGCCCGCTACGACCAGCGGCCGGTACGGCCCAGCAGCAGCGCGCCGGCGGCCACCCCGGCGGTGGAGGTGCGCAGCACCGACGGGCCCAGCCGGTACGGCTTCGCGCCCGCCTCGGCGAAGGCGGCCAGCTCCTCCGGGGAGACACCGCCCTCCGGGCCGACCACCAGCACCACGTCCCCGCCCTCGGGCAGCGCGGCCAGCGCCAGCGGCTCGGCGCCCTCCTCGTGCAGCACGGCGGCGAACGCCGCCCCCGCCAGGACCGGCGCCAGCTGCCGGGTGGTCACCGGCTCGCGCACCTCGGGGAAGCGCAGCCGGCGGGACTGCTTGCCGGCCTCCCGGGCGGTGGCCCGCCACTTGGCGAGCGCCTTGGCGCCCCGGTCGCCCTTCCACTGCGTGATGCAGCGCGAGGCGGCCCACGGGATCACCACGTCCACGCCGACCTCGGTCATGGTCTCCACCGCGAGCTCGCCGCGGTCGCCCTTGGGCAGCGCCTGGACGACGACGATCCGCGGCGCCGGCTCGGGCTCCCGGCGCACGGACGCCACCGTGACGTCGACCGCGTCCTTGCCGAGCACCTCGGCGACCGTCCCGTCCACCCCGAGGCCCAGCCCGTCGGCCAGGGTCACCGCCTCGCCCGCCGTCAGCCGCTTCACCGCGGCCGCGTGCCGCCCCTCCGGCCCGTCGAGGCGCACCACGGAGCCGGGTGCGGCGGCGGCGATCCGCTCGGTCTCGACGACGAAGACGGGGGCGGTCATGCGGGGAACCTCCGGTGGTGGGGGCGGATCGGGAACGCGAAAGGGGTGCCGGGCAGAGCCCCGGCACCCCCACGCGGACGGCTACCGGCCGTTGAACGCGTCCTTCAGACGCGAGAACAGGCCCTGCTGGCCCGGCGCGAACTGGCCGGACGGCCGCTCCTCGCCGCGCAGCACCGCGAGCCGGCGCAGCAGCTCCTCCTGCTCGGCGTCGAGCTTGCCGGGCGTCTGCACCTCGACATGCACTATCAGGTCGCCCCGGCCGCCCCCGCGCAGGTGGGTGATGCCCCGGCCGTGCAGCGGGATCGACTGGCCGGACTGGGTGCCGGGCCGGATGTCGACCTCCTCCAGCCCGTCCAGGGTCTGCAGCGGCACCTGGGTGCCGAGGGCCGCGGCCGTCATCGGGATGGTGACGGTGCAGTGCAGGTCGTCCCCGCGGCGCTGGAAGGTCGGGTGGGTGGTCTCGGCGATCTCGACGTACAGATCGCCGGCCGGGCCGCCGCCGGGGCCGACCTCGCCCTCGCCGGCCAGCTGGATCCGGGTGCCGTTGTCGACACCGGCCGGGATCTTGACGGTCAGGGTGCGGCGGGCGCGGACCCGGCCGTCGCCGGCGCACTCCGGGCACGGGGTCGGCACGACGGTGCCGAAGCCCTGGCACTGCGGGCAGGGGCGGGAGGTCATGACCTGGCCCAGGAAGGACCGGGTGACCTGGGAGACCTCGCCCTTGCCGCGGCACATGTCACAGGTCTGCGCGGAGGTGCCGGGGGCCGCGCCCTCGCCGCTGCAGGTGGTGCAGGTGACGGCCGTGTCGACCTGGAGTTCCTTGGTGGTGCCGAAGGCGGCCTCCTCCAGGGTGATCTCCAGCCGGATCATGGCGTCCTGGCCGCGGCGGGTGCGCGAGCGTGGGCCGCGCTGGCCGGCCGCGGCGCCGAAGAAGGCGTCCATGATGTCGGAGAACCCGAAGCCCGCCGCGCCCGCGCCGAAGCCGCCCGCGCCCCCGCCGCCCGGCGAGAGCGGGTCACCGCCGAGGTCGTAGACCTGCCGCTTCTGCGGATCGGAGAGCACCTCGTAGGCGGCGTTGATCTCCTTGAACCGCTCCTGCGTCTTCGGGTCCGGGTTGACGTCCGGGTGCAGTTCGCGTGCCAGGCGCCGGAACGCCTTCTTGATCTCGTCCTGCCCCGCATCCCGTCGGACGCCGAGTACCGCGTAGTAGTCCGTGGCCACCAAATGCTCCGCTTGTTCCGCCTGTAGTAGTGCTGCGACTGGGATGTCGCCGTCAGATGACCGACAGCGACTGTTTGCTACGACTCGGCCAGGATCTGACCCACGTACCGTGCCACCGCTCGCACCGCCCCCATTGTGCCCGGATAGTCCATCCGGGTCGGACCGATCACACCCAGTTTGGCCACGCTCTCGTCGCCCGAACCGTAGCCGACCGAGACCACCGAGGTGGAATTCAGCCCCTCGTAGGCGATCTCCCGCCCGATCCGGACCGTCATCGCGGCGTCCGCGGTCTCACCCAGGAGGCGGAGCAGGACGACCTGCTCCTCCAGTGCCTCCAGCACCGGCTGGATGGTGAGCGGGAAGTCGTGCCCGAAGCGGGTCAGGTTGGCCGTGCCGGCCAGCATGATCCGCTCCTCGTTCTGTTCGGCGAGCGCCTCGAACAGCGTCGCCAGGACGGTGCTGACGGTCGGCCGGTCCGGCTGCTCGAAACCCGCCGGGAGCTCCTCCAGGAAGCCCGGCACGTCCGGCAGCCGCTGGCCGACGGCCCGCGCGTTGATCCGGGCCCGCAGGTCCGCCAGGACCGTCTCGCCGACCGGGCCCGGGCAGTCCACCATCCGCTGCTCGACCCGGCCGGTGTTGGTGATCAGGACCAGCATCACCTTGGTCGGGGCCAGCGCGACCAGCTCGATGTGCCGGACGGTGGAGCGCGACAGCGAGGGGTACTGCACCACCGCGACCTGCCGGGTGAGCTGGGCGAGCAGCCGCACCGTCCGGGCGACCACGTCGTCCAGGTCGACGGCGCCGTCCAGGAAGTGCCGGATCGCCCGGCGCTCGGGGGCGCTCATCGGCTTGACCTCGGCAAGCTTGTCGACGAACAGGCGGTACCCCTTGTCGGTGGGGATGCGCCCGGCGCTGGTGTGCGGCTGGTGGATGTAGCCCTCCTCCTCCAGCGCCGCCATGTCGTTGCGGACGGTGGCCGGGGAGACCCCGAGGTTGTGCCGCTCCACCAGGGCCTTGGAGCCGACCGGCTCCTCGGTCCCCACGTAGTCCTGGACGATCGCGCGGAGCACGGCCAGCTTGCGGTCGTCGAGCTGGCGAACCTCACCGGCCATGGGGCACACACCTCCGTCTTCGCGCGTTGTCCGTTTGTGTCGCACATGCTGCTGCCCGTTCCGGGACACCCGGTTCCGGGACCCGCCTTGGCACTCGTCATACCCGAGTGCCAAAACCGTACCTGCCAGTGTAAGGCCCGGGCCCAACGGCAGGAACGGCCCGGCCGGAGTGATCCTGCCCGCAGTTCCCGGCGCGGGGGTGGTGCCGCGGGGCCGTCCGGGTGGCAGCATCGAAAGCGACGGCGAATGGAGGAGCAAGCAATGTCGAGCTCGGGCCAGCACACCCGTTTCGCGCCCGACCGCGGCCTGACCGGCCGCATGGTCGTGACGATGTTCGTGATCGGGCTGCTGTACGTCGGCTTCACCGGCCTGCTGATCGTGCTGCTGCGCGGCGCCTGGCCACTGATCGTCCTGATCTCCGGCGGGCTGTTCGTGGCCCAGTTCTGGTTCAGCGACAAGATCACCGAACGGGCGATGGGCGCCCACCAGGTGACCCCTGAGCAGTACCCGCAACTGCACGGCACCGTCGACCGGCTCTGCGCGCTGGCGGACATGCCCAAACCCCGGGTGGCGGTCGCCGACAACGACATGCCGAACGCCTTCGCCACCGGCCGCAACCCGCAGAACGCCGTGGTGTGCGTCACCACCGGCCTGCTGCGCCGGCTGGAACCCGAGGAGCTGGAGGGCGTCCTCGCCCACGAGCTGTCCCACGTCGCCCACCGGGACGTCGCGGTGATGACCATCGCCGGCTTCCTCGGCGTCCTCGCCGGGGCCATGACCCGGATCGCCATGTACGGCGGGTTCATGGGCGGCGGCCGCAACAACAACGACCAGAACGCGGCGATCGCCGCCCTGGTCATCCCGCTGGTGTCGATGGTCGTCTACGCCATCAGCTTCCTGCTCACCCGGCTGCTCTCCCGCTACCGGGAACTCGCCGCCGACCGCTCCGCCGCCCAGCTCACCGGCCGCCCCAGCGCCCTCGCCTCCGCGCTCACCAAGGTCACCGGGCAGATCGCCGCCATCCCCAGCAAGGACCTGCGCCAGGCGCAGCCCTACAACGCCTTCTACTTCGCCCCCGCGCTGAGCGCCCGGGAGACCGCCGCCCAGTTGTTCTCCACCCACCCGACGCTGGAGAAGCGGCTGGAGCAGCTGGCGAAGATCTCCGAGCAGCTCGGCCGCTGACTCCCCCCTCCGCCGCTCCGCCCGACTCCGCCCGCACCCTCCTGAAAGGACCGCCGTGGGAATCCTGGACGCCCTGTTCGGGCGCACCAAGCCCGTCAAGCCCGACCTCGACCAGCTGTTCGGCGTACCGTCCGCCGCCCTCACCCTGGAGGCCGGGGCCGGGTTCACCCCCACCGGCCTCGGCTCGGTCTGCTTCGCCGCCGTCGAGGGCGCGGCCTTCGGGCAGGTCGAGCAGCAGGTGCGGGCGCTGCTGGACGCCGACACCGAGCGCGGCGGCGTCCCGGTGGAGGCCTCCAAGGACGGCTACGGCTACTCCTGGCTGCTCGCCCGGCACACCCCCGAGGAGCTGCCGGAGCTGGTGAACGACCTGCACGCGGTCAACAGCGAGCTGGAGGCGAACGGCTTCGGACCCCAGCTGCTCTGCTCGCTGGTCGCCTTCCGCAACGGGCAGGGGCAGTCGCTGGCGCTGGTCTACCTCTACAAGCGCGGCACCTTCTACCCCTTCGCCCCGATGCCCGGCGGCGGGGAGCGGCGCAACAGCCCGCTGGAGTTGCAGGTCAACGCGCTGCTGGGGAACGACCTGCGGCTGGAGAAGGACCTCAGCCGCTGGTTCCCGGTCTGGGGCGCGCCGGGCCTGTGACGGGCCGTCCGATCCTCGGGCGCTGCCGCTGCCTATAGTCACCTGCATGCACAGCCGCCAGTACGGACCCGACCTGACCCCGCCGTGGAAGAGGCAGCAGCCCGCCCCGGAGGTGCCCGCCGAGCGGGACCTGGTGGTGGAGGAGGCGGCGACCGGCTTCTGCGGCGCGGTGGTGCGGTGCGAGCGGACCGCCGAGGGGTTCACCGTCACCCTGGAGGACCGTTTCGGCAAGCACCGGGTGTTCCCGCTGGTGCCGCGCGGCTTCCTGCTGGAGGGCCGGGTGGTCACCCTGGTGCGCCCGACCGGCCCGGCCCCCTCGCGGGCGCCTGGCCGCACCGCCTCCGGCTCGATCGCCGTCCCCGGCGCCCGGGCCCGGGTCGCCCGCGAGTCGCGGATCTACGTCGAGGGCCGGCACGACGCCGAGCTGGTCGAACGGGTCTGGGGCGACGACCTGCGGATCGAGGGCGTGGTCGTCGAGTACCTGGAGGGCGTGGACGACCTGCCCGCGATCGTCGCCGACTTCGCCCCCGGCCCGGGCCGCCGCCTCGGCGTCCTGGTCGACCACCTGCTCCCCGGCACCAAGGAGCACCGCATCGCCGCCCAGGTCACCGGCGACGCCGTCCTGGTCGTCGGCCACCCCTACATCGACATCTGGCAGGCCGTGAAGCCCTCCTCCGTCGGCATCCCCGCCTGGCCCGCCGTCCCCCGCGGCGAGGAGTGGAAGGAGGGCGTCTGCCGCCGCCTCGGCTGGCCGGTGAACACCCCCGCCGCCTGGAAGCGGATCCTCTCCAAGGTCGACACCTACAAGGACCTGGAGCCGGAGCTCCTGGGCCGCGTCGAGGAGTTGATCGACTTCGTGACGCTCCCGGGGTGAGGTAGGTCAGACGTACTGCTGAAAGTCCGTGGTGTCCAGATCGACATCGAGCAGGCCGACGGGGACGGGCTCGCCGAACTTACTGGTCCGCTCGGACATGTACCTCGGGAGCCCGGACCCGGGATCCTTGCCCAACTCGGTCAGCAGCACGCAGACTCCCTTGATCGGGTCGACGATCAGATACGCGGGGACGGTGCCCTCGGCATAGAGCTCCCGCTTGGTCCGGTAATCACGATCGACACTGGTCTTCGACACCACCTCGACCACCAGGGTGACGGCAGGCGACGGCAGCAGTCGTCCGTGCTCCTCGACCGCCCCGCGTTCGAAGACGACCAGGTCGGGCTGGGGTTCGCTCGCCTGGCCGGGGATCCCCAGGTCCTGGGTCGTGAGGGGACGCCACCGACCGTACGGAAGCTGGTGCTGAATCGCCAGGACGATGAGGTTGTGGACCATGTCAGGCCCGGCCGTCATCACGATTTCCCCCCTGATGAGCTCGGCCTTGACGCCTTCCGGCACCTCCAGGTTCTCGAAGATCCCGGTCATCCGATCATCGATGGCGGTCATCCCACGCTCCCTCCGACGGCTGACACCCACGTCAACGAATGTCAGTCCACCAGGTCACGTACGACCGCGTCGGCCAGCAGCCTGCCCTGGAGGGTGAGGACGGCGCGGCCGGCGGCGTGGGTGTCGGGGTCGAGGAGGCCGTCGGCGAGGTGGCGGGCGGCGGCCTGGCGGCCGGTGTCGGTGAGGAGGGTGAGCGGGATGCCCTCGGCGAGGCGCAGTTCGAGCAGGATGCGCTCGACCCGGCGGTCCTCCTCGGCGAGGACCTCACGGCCCAGGGCCGGGGTGCGGCCTTCGGCGAGGGCCTGGGCGTAGGCGGCGGGGTGCTTGGCGTTCCACCAGCGGACGCCGCCGACGTGGCTGTGCGCGCCGGGGCCGGCGCCCCACCAGTCGGCGCCGGTCCAGTAGAGCTCGTTGTGGCGGCAGCGGCCCTCGGGGGTGGTGGCCCAGTTGGAGACCTCGTACCAGGAGTAACCGGCGGCGCTGAGGGCCTGTTCGGCGATGAGGTAGCGGTCGGCGTGCACGTCGTCGTCGATCATCGGCAGTTCGCCGCGCTTGACCCGGGCGGCGAGCTTGGTGCCGTCCTCGACGATCAGGGAGTAGGCGGAGACGTGGTCGGGCCCGGCGCCGATGGCGGCGTCCAGGGAGGCCCGCCAGTCGTCGTCGGACTCGCCGGGGGTGCCGTAGATGAGGTCCAGGTTGACGTGGTCGAAGCCGGCGGCGCGGGCCTCGGCGACGCAGGCCTCGGGGCGGCCCGGGGTGTGGTGGCGGTCGAGCAGCTGCAGGACGTGCGGGCGGGCGCTCTGCATGCCGAAGGAGACCCGGTTGTAGCCGCCCTCGCGCAGCTCGGCCAGGTAGGCCGGGTCGACGGACTCCGGGTTGGCCTCGGTGGTGACCTCGGCGCCGTCGGCGAGCCCGAACTCCTCGCGCAGTGCGGCGAGCATCTTCACCAGGTCGCGGGCGGGCAGCAGGGTGGGGGTGCCGCCGCCGAGGAAGACGGTCTGCACCGGGAGGTCCACGGGGCCGAGGATCCTGCGGGCCAGCCGGATCTCGGCGACCACGTTGTCCGCGTAGGTCTCCTGGGAGGCGACGGCCCCGGAGGAGCGCAGCTCGGTGGCGGTGTAGGTGTTGAAGTCGCAGTAGCCGCAGCGGCTGGCGCAGTACGGCACGTGCAGGTAGAAGCCGAACGGCCGCTGCCCGAGACCGGTGCGGGCGTGCGCGGGCAGGGAACCGTCGGACGGCACCGGTTCGCCGTCGGGGAGTGCGGAGGGCATGACCCCATTGTCCCGTACGGCTCACCCGAACCGGTGAGCCGTACGGGGGCGGGGCGGCTCAGGCCTCGTTGGCGCCCGCGTACATCGCGGTGACGGCGTCCGCGTAGGTCCGCTCGACCACCGGGCGCTTGATCTTCAGGCTCGGGGTGAGCTCGCCGTGCTCGATGTCGAGATCGCGCGGCAGCAGGTGGAACTTCTTGATCGTCTGCCAGCGCTGCAGGTCGGCGTTGAGCCGCCGGACGAAGCCGTCGATCAGCTGGTGCACCTGCGGGTCGGCGGCCACCTCGGCGTAGGACTTGCCGGCCAGGCCGTGCTCGGCGGCCCACGGCATGATGACCGCCTCGTCCAGGCCGATCAGCGCGGTGCAGAAGTTGCGGCCGTTGCCGATCACCAGGATGTTGCTGACGAACGGGCAGGCCGCCTTGAACCTGCCCTCGACCTCGCTGGGCGCGACGTACTTGCCGCCGGAGGTCTTGAACAGGTCCTTCTTGCGGTCGGTGATCCGCAGGAAGCCGTCGGGGCCGAGCTCGCCGATGTCCTCGGTGTGGAA
Organism: Kitasatospora sp. NPDC087861; assembly: GCF_044742585.1. Classification (NCBI taxonomy): domain Bacteria; kingdom Bacillati; phylum Actinomycetota; class Actinomycetes; order Kitasatosporales; family Streptomycetaceae; genus Kitasatospora; species Kitasatospora sp. NPDC087861. The sequence continues at coordinate 336,416 of NZ_JBIUUS010000004.1, forward strand.
CCAGCCGTCGGCCTCCAGCACCTCGGCGGTCTTCTCCGGCAGGTCGTGGTAGCCGCGCATGACGCCGGGGCCGCGCAGCAGGATCTCGCCGTCCTCGGCGATCCGGACCTCGGTGCCGGGCAGCGCGCGGCCCACCGTGCCGATCCGGACGTCCTCCTCGCGATTGACGCAGGAGCCGGCGCTGGTCTCGCTGAGGCCGTAGCCCTCCAGGATCGGCACGCCGGCGCCGAGGAAGAAGAAGCCGATCTCGGGGGCGAGCGCGGCGCTGCCGGAGACGGCGCCGCGCAGCCGGCCGCCGAAGGCCGCGCGGATCTTGGCGTAGACCAGCTTGTCGGCCACGGTGTGCTGGAGCCGCAGGCCCAGCGGGGCGGTTCCGGTGCCGGTGGCGATCCGGCTCTCCTGGACGGCCCGGGCGTGCTCGCGGGCGACCTTGGCGGCCCAGCGGAAGATCTTGTACTTGGCGCCGCCCTCGGCCCGGGCCCGGCCGGCGATGCCGTTGTAGACCTTCTCGAAGATGCGCGGCGCCGAGGCCATGACGGTCGGCCGGATGGCCGGCAGGTTGTGGATGATCCGGTCGACCCGGCCGTCCACGGCCATCACGTGGCCGGTGGCGATCTGGCCGGAGATCAGCGTCTTGCCGAACACGTGCGACAGCGGCAGCCACATGAACTGGACGTCGTCGGAGCGCAGCAGCCCGCTGGCCTCCTGAGCCCGGCCCTCGTACGCCCAGCAGTCGTGCACCAGGCGCACGCCCTTGGGGCGGCCGGTGGTGCCGGAGGTGTAGATGAGGGTGGCCAGCTGCTCCTTGTCGAGCGCGGCGACCGCCTTCTCGACCGCGTCCGGGTGCTGCTCCAGGTACTCGGCGCCGCGCTGTTCCAGTTCGGCGAGGGTGAGCAGGGCGAGGCCGGCGGTCCCGGGGACCTCGGTCGCGGTCGCGCCGGACTCGGTCGCGCCGGACCCGGTCGCGCCGGTCTCGGGGGCCGCGCTCCCGGGGGCCGTGCTCTCGGGGGCGTCGAAGAGGATGACGGTCCGCAGTTCGGGCAGCTGCTCGATCTGGTCGACGGCCTTGGCGAGCTGGGCGGCGTTCTCCGCGAACAGCGCCCTGGAGCCGGAGTTGGAGAGGATGAAGGCGGTCTCGTCGGTGTTGGTGCTCGGGTAGACGGTCGTGGTGGCGGCGCCCGCGCACATGTTCCCGAGGTCGGCGATGATCCATTCGACGCGGGTGGAGGAGGCCAGCGCGACCCGGTCCTCCGGCTGGATGCCGAGCGCCATCAGGCCGGCGGCCACCGCCTTGACCCGGGCCGCCGTCTGCGCCCAGGTGAGCGAGCGCCACTGCTCGGCGCCGGGGGCGCCGTCCGCGGCGTGCTCGTCGACCGGGGCCGGGTAGCGGTAGGCCTCGGCGTTCGGGGTGGCGGCGACCCGCTCCAGGAACAGGTGGGCGACGGAGGCGGGACGCCCGGCGACGATGTCGGCACTGCCGGAGTCGATCAGGGACTGCGCGGAACTCAACGAGGACCTCCGGGGGCGGGTGGCCGTCTGAGGGATTGTCGCGGCGCCCGTGGGGGGCGGTCGCCGGGCCCCCGGGTAACCCGGACGGTACCGGCGAGTAACAAGGGGGCAATCAGCAGCCTAGGGGGAAATCGGTCATTCCGTAAGAGGGCACGGACCGTCGGCACACCGCCACGGCGCCGGTGCCCGTTCGACGACCCCGCCAGGACCCCGGGTGAACCGCGCAACCGGGCCCACCGGGCGATTCGGCAAAGGGCTGGACAAACCTCCGGTTCACACCCTGGGAATCGTCTGTACGAGTGCACCAAAGAACGAGAATTGGGATGCGAATCCACCCGCCGACGACAAGAGTGTGCAAGTGCTGATCAGACTGCTCCGGGCGTACCTGCGCCCATACTCCCGACCGATCGCCCTGCTCGTGGTGCTCCAACTGGTGTCCACCCTGGCGGCGCTCTACCTGCCGACGCTCAACGCCGACATCATCGACGACGGCGTGGTCAAGGGCGATACCGGCTACATCCTGCGCGTCGGCGGGGTGATGATCGGTGTCACCCTGATCCAGGCGCTGTGCTCGATCGGCGCCGTCTACTACGGCGCCCACACCGCGATGGCCTTCGGCCGGGACCTCCGCGCCGCCGTCTTCGACCGCGTGCAGAGCTTCTCCGCCCGCGAGGTCGGCCAGTTCGGCGCCCCCTCGCTGATCACCCGCACCACCAACGACGTCCAACAGGTCCAGATGCTGGCCCTGATGAGCTTCACGCTCATGGTGGCCGCGCCGATCATGTGCGTCGGCGGCATCATCATGGCGCTCAACCAGGACGTGCCGCTGTCCGGTCTGCTGCTCGCCGTCATCCCGCTGCTCGGCATCGTCGTCCTCCTGCTGGTCCGCTCGCTGCGCCCCAAGTTCCGCAGCATGCAGACCCGGATCGACACGGTGAACCGGATCCTGCGCGAGCAGATCACCGGTATCCGGGTCATCCGCGCCTTCGTCAAGGACGGCCACGAGCAGACCCGCTTCGCCGGCGCCAACGGGGACCTCACCAACGTCGCCCTCCAGGTAGGCCGGCTGATGTCGTTCATGTTCCCGGCCGTGATGCTGGTCGTGAACGTCTCCAGCGTCGCCGTGCTCTGGTTCGGCGCCCACCGGATCGACAGCGGCGCCATGCAGATCGGCGCGCTCACCGCCTTCCTCTCCTACCTGATGCAGATCCTGATGAGCGTCATGATGGCCACCTTCATGTTCATGATGGTGCCGCGCGCCGAGGTCTGCGCCGAGCGCATCGACGAGGTCCTCGGCACCTCCTCCAGCGTCGTCCCGCCCGCCACGCCGATCACCGAGGTGCTGCGCCGCGGCAACCTGGAGCTGCGCGACGTCGACTTCCGCTACCCCGGCGCCGAGGCCTCGGTGCTGCGCGGCATCGACATCACCGCCCGCCCCGGCGAGACCACCGCCGTCATCGGCTCCACCGGCAGCGGCAAGTCCACCCTGCTCGGGCTCGTACCCCGGCTCTTCGACGCCACCTCCGGCCAGGTCCTGCTCGACGGCGTCGACGTGCGCGAACTCGCCCCCGAGGCGATCGCCGAGAGCGTCGGACTCGTCCCGCAGAAGCCGTACCTGTTCTCCGGCACCGTCGCCAGCAACCTCCGCTACGGCCGGCCCGACGCCACCGACGAGGAGCTCTGGCACGCCCTGGAGATCGCCCAGGCCAAGGACTTCGTCGAGAAGCTGCCCGAGGGCCTGGACGCCCCGATCGCCCAGGGCGGCGGCAACGTCTCCGGCGGCCAGCGCCAGCGCCTGGCCATCGCCCGGGCGCTCGTCCGCAAGCCCGACGTCTACCTGTTCGACGACTCCTTCTCGGCGCTCGACTACGCCACCGACGCCAGGCTGCGCAAGGCCCTCTCCCGCGAGACCGCCGACGCCACCGTGCTGATCGTCGCCCAGCGCGTCTCCACGATCCGCGACGCCGACCGGATCATCGTCCTCGACGAGGGCGCGGTCGTCGGCACCGGCACCCACCGCGAACTGATGGCCGACAACCCGACGTACCGGGAGATCGTGCTCTCCCAGCTCACCGAGCAGGAGGCGGCGTGACCACCCCCGGCAAGCCCGACACGGACGACCAGCCCGCGGCCCCCGCCGCCGAACTGCCCACCGACTCCCAGGCCGCCGCCGCCCGCCGCGGCCCCGCCGGACCGGGCCGCTTCATGGGCGGCCAGGGCACCGAGAAGTCCATGGACTTCAAGGGCTCCGGCAAGCGCCTGCTCGGCCTGCTGCGCCCCGAACGCTCCCTGCTCTCGGGCGTGTTGGCCCTCGGCGTGCTCAGCATCGGCTGCGCCGTCACCGGCCCCAAGGTGCTCGGCAACGCCACCGACCTGATCTTCGCCGGCGTAGTCGGCGCCCGCTTCGAGCCCGGCGCCTCCAAGGCGCAGATCGTCGAGGGGCTGCGCGCCCACGGCGAGGGCGGCGTCGCCGACCTGCTCTCCTCGGTGAGCTTCACCCCCGGCCAGGGCATGGACTTCGGCGCCATCGGCACCGTCCTGCTCTGGGTACTGGCCATCTACGTCGCCTCCGCCCTGTTCGGCATCGTCCAGGGCCGGCTGGCCACCGCGGCGATCCAGCGGGCCGGCTACCGGCTGCGCCAGGACGTCGAGGCCAAACTCGCCCGGCTGCCGCTCAGTTACTTCGACAAGCAGCCGCGCGGCGAGGTGCTCAGCCGGGTCACCAACGACATCGACAACATCAGCCAGTCCATGCAGCAGACCCTGGGACAGGTCGTCAACTCGCTGCTCACCGTGGTCGGTGTGCTGGCGATGATGTTCTGGATCTCCCCGCTGCTCGCCGTGATCGCCCTGGTGTCGGTGCCGCTGTCGGTGGTCGTCGCCGCCAAGGTCGGCAAGCGGGCGCAGCCGCAGTTCGTCCAGCAGTGGAAGTCCACCGGCCAACTCAACGCGCACATCGAGGAGATGTACACCGGCCACAGCCTGGTCAAGGTGTTCGGCCGCCACCGCGAGTCCGCCGAGACCTTCCGCGAGCACAACGAGGCGCTGTTCGCCTCCAGCTTCCGGGCGCAGTTCATCTCCGGGATCATCCAGCCCGCGATGATGCTGATCGGCAACCTGCAGTACGTGCTGGTCGCGGTCGTCGGCGGCCTGCGGGTGGCCAGCGGCTCGCTGTCCATCGGCGACGTGCAGGCGTTCATCCAGTACTCGCGGCAGTTCAGCCAGCCGCTCACCCAGGTCGCCAGCATGGCCAACCTGGTGCAGTCCGGGGTCGCCTCCGCCGAGCGCGTCTTCGAGCTGCTGGACGCCCCCGAGCAGAGCCCCGAACCGGCCGTGTCCGAGCGGCCCGACACCATCCACGGCCGGGTCTCCTTCCAGGACGTGTCCTTCCGCTACGACCCCGACAAGCCGCTGATCGAGGACCTCTCGCTCAAGGTCGAGCCCGGCCAGACCGTCGCCATCGTCGGCCCCACCGGCGCCGGCAAGACCACCCTGGTCAACCTGCTGATGCGGTTCTACGAGGTCAGCTCCGGGCGGATCACCCTCGACGGGGTCGACGTCGCCGCGATGTCCCGCGAGGACCTGCGCTCCGGCATCGGCATGGTGCTCCAGGACACCTGGCTGTTCGGCGGCAGCATCGCCGACAACATCGCCTACGGCGCCCAGGGGGCCACCCGCGAGCAGGTGATCGAGGCGGCGAAGGCCGCGCACGTCGACCGCTTCGTGCGCACCCTGCCGGACGGCTACGACACCGTCCTCGACGACGAGGGCACCGGCGTCAGCGCCGGCGAGAAGCAGCTGATCACCATCGCCCGGGCGTTCCTCGCCCAGCCCTCGATCCTCGTCCTGGACGAGGCGACCAGCTCCGTCGACACCCGCACCGAGGTGCTGATCCAGCGGGCCATGGCGCGGCTGCGCACCGGCCGCACCAGCTTCGTGATCGCGCACCGCCTCTCCACCATCCGGGACGCCGACGTGATCCTGGTGATGGAGAACGGCTCGATCGTCGAGCAGGGCTCGCACGACGAGCTGATCGCCGCCGAGGGCGCCTACGCCCGGCTGTACCAGGCGCAGTTCGCGGAGGCCGTGGCCGAGGTGGACTGACCCGCTGCGCGAGGGTGCGCGGGGCCGGGGCGGGAGTCTTCCGCCCCGGCCCCGCGCGTTCCGCACCCCTCTCGCCCGGTACGTCACGCTCCGCTCCTCGGGTCGGTGGCGGCCTTCGCTACCGTAGGCCCGTGACCTCCGCGCCTGCAGCCGACGACGGCCAGGAACCGGACGCCTTCGAGGCGAACCGGCGTTACCTGGGCTCCGTCGCGTACCGGCTGCTCGGATCGTTCACCGACGCCGAGGACGTCCTCCAGGACGCCTGGCTGCGCTGGCAGGGCGCCGACCACGACGCCGTCGCCGACCCGCGCGCCTTCCTCACCACGGTCGTCACCCGGCTCTGCTACGACCAGCTGGGCTCCGCCCGGGCCCGCCGCGAGGCCTACTACGGCGAATGGCTGCCCGAGCCGTCCGTCTCCTACGCGGACGCCGCCGACTCCCCCGCCGAACTGGCCGAACGCGGCGAGTCCGTCTCGCTCGCCCTGCTCACCGTCCTGGAGCAGCTCACCCCGGCCGAGCGGGCCGCCTTCGTGCTGCACGACGTCTTCGCGGTCGGCTTCGACGAGATCGCCGACTCCCTCGACCGCACTCCCGACGCCGCCCGCCAGCTGGCCTCCCGGGCCCGCCGCCGGGTCCGCGACGGCGACGGGCGGCGCGGCGGGCGGTCAACCGGCGGGCGGTCCGGCGGCGGGCGGTCCGGCGCCGTCGCGGACCCGGCCGAGCACCGCCAGGCGGTCGAGGCCTTCGTCGCCGCCAGCACCCGGGGCGACATCCTCGCCCTGATGGAGATCCTCGCCCCGGACGTGGTCTGGCACGCCGACGGCGGCGGCATCGTCCGCGCCGCCGCCCGCCCCGTCCTCGGCGCCTGGAACGTCGCCCGGCTGGTGTCCGGGCTGGTCACGAAGTGGTTCACCCCCGAGTTCGGGCTCTGCTCCGCGCTGGTCAACGGCGAGCCCGGGCTGGTCTGGTACGAGAAGGCCACGGGCACCGTCGGCGGCGTGGTGGCCCTCACCGTCGCCGACGGGCGGATCACCGAGGCCTTCGTGGTGGTCAACCCGGAGAAGCTCGGCCACCTCAGCCCGATGGGGCCGTGAGCCCGATCAGGTTGTGAACACGATCGGGTTGTGACGCAGGTCACCGTCACACTCCGGCCGACCGCGTCGTCCCCCTCCCGAACAGCGCTCCACGAGAGCGCACTCCCGAGGAGGCGGACGAGATGAGCAACAGCACCGACACCGACACCGGCACCGGCACCGGCACCGAGCAGCGGATCGTCGTCCTGGGCGCCGGCTACGCCGGACTCAGCGCGGCCAAGGGCGCCGGACGGCACCGCCCCGTCACCCTGGTCGCACCCGAGGCGCGACTCCTGCACCGCGTCCGCCAGCACGAGACGGCGGCCGGTCACGGGCGCGACTGGCCGGCCATCGGCGAGCTGGCGCGCGGCCGCCGGATCGAGCACCGGCGAGCCAGGGCCGTCGAACTCGACCTGGCCGGGCGCAAGGTCCTGCTCGACGACGGTGCCTCCCTCGGCTACGACACCCTGGTCTACGCCCTCGGCAGCCGCACCGCCTGGCACGACGTCCCCGGCGCCGCCGAGCACGCCTACCCGGCGGAGCGGGCCGCCGAACTGCACCGCCGGCTGCACGAGGCCGACCGCCCCGGCACGCTGGCCGTGGTCGGCGGCGGCGCCACCGGCATCGAGCTGGCCACCGAACTCGCCGAGGCCCACCCCCGGTGGCGGGTCCGGATCGTCGCGGCCGGCCAGGTCGGCGGGTGGTTCTCAGCCCGGGCCCGCACCCACATCCGGCAGGTCATGGACCGGCTCGGCGTCACCGTCCACGAGCACGCCACCGTCGCCGAGGTCACCCCCGCCGGGCTGCGCACCACCGCCGGCCCGATCGACGCCGACGTCACCGCCTGGGCCGCCTCGATGGAGCCGCACCCGCTGGCCGCCGAGGCCGGACTGGCCGTCGACGACCGCGGCCGGGCTCTGGTCGACGCCCTCCTCCGTTCCGTCTCCCACCCGGACGTCCACGTGATCGGCGACGCCGCCGCGGTGACCGTCCCCGGCACCGGCACCCTGCGGATGGGCTGCGCCACCGCCCTGCCGCAGGGCCAGTACCTCGGCAAGCTGCTCGACGGGCGCACCGCGAAGCCGTTCACGTACAGGTACGTCGCGCAGTGCCTGAGCCTCGGCCGGCGGGACGGGCTGCTCCAACTCGTCCACGGGGACGACTCGATGCGGCCCACCGTGCTCACCGGCACGGCGGGACGGCTGGCCAAGGCGGCGATCGTCACCGGGGTGCTCAGCACGCTGAAATAGCCCCGGGCCCCGGGCATGCGGAAGGGCCCGGACGCCGATGACGCCCGGGCCCTTCCGTTCAGACCGCTACTTCTTGTCCTTCGGCGCCTCGGCGTCGGTGGACAGCGCGGCGATGAAGGCCTCCTGCGGGACCTCCACGCGGCCGACCATCTTCATCCGCTTCTTGCCTTCCTTCTGCTTCTCCAGCAGCTTGCGCTTACGCGAGATGTCACCGCCGTAGCACTTGGCGAGGACGTCCTTGCGGATCGCGCGGACCGTCTCACGGGCGATCACCCGGGAGCCGATGGCCGCCTGGATCGGCACCTCGAACTGCTGGCGCGGGATCAGCTTCTGCAGCTTGCCCGCCATCATCACGCCGTAGCCGTAGGCCTTGTCCTTGTGCACGATCGCGGAGAAGGCGTCCACCGCGTCGCCGTGCAGCAGGATGTCGACCTTCACCAGCTGGGCGCTCTGCTCGCCGATGGGCTCGTAGTCGAGCGAGGCGTAGCCGCGGGTCTTGGACTTCAACTGGTCGAAGAAGTCGAAGACGATCTCGGCGAGCGGCAGCGTGTAGCGCAGCTCGACGCGGTCCTCGGAGAGGTAGTCCATGCCCTGCAGGTTGCCGCGGCGGGACTGGCAGAGCTCCATGATCGCGCCGACGAACTCGTTGGGCGCCAGGATGGTGCCGCGCACGACCGGCTCGTACACCTCGGCGATCTTGCCGGTCGGGAACTCGCTCGGGTTGGTGACGGTGTGCTCGGTGCCGTCCTCCATGATCACCCGGTAGACCACGTTCGGGGCGGTGGAGATCAGGTCGAGGTTGAACTCGCGCTCCAGGCGCTCCCGGATGATCTCCAGGTGCAGCAGGCCGAGGAAGCCGCAGCGGTAGCCGAAGCCGAGCGCGACCGAGGTCTCCGGCTCGTACACCAGCGCGGCGTCGTTGAGCCGCAGCTTGTCCAGGGCGTCGCGCAGCAGCGGATAGTCCGAGCCGTCCAGCGGGTACAGGCCGGAGAACACCATCGGGCGCGGGTCCTTGTAGCCGCCGAGCGCCTCGGTCGCACCCTTGTGCATCGAGGTGATGGTGTCACCGACCTTGGACTGCCGGACGTCCTTCACACCGGTGATGATGTAGCCCACCTCGCCGACGCCCAGGCCGTCGGCGACCTTCGGCTCGGGCGAGATGACGCCGATCTCCAGCAGCTCGTGGGTGGCGCCGGTGGACATCATGGCGATCCGCTCGCGCTTGGTGAGCTGGCCGTCCACGACACGCACGTAGGTGACCACGCCGCGGTAGGAGTCGTACACCGAGTCGAAGATCATCGCGCGGGCCGGGGCGTCCTTGACGCCGACCGGGGCCGGGATGGTGTTGACGATGTGGTCCAGCAGGGCCTCGACGCCCAGACCGGTCTTGGCGCTGACCTGGAGCACGTCCGAGGGGTCGCAGCCGATGATGTGCGCGATCTCCGCGGCGTACTTCTCCGGCTGGGCGGCCGGCAGGTCGATCTTGTTGAGCACCGGGACGATCGTGAGGTCGTTCTCCAGCGCCAGGTACAGGTTGGCGAGGGTCTGCGCCTCGATGCCCTGGGCCGCGTCGACCACCAGGATGGTGCCCTCGCAGGCCGCGAGGGAGCGGGACACCTCGTACGTGAAGTCCACGTGGCCGGGGGTGTCGATCATGTTGAGGATGTGCGTCGTCCCGGCGTCCGGCCCGGTCTTCGGCGCCCACGGGAGGCGGACCGCCTGCGACTTGATGGTGATGCCGCGCTCGCGCTCGATGTCCATGCGGTCGAGGTACTGGGCACGCATCTGCCGCGGGTCGACGACGCCGGTGATCTGCAGCATCCGGTCTGCGAGCGTCGACTTGCCGTGGTCGATGTGGGCGATGATGCAGAAGTTGCGGATCAGCGCCGGGTCGGTACGGCTGGGCTCTGGCACATTGCTGGGGGTCGCGGGCACCTTGGTCCGATTCTCCGTTGGTCCGGGGCCGGGGGTGTCCTGGTCATCGCTGACCGGTTTCCCGGGGACCGGACAGTCTCGTCCGATCGAAATAGTTCCTCCCATCTTCCCACGACCACGAACCGGGCTGCCGTTCGGTCCGGCGTTCGGCCCTCGGTTCGGTTGGCGGGGCGGTTCGCGGCCCGGTCTCGCGGCCCGGTTTCGTGGCCCGGTCTCGTCCAGGGCTTCTCCCACCCCGAGCGGGGCGGCAGGATGGCTCCCCATGATCCTGGAAAGCGCCCTGCTCGACGTCCTGCCCGGCCAGGAGGACGAGTTCCTCGCCGCCTTCGCCGAGGCCCGTCCGCTGATCGCCGTCCAGCGCGGCTTCCGCTCCCTGGAACTGCGGCGCTGCCTCGACGAGGGGCGCGGCTCGCGGTTCCTCCTCCAGGTGGAGTGGGAGACGCTCGCGGACCACACCGAGGGGTTCCGCGGCTCGGCCGAGTACCAGCAGTGGCGGGACCTGCTGCACCGGTACTACCAGCCGTTCCCGGAGGTCGAGCACTACGGCGAGCCGGTGCTCAGGGCGTAGCCGGGCGCTGCGGGGCCGGTACGGCGAGGTCGGGCGGCCGGTTCGGGAGCATCGGCCGGTTTGGGACGGGTGGTGGGCCCCTGGTAGCGTGGGCTGCTGCACCTGGCCTCGGCATGCCCTCTCAGCACGACCGGCGGCCGCGCGGTGCAGCCCGTTCAATCCTTTAGACAAGACTGAGGCTCCTTCGTGGCGAACATCAAGTCCCAGATCAAGCGCAACAAGACCAACGAGAAGGCGCGCCTGCGCAACAAGGCCGTCAAGTCCTCGCTGAAGACCGCTCTGCGCAAGGCCCGTGAGGCCGCTGCCGCCGGCGAGACCGAGAAGGCCACCGTGCTGGCCCGCGCCGCCTCCAAGGCGCTGGACAAGGCCGTGAGCAAGGGCGTCATCCACGCCAACCAGGCCGCCAACAAGAAGTCGGCCATCACCAAGCGCGTCAACGCGGCCGCCCAGGCCTGACGCCCGGGGGCCACGGCCCCCACCGCCTCGGGACGGACCCGGCCCTCTACCCGGACTCCTGAGGTGCGCGAGACTCGCACCGTACGCGGCCTGCGTTCGCCACGCGGGTGCGGTGCACGAAGCAGTACGACAGGCGCCGTAGTCTGCCTCTTCCCCAGAGGCCCACTGCGGCGCCTGTCGCGTTCCGCGGTCCGACCGCTATGGTCGGTCACGCGCGATCGAGGTGCGGGGAGCACCTCGACGCCGGGCCCGAGGGGGAGCTTCATGACGACGCCGCCACCGTCACCACCACCGCAGCCGCAGCCGCAGCCGGTGGCACCGAACGGGCCGGGCTACGGCTTTCCGCAGCAGGCGCCGGGGGCGGGAGCGTCGGGAGCGCGGGGAGTGCCGGTCCAGGGCTTCGGGCCGCCGCCCGGGCTGCCCACCGCACCGGGGATGACTCCCGTGCCGGCAGGCGGTGGAGCGCGACGGTCCGGCGGCAACCTGCGCCGCAATGCCGTCTGGGCCTTCGTCGGCGCGCTGCTCGCCTCGGCCGGCTGGGCGACCGCCGTGCTCGTCGTACCCGACCTAGTCAGCACCGACGCCTCGCCACGGCCCCTGGGCGCCTACCGCCTCTCGGACGACTTCTGCACCACGGGAAGGCCCTCCTCGCTCCTCCGGCTGTACAGCGTCTCCGACTCCAGCGCGCCGACCCACCACAGCGACCGGCACCCGGCGCTGGACAGCATGAACTGCTCGATGTCGCTCAAGCGCAGCGGCGCCGGCACTTCCGACAGCGAGTACGCCTCCGTCTACCTGCGCGCCGACCTGCACAAGGCGGTCAACCCCGCACCCGAGTTCGCGGCCGCCAAGGAGGTCTACCGGGCGCGCGACTACCAGGTCACCGACGTGCCGGGGCTCGGCGAGGAGGCGTACTTCCTCTACAAGGACGACCCGGGCGCCTCGGACAAGACCTGGCACAGCGTCAGCGCCGAACTCGACGTCCGCGACGGCGGGATGACGTACTACATCTCCTGGTCCGCCAGCTACACCGAGGGAAAGACCAAGGTGCCGTCCAAGGAGGAGCTCCGCACAGCCCTGCAGTCCGACGGCTGGGACGCTGTCCGCGCGATGCGCAAGTAGTCCGGTAGGAGGGGCCGGGCCATGGGACCGGGTCTTACGTGCCGGGTCTTACGTGGTCTTCCGGAGCCGGGTCTTAAGGCCGGGGCCGGTCAGTAGGCGGGGCGGGACCCTGCCCGGGCAGCCCGGGCGACGGCCACCACCGCGCGCTCCAGCGCGAAGGCCGGATCGTCCGAGCCGCCCTTCACCGCCGCGTCGGCCTGGGCGATCGCGGTCAGCGCGGTGGCCACCCCGTCGCCCGTCCAGCCGCGCATCTGCTGGCGGACCCGCTCGACCTTCCACGGCGGCATGCCCAACTCGCGGGCCAGATCGGCCGGACGCATGTTCCGCCCGGTGGTCGCCAGTCGCCCGATGCTGCGCACCCCGGAGGCCAGCGCGTAGGTGATGCCCGTCGGCGGCTGCCCCACGGCCAGCGCCCAGCGCAGCCGCTCCAGCGCCTCCGCCGCCCGGCCGGTGACGGCCAGGTCGGCCACCTCGAAGCCCGTCGCCTCGGCCCGGCCGCTGTAGTAGCGGGCCACCACCGTCTCGTCGATCGTGCCCTCGACATCCGAGGTCAGCTGGCTGCACGCGGCCGCCAGCTCCCGCAGGTCGCTGCCGAGCGAGTCCAGCAGGGCCTGGCAGGCCTCCGGCGTGGCCGAGCGGCCCAGCGTACGGAACTCGCCCCGGACGAAGGCCAGCCGCTCACTCGCCTTGGCCAGCTTCGCGCAGGCCACCTCGCGACCGCCCGCCTTGCGTCCGGCGTCCAGCAGGCCCTTGCCCTTGGCGCCACCCGCGTGGACCAGCACCATGATCACCTCGTCGGCGGGCGCCTCGATGTACGCCTTGACCTCCTTCACCGACTCGGCGGAGAGGTCCTGCGCGGCCCGGACCACGATCACCTTGCGTTCGGCGAACAGCGACGGCGTGGTCAGCTCGGCCAGACTCCCCGGCTGCAGGCCGCCGGGCGGCAGATCCCGCACGTCGGTGTCCGGATCCGCCGCCTTCGCCGCCGCCACCACCTGGGCGACCGCACGGTCCAGCAGCAGCTCCTCCTGGCCGACCGCGAGGGTCAGCGGGGCGAGCAGGTCGTCGGGTGCACTCTTCCTGGCCATCGCCTACCAGCATCCCACGGGGCGCGGACACTCCCGCCCGGCCGACCTGTCTGCCAGCCCGACCTGGAGAATGGCCCAGTGACCGAGAACCACACCACCGACCTGCCGGACGTCGACGACCCGCACGCCCGGCAACTGCTCGTCCTGCCCGACCGCGACGCCGCCGAGGACGCCTTCGAGGAACTCAGCGCCACCCACCCCGACCTCGGCGAGCTCGAAATCGTCCGCGACGCCCTCGCCGGCGAGGACGACGCCGAGGACGCGCAGTGGCTCGTCGTCGTCGAACCCCCGGAAGACGGCTGGACCCCGACCCACCTCCACGCCCTCGACACCCTCGCCGCCACCCACGAAGGCTGGCGCGAAGAGGGCTGACCCGGCCACGACGCGGCGCGCTCCGGCCCTGCTCGGAGCGCGCCGCAACTGTTCTCCGGGCCCCCGCCCCGCCCCCGCCCCCCACCCCTCCCTCCTCCTCCCCACCCCAACCCCTTTCCCTTCCCCACTTCGTGGACGGGAGGAGGAGAGCGGGGGTCATCCGGGCGGAGCCCGCGGGGCGTGCGGGGCCCGGCCGACGCCGGAGGCGACGGCCGACGAGCTCCCGCCGTGGGAGCGCGGCTTGCGCACCTCGTGGGCGGTCCGGGGATGCACGGACACACCGAGGGTGACCGGGGAGTCGCCCGTCACGGCGATGTCGCCCACCCGGTCGGTGCGCAGCACGCTCGCGCCCAACGCGCGCAAGTGGTCGACCGTCCGCGCGGACGGGTGCCCGTACGCATTGCCCTCACCGCACGAGATCAAGGCCAACCGGGGGCGCAACGCGCCGGTCAGGTCCCAGTCCTGGTGCGCCGATCCGTGATGCGCCACCTTCAGGACGTCCACCCGCCTCAAGCGGCCCAGCAGCGCCGACTGGGCGGGCGGTTCGAGGTCCCCGAGCAAGGCCATCCGCAGGCCGCCCGCGACCGACACCCGCAACGCGACGCTCGCGTTGTTCGCGCCGGGCGCCTCGACAGCCACCCTGGGATCGGGCCAGACCACCTCCCACGACAACCCCGCGCCCACCGAACGCCGTTCACCTCGCCCAGCACGCAGGAGCGGCACCCCGGCGCCGGCCGCCCAACCTGCCACCCGGGCCGCCTCGCCCGGTGGATCGTCCAGGGTCGTGCCCTCGACCGCACCGACCCGACGCCCCCGCAACACCCCCGGCACGCCCTCGACATGATCGGCGTGGAAGTGCGTCAGCAACAGGAGCGGCACCGCCGTGATGCCGAGGTCGCGCAGACACCTGTCGGCGGCGTTCGGATCCGGCCCCGCATCGACCACCACCGCGCTGTCCGGCGCACCGGCCGCGAGGACCAGCATGTCCCCTTGGCCGACATCGCACATCACCATCCGCCACCCTGGCGGCGGCCAGCCGGTGGCGATCCGGGTGAGCTGCGGTGGCCGCAGCAGCACGGCCAGCAGGACCACGAGCAGCACCCCCGTCACCAGCGCCCGTACCCACCGCAGCCGGGCGCGGACTGGCTCGCCGGGCCGCGCGCGCCGCGGCAGCAGGAGCGGCGCCGCCCAGCAGACCGCCAGGGTGACCAGCGCAACCGTCGCCGTCCCGAACCACCCACCCGGCCAGGAGAGTTGCCCACCCGGCAGCTCGGCACCGCGCCGCGCCACCAGGGCGAGCCAGCCGACCGGCACTCCGGCCGGCTCCGCGAGCAGCCGGGCCAGGTCCGGGAGGAGCGGCTGCAGCACGAGCACCCCGAAACCGAGCAGGGTCGCCGGGGCCACCGCCAGCTCGGCCAGCAGGTTGCACGGGATCGCGACCAGGCTGATGTGCCCGGACAGCACCACCGTCACCGGCGCGCACAGCGCCTGGGCGGCGGCCGTCGCCGCGAGGGCGCCCGCCAGGTGGCGCGGCCAGCGCCGGGCCCGCAGCGCCTCGGCCCAGTGCGGCCCGAGGACGAGCAGCCCGGCCGTGGCGAGCACCGAGAGCAGGAATCCGAAGGAGCGCGCCAGGAACGGGTCGAGCAGGACCAGGACCAGGACCGTCCCGGCGAGCGCGGGCACCGCCTGCCGGGGACGGCCGGTGGCCAGCGCGAGCATGCCGATCAGACCCGTCCCCGCCGCGCGCAGCACACTGGGCTCCGGTCGGCAGACGGTGACGAAGGCCAGCGTCAGCGCCGTCCCGAGCATGGCGCTGGTACGCAGCGAGAGCCCCAGCACCGCGGCCAGCCCGCGCCGTTCCGGGGTCCCGGCCTGACCGGGGGCACCCAGCAGCACGCCGAGGACGATCGCCAGGTTGGCACCGCTGACCGCCACCAGGTGCACCAGGTCGGTGGCCCGGAAGGCGTCCCCGAGGTCGTCGGGCAGTTGCGAGGTGTCCCCGACGACCAGGCCGGGGAGCAGTCCGCGCGCGTCCGGCGGGAGTCCGTCGACGGCCGTGCGCAGCCCGGCCCGCAGCCGCCCGGCGACACGCTGCGGCAGGCTCGGCGGCTCGATCTGCCGGGGCGGGCCGTGGACGACCAGCAGCGCCGCGGACTCGGTGTCGTAGCCCTCCCCCGCAGGCTGTACCTCGGCCTCCGCCGCCAGCCGCTCCGACGGGAGCAGCCGCTGCCAGGGCCCGGACTCCGCTCCCCGGACCATGACGGTCACCGGGGTCCGCGTCCTGGTGCTCCGCCCGTCCGGGACGAGTGTGACCCGGTCGGCCACCGCGTCGACGGTGAGGAGGGTCTGCCCGCCGGTGGTCCCGCCCCGGGCCGCGTGGGACTTCGGATCGCCGGCGACGGTCAGCTCCACCTCCACCACCCGGGCGGGCTCGCCCAGGGATCGCGGTGGGGCGTGCTCGGCCGCGCGGGCGAGCTCCGGTAGCGGCCCCCGGTGCAGATCGGCGGTGTGCAGCGGGGTGGCGATCGCGGCCGCGGCCCCGGTGAGCAGGATGGCTGCCAAGGTCACCGCCGCTCCGCGACGGCGTGGGACCGCCGGCCTGGCGAGCAGCAGGACGGCTGCCAGTGCGGCGGCACCCGCCAGGGTGAAGGCGAGGACGTCGTACCCCGGCTCCAGGTCGAGGAGCGCGGCCGTCACCACCCAGACCGAGACGGCGGGAAGCAGCAGCCGAAAGTCGGCGCCCGTGGAACGGGTGTGCAGGATCGGGTCGGTGGTGGCGGACATGGCGGTACCTCCCTTCGGCGGGGCGGCGGCGACGGCGACGGCTGACGACACAACGGCTGGACGAAAGCGGCCACGAACAGCACGGGGGAAGGACGGGCGAACGGATCCGCGGAGAGGCGGGAGAGAGTCGGAAGGGGCGTCAGAGGGTGAGCAGCGGACGGAGTTCCGCGAACGTGCGAGCGCCGATGCCGCCGACCTGCCGGAGCTGGTCGAGCGTGCGGAACGAGCCGTGCGACGTGCGGTAGGCGAGGATGCGATGGGCGAGCGTCGGGCCGACTCCGGGGAGGGTGTCGAGCTGTTCGAGGGTGGCGCGGTTGAGGCTGACGGGTGGCCTCGACGTGCCGGCCGCCGGGGGCCCGTTGCCGGCTCCGGCGCCCGGGGCGGGGGCCGAGCCCGGCTCGCCGACCAGGATCTGCTCACCATCCGTCAGTACGCGGGCCAGGTTGAGGCCCCGGGTGTCCGTCTCCGGCAGCGGGCCGCCCGCCGCCCGTAAGGCGTCGGCCACCCGCGAGCCGCCGGGCAGGGTGTGCAGGCCGGGAAGGTGAACCCGTCCGCCGATGTCGACCACGACGGCCGGCTGGGCCCCGACGGCAGCGGCATCGGCGGCCTCGGCCGAGGCCGTGCCCGAGGCAGGAGCCGGCACGGGCGCAGACTCCGCCGACCCCGGTGCCACCGGGGCGGACGCCAGCGCCGGCACGGCTACCGCCTGCGGCCGGGCCAGCCAGAAGTGCTGCACGGCGTAGCCGACCGCGAACAGCAGCAGGACGGCCAGCCCGGCCACCGCCCGCCGGTCGAGCGCCATCGCCGAACCGAACCGGAGGCGCGCCCCGGCCACCGGCTCCGGCGGGTCCACGACCCCGCCCACCCCGCCCACCCCGGACGGCTCCAACGGAGCAGGCGGCACATGCGGCACATGCGGTGCAGGCGGCCGCTCCCCAGCCCCGGACGGAGCCGCGCCCGAAGGCGGCCCGGTCGCCGTGGGCTCCCCCGCCACCGCACCGGAGCCCCCAGGGCCTCCTCGCCCGACTCCGGCCCCGCCGCCTCCTCCACCACCACCAGCCCCATCGTCCACCGGCAGCAACGCCGCCATCCGCAGCCGTACGGTCTCGTTGATCTCGTGGCGCTTCGCCGCGCCCAGGCTCATGCTCGTCATGCCGAGGACGGTAGGAGTCCTCGGCAGTGCGCGCAGAAATTACCGAAACCCTGTGGACAACCCGGGGGTTGTGGATGAATCAGCTCACTCGCACGAGTGGGCAGAGCACCGCCGAGTTGACCGGAGCCCCCTCAGCGCGGCGCGACCACCACCGCGAGCAGCCCCGGCCCGACGTGTGCGCCGATCACCGCCCCCACCTCGCCCACGTACAGCTCCCGCAGGCCGGGCACCCGCGCCCGCAGCCGCTCCGCGAGCGGCTCGGCCCGCTCCTCGGCCGCCAGGTGGTGCACGGTGATGTCGACCTCCGCGTCCCCCGACCGCTCGACCGCGATCTCCTCCAGGCGCGCGATCGCCCGCGACGCGGTGCGTACCTTCTCCAACGGCTCGATCCGCCCTCCGTCCAGGTGCAGCAGCGGTTTGACCGCCAGCGCCGACCCGAGCAGCGCCCGCGCCGCCCCGATCCGACCGCCCCTGCGCAGGTACTCCAGGGTGTCGACGTAGAAGAACCCGCTGGTCACGGCGGCCCGCCGGGTGGCGGCCTCGGCCGCCTCCGCCAGGTCCCGCCCGGCCGCGATCGCCTCGGCCGCCGCCAGCGCCGCATATCCGAGGGCCATGCCGACCAGCCGGCTGTCCACCACCCGCACCGGTACGGGCGCCTCGGCGGCCGCCAGCCGGGCGGCCTCCACCGTGCCGGACAGCTCGCCGGAGATGTGCACCGAGACGATGCCCTTCGCCCCGGCCTCGACGGCGCCCCGGTAGGCGGCGGCGAAGGTCTCGGGATTGGGCCGGGAGGTCGTCACCCGCTGCTTCTCGCGCAGCGCCTCGGCGACGTCCTTGGGAGAGATCTCGACCCCCTCGCAGCGGACCGAGTCACCGACCGCGACGCTCAGCGGAACCACCGTGATCCCGTACCGATCGAGGGCCTCCTGCGGCAGATAGGCCGTGGAATCGGTGACAAGTGCGAGGTCGGAGGGCATGAGGCGGAGGTTACTCCCCGTTCGTCCGTGAGGACAGCGCCCGCCCACGGGCCCCGAAAGGCGCCGCCGAAGCCCCACCAAAGTGTCTCCGCACCGCCAAGCAGTCGGTCGAGCGCGCGGCAAGTTCGCGGCGAGCAGGCGACGCGAGGAGACGACGCGAGAAGACGACGCGAGCAGGCTCAGCCCGCCGTGGGCCCCGCCGACGGCTTCCGCAACCGCTGCGCCAGCTTGGCCAGCGGGTCCGCGAGTCCGAGGAGTTCCTCGGCACTCGGACGCCCCTTCCCGTCCGTCAACCCGGCCCGCGCAGCGCCCCCGGAGGACGCCTCCGCACCCGGCGAAGACGAGGAAGAGGAGGAGGAAGAAGAGGAGGCAGCGGACGAGGAGGACGAAGCGGAGGACCCCGCCGAAGTGTCCCAGTGCCGCAGCGCCCCCGCCTCGCTCTCGCACTCCTGGCTGAGCCGGCTCAGCTCGTCGTCCGCGAACCGGTGCATCCGGTCCTGCGCGGCCCAGCGCATGGTCTCCGCCGAGTGGGTGATCCGCTCGGCACGCTCGCGCAGCTCCGGCAGCTTGGCCGCGATCCGCGCGGTGTCCGGCTCCCGCTCCAACATCCGCAGTTCGCCGTCGAGCTCGGCGGCGTGCGTATCGAGCCTGGTCAGCAGGGCGAGGGCCTCGCCGAGCTGACCGTCCTGGGGAAGGCCGCTCTCCAGGACCTGCCGGGTGCCGTCGAGTGAGGTGCGCAGACCGAGCCGGACGGCGGCGATCTGCCCGGGCGGTCCGACCTTGGTGAAGGTCTTCGCCTTGAGGGTGGCGTTCTCCACGACGCGCCGAGCGTTGGCCTCGTGCCGCTCGATCTTCGCGGCGACGGCCTTCGCCGCCTTGACCGTGCCGACCACGGCCAGCACGAGCACCGCGATCCCGAAGAGCAGGACCAGGCCGATCATCACGCCGAACGCGTCCATCGCGAGCCACCTTCCGCCACCGTTTCGGCCCCCACCGGACCCAACGCGGGCCGTACTGCCGAGGGTTCCACGGTAGCCGCCGGATCGGACCCGGGGCGGTCCGAACGGGCCCGGGCGGCGGAGATCAGGGACAGATCGGGGATCTCCCCGAGGGTCCACGAGCCCCTGGGCACCACCGGGCCCGACCCGCCCTGGCACAACCGACACCAGCCATCCCGGGCACGACGAAGGGCGGGCGCCCCGAAGGACGCCCGCCCCGTCAGCCCCAGTCGACCGGCCACGCACCACAGCCCACAGTCAACGGGCCCCGGCCATCAGCCCTCAACCAACGGGCCCCGGCCAGCAGACCTCAGTCCACCGACCTCAGCCATCAGCCCTCAGTCAACCGACCTCAGCCGGTGACGATGTTCACCAGCTTCGGCGCCCGCGCGATCACCTTGCGCACCGGCGCGTCACCGATCGCCGCGACGACCGCCGGGTCGGCCAGCGCCAACGCCTCCAGCTCGGCGTCCGAGATCGTCGGCGCGACCTCCAGCCGGGCCTTCACCTTGCCCTTGATCTGCACCACGCAGGTCACCGCCTCGTCCACCACGTACGCCGGGTCGGCGACCGGGTAGTCGGTGTGCGCCAGCGACTCGCCGTGGCCCAGCCGGCGCCACAGCTCCTCGGCGATGTGCGGGGCCAGCGGCGCGACGATCAGGACCAGCTGCTCGGCCACGGCGCGCGGCGTCGAACCGCGCTTGACCAGGTAGTTGTTCAGCTCGATCGCCTTGGCGACGGCCGTGTTGAACCGCAGCCCGGCCATGTCGCCCCGGATGCCGTCGATCGCCTTGTGCAGGGCGCGCAGCGTCGCCTCGTCCGGCTCCTCGTCAGTGACGACCAGGTCGCCGGTGGCCTCCGAGACGATGTTGCGCCACAGCCGCTGCAGGAAGCGGTACGAGCCCACGACGGCACGGGTGTCCCACGGGCGGGAGACGTCCAGCGGGCCCATGGACATCTCGTACAGGCGCAGCGTGTCGGCGCCGTACTCGTCGGCGATGTCGTCGGGGGCGACGGCGTTCTTCAGGGACTTGCCCATCTTGCCGGCCTCGCGCTTGACCGCTTCGCCCTGCCAGAAGTACGCGCCGCCGCGCTCCTCGACCTCGGCGGCGGGCACCGGGAAGCCGCGCTCGTCACGGTAGACGTCGGCGGTGATCATGCCCTGGTTGAACAGCTTGTGGAACGGCTCAACGGACGAGACGTGGCCCAGGTCGTGCAGCACCTTGTGCCAGAAGCGCGCGTACAGCAGGTGCAGCACGGCGTGCTCGGCACCGCCGACGTACAGGTCGGCGCCGCCGGCCGGCTTGGTCTCCGTCGGGCCCAGCCAGTACTTCTCGTTGGCCGGGTCGACGACCGCCGAGGAATTCGACGGGTCGACGTAGCGCAGCTCGTACCAGCACGAACCCGCCCAGTTGGGCATGGTGTTGGTCTCGCGGCGGTAGGTGCGCACGCCGTCGCCCAGGTCCAGCTCGACGGTGACCCAGTCCTCGTTGCGCGACAGCGGGGTCTTGGGCGAGGAGGTGGAGTCGTACGGGTCGTAGGTGTGCGGCGAGTAGTCGTCGACCTCGGGGACCTCGACCGGCAGCATCGACTCGGGCAGCGCGTGCATGACGCCGTCCTCGTCGTAGACGATCGGGAAGGGCTCGCCCCAGTACCGCTGGCGGCTGAACAGCCAGTCCCGCAGGCGGTAGTTGACGGTGCCCTCGCCGATGCCGCGCTCGGCCAGCCACGCCGTCACGCGGGCCTTGGCGTCGACGACGCTCAGGCCGTCCAGCGTCAGGCCGTCCCGGGAGGAGTTGACGATGACGGAGTCGTAGGTGTCGAACGCGTCGTCCCAGGCGGCCGCGTCCTCGCCGCGCCCGTCCGTGGGCGCGACGACGCAGCGCATCGGCAGCGCGAAGGCGCGGGCGAAGGCGAAGTCGCGGTGGTCGTGGGCGGGGACGGCCATGATGGCGCCGGTGCCGTAGCCCATCAGCACGTAGTCGGCGATGAACACCGGGACGGACGCGCCGCTGACCGGGTTCACGGCGTAGGCGCCGGTGAAGACGCCGGTCTTGACCTTGGCCTCGACCTGCCGCTCGACGTCCGACTTGGCGGCGGCCGCGGCGCGGTAGGCGGCGATGGCCTCGGCGGGGGTGGCGGCGCCGCCGGTCCACTCGGCGGGCACGCCCTCGGGCCAGGCGGCGGGGGCGATCGAGTCGACCAGGCCGTGCTCGGGGGCCAGCACCATGTAGGTGGCGCCGAACAGGGTGTCGGGCCGGGTGGTGAAGACGGTGATCTTCTCATCGGAGCCGACGGCGAAGTCGACCCGGGCACCCTCGGAGCGCCCGATCCAGTTGCGCTGCTGCAGCTTGATGGCCTCGGGCCAGTCCAGCAGGTCCAGGTCGGCGATCAGACGGTCGGAGTACGCGGTGATGCGCATCATCCACTGGCGCAGGTTGGACTTGAACACCGGGAAGTTGCCGCGCTCGGAGCGGCCGTCCGCAGTGACCTCCTCGTTGGCCAGTACGGTGCCCAGACCGGGGCACCAGTTGACCGGCACCTCCTTGGCGTAGGCCAGCCGGTACTCGCCCAGCAGCTCGTCGCGCTCGGCGGCGGACAGATCGGCCCACGGGCGCCCGTCGGGGGTCGGCCGCGCGCCGGACTCGAACCGGGCGATCAGCTCGGCGATCGGGCGGGCCTTGCCGGCGGCCTCGTCGTACCAGGAGTTGAAGATCTGCAGGAAGATCCACTGGGTCCAGCGGTAGTAGTCCGGGTCGATCGTGGAGATCGAGCGGCGCGGGTCGTGGCCCAGGCCCAGCCGGCGCAGCTGCTGGCGCATGTTGGCGATGTTGGCCTCGGTGGAGACCCGCGGGTGGGTGCCGGTCTGCACCGCGTACTGCTCGGCGGGCAGGCCGAACGCGTCGTAGCCCAGCGTGTGCAGCACGTTGTGGCCGGTCATCCGCTGGTAGCGCGCGTAGACGTCGGTGGCGATGTAGCCCAGCGGGTGGCCGACGTGCAGGCCCGCGCCCGAGGGGTACGGGAACATGTCCATGATGAAGCTGTGCGGCTTCGCGGCGACGTCGCCGGCCGCCGGGTCGGCCAGGGCACCGGCGGGGTTGGGGGCGTTGAACGTGCCCTCCTTCTCCCAGATGTCCTGCCAGCGGGACTCGATCTCCGCCGCCAGCGCGGCGCTGTACCGGAACGGCTCGGTCGCGGTCTCGGCCGTGCCGGACGCAGGGGTCGTCTCGCTCATGGTCCTTCAAGCTCCATCGATGTCAGTTGGCGAACCGCGCACACGGCCGGCCCGTGAACGGGGGCGGAAAACAAAAAATCCCCTCGCAGGAGGGGACGCCACGCCGACTCCGGCACCGCCCGAGGGCGCAGCCGGTCCTGGTCAGCGCGGCCGGCTAAGGAGCAGGCGCACGGTTCGCATGGGCTCAGGGTACCGCAAGCAGGTCAACGCGCTCCCGGGTGTCCGCCGGGGCCGGACGGCACCAGCCGCACCCGCCCCGCACCGCCCCGCCGCCCTACCCGACCCCTCCGCCCCGCCGCCTCACCGCCCCGCCGATGACGCCGGTGACGCCGGTGACGCCGCCGCCCGCGTCGCCGCGTCGAAGTCGCGCAGCGCCCGGGCCAGCCGCTCGGACTGCATGCCCGCCGCGAGCGCCCGGGCGAGCGCCGCGGTGCGGGCCGCCTCCCGCTGGTCGCCGAGGCGCCGGTGGGTCTCGGCGAGGCGGACCATCAGCAGCGCCTTGGACCGCGCCCGGCCCGCCCCCAGGCCGGCGACGGCCTCGGCCAGCAGCGCCTTGGCCAGCCGGTGCTGGCCGAGCGCCAGGCGCCCCTCCCCCACCATCCCGGCGAGTTCGGCGCGGGCCTCGGCCGTGCCGGGCACGCCGTCGAGTTCGGCGAAGGCCCGGGCGGCGGCGGCCTCGGCCTGCTCGGCCTCGCCTCGGCGGCCGTGCGCGCGGGCGATCCGGCCGAGTTGCCGGGCCCGGGCGGCGGGGCTCAGGACGGCGCCGTGCGTCACCAGGGCCGTGTTGAGCGCGGAGACGGCGTCCAGGCCGCGCCCGCCGGTGCCTTGGGTGGCGAGCACCACCAGGGCGCCGAGCACGGCGACGCCGAGCCGGGCGTCGCCACTGACGTGGGCGGCCCGCAGGGCGGCGACGAACGCCCGCTGGGCGGCCGCGTCGTGGCCGAGGTCGTACGCGGCCCAGCCGGCCAGCCGGGCGAGCCGGCTGGCCGTGCCGTACAGCTCGCGGCCGATCCGCTCGTCGTACGCGCCGAGCTCCAACAGCTTGGCCAGCATGGCGAGTTCGGCCCGGGTGGGGCCGAGGACGAGGCCGCCGCCGCAGGAGCGTTCGAGCCGCTGCTTGCTGCGGTAGGACAGGCCGAGGTCGCCGACGAGGCTGGGGTCGACGCGCAGTGCGCCCTCCCCGCCTCCGACGGGCGGCGGCGGGGAGGCGAGCCGTTCGGCGGCCTGGTCGAGGTCGGTGCCGCGGAAGAGGTCGGTGAGGCGGACGGGCCCGGCGTCGGTGGCGGCCTCGCGCAGCGCGGTCTGGGCGGTGTCGGCGGTCCACGGGTCGGTGAGCAGCCGGGGCGAGAGGATCTTGGCGCCGCGGTGGCCGCCCATCCGGCCCCAGAGCTGCTCGTAGGTGACGGCGATACCGAGGGTGCGGCTGAGCACTTCGCAGACCGTCTGGTCGTGCGGGCTGCGCGGCACCATGCCACGGTCGCGCCACTTGTAGGGGGCGGTGGAGCTGATGGCCAGGCCCGGCGGCAAGGCGAGGCTCACCTCGCGGGCGAGCCGTTCCGGACTCCAGCCGAGCTGGTGCAGTATCCGGGCCAGTTCCTCGTTCCGCCTTCGCTCCAGATCGGCCATGGCACGACGGTAGCGGTCTTTCCGGCTCTCCCGCCGGTGGCATGACCAGAACGCCGAAGGGCCGCCTCCCTTTTCGGGAGGCGGCCCTCGACTGCTGTGGAGCTACGGGGAATTGAACCCCGGACCTCTTGCATGCCATGCAAGCGCTCTACCAACTGAGCTACAGCCCCTTGACCTGCGATGTCACCGGGGGCTTTCGACCGTTTCCGTCCGGTTTCCCTCGGCGACATCGACTACTTTACACGGTCCCGGGGGTGCTCCACGAATCCGTTCCCCGAGGTCCGCGAACCCGCTTCCCCCGATGCGGCCCGGCCGGACCCAACCCACCCCAACCCGGGCCCTGCCCGGCCGGACCCAACCCACCCCAACCCGGGCCCCGCCCGGCCGAGCCCGGCCCTACCCCGCCGACCGCCGGGTACGGGCGGCGAAGCCCGCGCCGAGCAGGACGGCGACGGCGTTGACCGCGAACAGGCCGGCCGCCGCCGACCGCAGCCCGGGGGCGCGCAGCACCCGCCCGGAGATCAGCGGCTGCCCGCCGCGCCGGGCGGCTGGGCGCACACCTGCCACCCGTAGCACCCGGCCCATCCGCAAGGGCTCGGCCGGCCCTCAAGACCCGGCCGGCCAGCGGGGCCCGGCAACGCGAGAGGCCGCCACCCGGTGGGTGGCGGCCTCTCGACTGTTGTGGAGCTACGGGGAATTGAACCCCGGACCTCTTGCATGCCATGCAAGCGCTCTACCAACTGAGCTACAGCCCCGCGACACGCGCGACCCTGGCGAACCAGGACCGCTGGTGCGGAGTGGAGCTACGGGGAATTGAACCCCGGACCTCTTGCATGCCATGCAAGCGCTCTACCAACTGAGCTACAGCCCCGCACTCACCGGATTTCCCGCTTCCCTTCCGGGCCGCGTTTCCTCCGTGCGAACGAGGAAGACTCTAGCTGGTCAGGCCCGGAACTGCGAAATCCGCCCGTTCGGGCCCCCTCCGCCCCGCCCCGCGACGCGCCCGTCGCTCAGTCGCTCAGGTGTCGTCGCCGATGACCGGCTGCGGGAGCGTGCCCGCGTTGTGCTCCAGCAGGCGCCAGCCGCGCGCCCCCTGCCCGAGCACCGACCAGCAGCAGTTGGACAGCCCGCCGAAGCACTCCCACTGGGCCGATTCCAGGTCCAGCAGCCGCCCGAGCATGGTGCGGATGGTGCCGCCGTGGCTGACCACCACCAGCGTCCCCTCCTCCGGCAGCTTGTCGACGGCCTCCAGCACCACCGGCACCGAGCGGTCGGCGACCTCGGTGGCCAGTTCGCCGCCGCCGCGCCGCACCGGCTCGCCGGCCGCCCAGGCCGCGTACTCCTCCGGGTAGCGGGAGCGGATCTCGGCGTTGGTCAGGCCCTGCCAGGAGCCCGCGTAGGTCTCCCGCAGGCCCTCGTGGTGCTGCACGTCGAGGCCGGTGACCTTGGCCAGCTCCTCGGCGGTGCGCCTGGCCCGCGTGAGGTCGGAGGAGATCAGCAGGTCGGGGCGCAGGCCGGAGAGCAGCCGGGCCGCCCGCTGGGCCTGCAGGACGCCCTGGTCGGTCAGTTCGATGTCGGTGGTGCCCTGGAAGCGGGACTCCAGGTTCCAGGAGGTCTGGCCGTGTCGCCAGAAGACGATGCGCGACCCCCGTGCGTCCCGGCTCAGTGCAGGTCCTCGGGCTTGCCGAAGTCGTCGGCCGGGGCGACGGCGTTGCCGGCCTCGTCGGTGTACGCGTCGGGCCGGTTGCGCGAGGCCAGGGCGTCCTCGGGCAGCGGCAGCTCGGGGCAGTCCTTCCAGAGGCGGTCCAGCGAGTAGAAGGAGCGCTCCTCGGCGTGCTGGACGTGCACGACGATGTCCAGGTAGTCGAGCAGGATCCAGCGGCCGTCGCGCTCGCCCTCGCGGCGCACCGGCTTGATGTCCAGCTGCTCGCGCAGCTGGTCCTCGATCTCCTCGGCGATCGACCGGACCTGGCGGTCGTTGTTCGCGGAGGCGATCAGGAAGGCGTCGGTGATCGACAGCACCTCGCTGACGTCGAAGGCGATGATGTTGTGCGCGAGCTTGTCGGCCGCCGCCTGCGCGGCGACGGTGATGAGCTGCTGGCTGTGGTCGGTGACGGTCACGGTGTTCTTCCGGCTCGGCGGCTTTGGGCGACTCCCGGCACTGGCCGGGGGTCGCCTTCCAGGATCTCACGCCGCCCGGGCGGCCCCGGAACGCATTTTCGGGGCCGCCCGGGCCGGAGGGTCGCCCGCCCGGGCCGGAGGGTCGCCGGCCCGGGCCGCCCGCCCGGGCCGAAGGACGCGGCCTACTGGTTCTTCGGCGGCTGGTAGTCCTTGCCGAGCACGACCACCAGGTCCGCGTTCTGGGCGTCGCCGACCTTCTTCGCCGCCGTATCCGGCAGGCCGAGGCTGATCGCCAGCGACTTCGCCGCGGCCTGCCGGGCGTCGTCGGTGTAGCGGATCTCACTGGTGGCCTGCGCGGCGGTCTTGGATCCGCCGGGGATGAAGGTCAGGCCCGCGTTGGTGATCTGGACCTGCGCGGCGGCCACCGCCTGGTCGTTGCCGGTGGCGTCCTGGAGCGAGACCCGGGCCGGGGCGTCGCCGGAGGACGCGGACTTCACGGTGCCGCCCAGCACGTCCTTGACCTGCTTGCCCGCCGTGGCCTCGTCCAGACCGCCGTCGGGCTTGACGGTCAGCGCCGTGGTGCCGAGGTGGCCGTCCTTCGCCTGCTGGGCGAGCTGGGCGAGCACCCCGGCGAGGGCGTCCTCGGGCAGCGAGGGGTCGAGCACCGCGTTCATCCGGTGCACGTCGTCCTTGGCGTCCTTGAACTCGGTCGGCATGGTGCGCACCACCGCGTCCATCACCTGTCCGAACCGGGCCAGTTGGGCGTCCCGGTTCTCGCCGGCCGCCTGCAGCGTGGCGTACGCGACCGCGGCCTTCCCGTTGAGCAGGGTGTTCTTGCCCGCCGCCGACAGCAGCTTGCCGTCCGGCTTGCCGCCCTCGTGGGTCTCGGCGTTGGTGTCCACCCGGACACCGCCGAGCTGGGAGACCAGCATCTCCAGGTACGGGGTGTCCAGCCGCCAGGTGCCGGCCACCGGGGCGCCGAGCACGGTGGACAGGCCGTCGCGGGTCGCGGAGGCGCCGATGCTGTCCATGGCCTGCCCGACGGTGGTGACCGGCGGGTCGCCGGGACCGGGCAGCCGCAGGGCGTCGGGCAGCAGCAGCACGGTGCCCTTCCTCCCGGCGGAGTCGTTGACCAGCAGCGCGCTGGAGACCTTGCCCTGCAGGTCGCGCAGGTGCACCACGTTGACCTGGCGCGGACCGGCCGCGCTCGCCGCGGTCTGCTTGTCGCCGGTGAACCAGAGGTAGCCGCCGGTGCCGGCCGCCGCGAGCGCCACCACCACGCCGAGGCCGATCAGCCGGTTGCGCAGCTTGCGGCGGCGCTCGGCGCGCACCTCGCTGCGGGACTCGGCGAACTTCAGCCAGTCGATGACGTCCTCGGACTCCTCCGCCTCCTCGTCGACGAAGGTGAACTCGTCCGTCGGGTAGTCGCCCGTGGGCCCCTTGCCGCCGGCCTTGCCGGCCCGGGCCCCGCCGACACGTTCGGACGGCGGCTCGGGCTTGGCCGGCGCCGCCTCGGCGGCGGGCCGGGGCACGCGCGGGCGCGGCACGGCCGGAGCGACGGGCGCCCCGGGCGCGGCGGGCACGACCCCGGACCCCGGCTGCGGTTCGGGCTCGGCCACCGCCGGAGCGGCCGGGTACGGCTGCTGCTGGTAGCCCTCGTAGCCGTACGTCTGCTCCTGGTAGCCGTAACCTCCCTGCTGCTGGTACGCCTGCACGGGCTGCCCGTACTGGTCGTACTGCTGCTGCGGAAGCTGCCCGGGCTGCCCCGGCTGCTGGTACCCCTGGTACGGCTGCTGCTGGTACTGCTGCTCCTGGTAACCGCCGTACGGGTCCTGGGTGTAGACCGGCTGCCCGTACTGGTCGTACTGCTGCTGCGGGAGCTGCTCGGGCTGCTGTTGGTAGCCCTGGTACGGCTGCTGGTACTGCCCGGTGGACCAGTCTTCCGGCTGTTGCTGTCCGCCGCGTCGTTCAGTCACGCCCGCTCCTGATCAGGTCCGGTGCGGCGCGTACAGCGCCCGCTTGTCGATGTAGCGGACCACGCCGTCCGGGACGAGGTACCAGACCGGTTCGCCCTTGGCGACCCGGTTGCGGCAGTCCGTGGAGGAGATGGCCAGCGCCGGGACCTCCACCAGGGACACCCCGCCCACCGGAAGCCCGGCGTCCGACAGAGTGTGCCCCGGGCGGGTGCATCCGATGAAGTGGGCGAGCGAGAAGAGCTCGTCGGAGTCGCGCCAGGACAGGATCTGGGCGAGGGCGTCGGCGCCGGTGATGAAGAAGAGGTCGGCGTCCGGGTGCTGGGCCCGCAGGTCGCGCAGGGTGTCGACGGTGTACGTCGGGCCCTCGCGGTCGATGTCGATCCGGCTGACCGAGAACTGCGGGTTCTCCGCGGTGGCGATGACCGTCATCAGGTAGCGGTCCTCGGCCGGGGTGACCTGGCGGTCGCTCTTCTGCCACGGCTGCCCGGTCGGCACGAAGATCACCTCGTCCAGGTGGAACGCGCTCGCCACCTCGCTGGCGGCGACCAGGTGGCCGTGGTGAATCGGGTCGAAGGTCCCGCCCATCACCCCGAGGCGCTTCTTCACCGGTTCCGGTCCGCCGGGATTCCCGGCCTGCTCTCCCATGCCGCCACACCTTACGCGACGCCCGTTACAGTGCGGGAACGCCCGGGTGAGGGTTGTCCGGAGACGCGTGAGGGAGCGGCCGGCCGGTGTGCCGGACGCTCCCCGAGCAGCGCCATGGGCCCGTTCAGCGGTCCCGGTTGAAGCGGGTGGTCACGAAGAGCAGGAGCACCAGGATGAACAGCGCGGCGCCGCCCGTCAGGTACGGGTTCAGGCTCTCGTGGTTGCCCCCCTCGCCCTCGGCGAGCAGGTTCAGGACGGGAAGTGCGGCGGCAGTGTTCATGGTCGGCGGGACCTTCTCGGCTCGGGTGAACGGACCTGGGGTTCTTCCGGGCCGGTGAAGGCCCACCCGTCATCGTACGGGGGGTCGCCAGGCAACCGCTCGGCGGCCCACCGCCGCTGACCGTGCGTGAGCCGAAGCGGGGCGGCGGGGCTCAGTTGCCGCGGAAGGCCCGCGCCATGATCCACACCAGCAGGCCGACGCCGACGAACGACGCGACCACGATGATCCGCAGGAACAGGCCCGGACCGGCCTCGTTCGAAATGGGTGCGGCCAGGCTGACAAGCGTGTCGGTGGACATCTGCGGGGCTCCTCGAACTGCTCGGTACCGCGGCCGGGTCCGGTCTCGGTTCTCCAGGGCATTCAGGGTAAACCGGCCTCACGCCGGCGCCGCCCACCGGCCCCTGCGGCGTGGCCCGGCCCGCGCGTACGCTGGCCGCGGGGACGAGTACGCAACCACGGACGTTGCCAGAACAGTCGTTGCAGGCGAAGACCAGCGGGGGCCGGCCGCCGAGCCGGGGCCGCCGTCGACCAGGAGGTACTCAGACCATGACCGACCCGATCGCGAAGACCCCGAGCCGTCGGCGCCAGCGCTTCCCCGACATCTCCACCCGCGCCTGGGAACACCCCGCCGACCGTTCCGCGCTGGTCGCCCTGCGCAAGCTGACCGGCTTCGACGAGGTCCTGAAGAAGCTCGCCGGCCTGGTGTCCGAGCGCGCGATCCGACTGATGTTCCTGGCCACCGCCGTGAAGACCTCCGAGCGCCAGTTCCCCGAGCTGAACGACATGGTGCGCGACGCCGCCTACGTGCTCGACCTGGAGCAGGTCCCGGACCTGTACGTCACCCAGGACCCGACGGTCAACGCGTACTGCATCGGCATCGACACCCCGATCATCGTGATCACCAGCGGCTTGGTCGACCTGCTCGACGAGGAGGAGCTGCGCTCGGTCATCGGCCACGAGGTCGGCCACGCGATGTCCGGCCACGCGGTCTACCGGACGATGCTGATGATCCTCACCAACATCGCCACCCGGGTCGCCTGGGTGCCGCTCGGCAACCTGGCGATCATGGCGATCGTCACCGCGCTCAAGGAGTGGTTCCGCAAGGCGGAGCTGTCCAGCGACCGGGCCGGCCTGCTCGCCGGGCAGGACGTCCAGGCGTCCATGCGCGCCCTGATGAAGCTGGCCGGCGGGCACAACCTGGCCGAGCTGAACGTCGACGCCTTCCTGGAGCAGGCCGAGGAGTACGAGAAGGCCGGCGACCTGCGCGACGGCGTGCTCAAGCTGCTCCAGCTGCTGCCGCAGAGCCACCCGTTCGCGGTGGTGCGGGTGGCCCAGCTGAAGAAGTGGGCGGAGAGCGACGAGTACCGCTCGATCCTGGCCGGCGCCTACCCGCGCCGCTCGGACGACCCGGACACCTCGGTCGGCGAGCAGTGGAAGGCCGCCGCCGACCACTACACGACCTCGGTGAAGGAGAGCAAGGACCCGCTGATGGGCCTGATCCGGGACGTGGCCGGCGGCGCGGCGACCGTCGGCGGCAAGCTCCGCGACACCTTCACGGGCGCCGCGCGCAGCGGCCCGTCGAACCGCGACGACCGAACCGACCGCAGCGACGGCTGATCCGCCGCACCTGCGCGCCGACGACGGCCCGGGCGTCCGACCGGACGCCCGGACCGTCCTCCGTCTCCCCCGAGGCTCCGGCCGGGCTCCGGGAATCCCGGCGAGGCGCCCCTCAGCTCCCCGCCAGCACTCCGCACACCTGCCACGCCGGCTGCGCGTGGTTGCCCGGGTCGATCGGCGACGGGGGCGCGACCTGGGTGCCCTGCGGGGTGGCCAGCACCGGCTGGAGGAACCCGGCCATCGAGGTGGTGCAGGGCTCCGGACCGGCCTGGATCACCGAGTCCACCAGCCGCAGCTGCGCCGAGGCGAGGTCGACCCGGTCGAACTGGAAGGTCAGCTGCCGCCGGACGGTCTCCAGGGTGACCGGAGCGCCGGCCGGGGCGCCGGCGGGCTTCAGCGCGTAGACGAAGGTGTGGTCGGTGGTGATCTGCAGCGTGCCGGTGTCCGCCTCGTCGATCCGCATCGCGCCGGTCACCTTCACGGTGTCGGCGGCCAGCGCGACCCGCGCCGGGTCGAAGCGGACCAGCCAGCCGGTCAGCGCGTGGTGCCGGTCGTCGACGGGCTGGGTCACGCTGGCGTCGAACTGGGCCTGCTCACCGGGGGTGACGAAGGCCCGGACGTCGGCGGTGGCGCCCTGGACGAGGGTGGCCGGGGTCAGCGAGGAGGCGACCAGGTAGCGCTGGACGGTATCGAGCGCCTTGGTGACCTCGACCCGGCTGAAGTGCTCGGTGGCGGCCCCGGTCGGGGTGCCCAGTCCGATCGCCCCGTCGCTGTACCCGGTCGGCAGCGCGGCGAACGGATCCGCCGGGTCGGCCACCACCCTGACCGCCGAGGCCGGGCTCAACGCGACCAGGCTGACGGTCAGTTGACTGCCCTCGGGCCGGGCCGACATCCCGGTCGGCGAGCGGACGCCGAAGTACACCGCGGCCCCGAAGGCCAGCAGGATGAGCAGCAGCAGGGCGAGCGCCTGCCGCGGCACGGTGCCCAGCGGACCGAGCCGCACCCGCGGGCGGGTGGCCCGGCCGAAGGACCCGGCCAGCCGCTCCCGGGCGGACAGCTCCTGGATCCGGGCAGCCCGGACGAACGATTCGTCGAACACGACGGACCGGTATTCGTCCTCGTTGCCGGAACCACCGTCGGGCGCACCCTCAGGAGGCTCTCGCGGGTCACCCATGACACCAGGGTAAGGCGCATCCGCGCCCCGCCACGAGGGTGTTCACACAGATTCCCGGGAACGCCCGGCGACCGCCCGCCCCGGCGCGCACCACCCCTACGACGTCACCCCGCGGGTGCGGTGACCACGAGCGAAGGCTCGGCCGGCGCGGGCCTCGGATCGGTCCCGGGGCTGCTGCTGCCGGACTCCGGGCGCCGGGGCGCGCCGGAGGAGCCGCCCACGCCCTGGTAGATCGCCGCGACCGCGACCGCCACCAGGCTCACGCCCATGATCACGGCCAGCACCCACGCCACCGGCCGGTGCCAGCGCTGCTGGGCCACGTACCGCCCGCGCCCGGGCACCGGGTCGTAGCTGCGCCGGCCCCGGCGCCGACCGGGGCGGCCGGTCGCCCGGCCGGGGCCCGACCAGGGATCCGGGTAGAGGCGGTCGTCGTCGAGTCCGCTCGGGTACGGGCGCAGCTCCAGCGGCAGCCCGTCCCCGGGCGTGACGTCATAGCCCCAGCCCGGGCCCGCGGTGTCCGGCTCGAACCTGGCCTCGGCGGCGGCGAGCTGCCGCTCCTTGGCCGTCGGCTCGTGCACGGCGGCGGATCGGACGAAGGCCTCATCGAAGACCACGGTGGCGAACTCGTCGTCCGCACCACCGTGGTCGGCGCCGTCGGGGTACGGCAAGCCCCCCACATCGTCAGCCACGGATTCAGCGTATTACCGGGCGGACGATTTGTCTGTGGCTCATCGCAGTTGGTCCGTCACACGTGTGACGCGCGGCGGTCCGGGCCGCCCCGGCCCGCCGCCCGGGTCCCGCTCAGCGGGCGTCCGCGGCCCCGCCCACGGTCTGCGTCGCCTCGCCGCGCACGTGCCCGTCACCAGTGACGATGTACTTGGTGCTGGTCAGCTCGGGCAGGCCCATCGGGCCACGGGCGTGCAGCTTCTGGGTGGAGATGCCGATCTCCGCGCCGAAGCCGAACTCCCCGCCGTCGGTGAAGCGGGTGGAGGCGTTGACGGCCACCGTGGTCGAGTCGACCAGCCGGGTGAAGCGACGGGCGGCGGCCTGCGAGGTGGTGACGATCGCCTCGGTGTGGCCGGAGGACCAGCGGCGGATGTGCTCGACGGCGGCGTCCAGCGAGGGCACCACGGCCGCGGCCAGGTCGTACGAGAGGTACTCGGCGCCCCAGTCCTCGTCGGTGGCGGGCACCACGGTCGCGGCACCGCCCTCGGCGGCCTTGAGCACCGCGTCGTCGCCGTGCACGGTCACCCCGGCCTCGGCGAGCGCGGCCAGCGCGAGCGGCAGGAAGGCGTCCGCGACGTCCTGGTGGACCAGCAGCGTCTCGGCGGCGTTGCAGACGCTGACCCGCTGCGCCTTGGAGTTCAGCAGGATGCCGACGGCCATCGCCAGGTCGGTCTGCGCGTCCACGTAGACGTGGCAGTTGCCGGTGCCGGTCTCGATCACCGGCACGGTCGAGCCCTCGACCACGGTGCGGATCAGCGAGGCGCCGCCGCGCGGGATCAGCACGTCGACCAGGCCGCGGGCGCGCATCAGCTCCTGGACGGAGTCCCGGCTCTCGCCCGGGACGAGCTGGACGGCGTCGGCGGGCAGCCCGGCCTCGGCGACGGCGTCCCGCAGGACGGCGACCAGCGCGGTGTTGGAGCGGTAGGCGGAGGCGGAGCCGCGCAGCAGCACCGCGTTGCCGGACTTGAGGCAGAGCGCGGCGGCGTCCACCGTGACGTTCGGCCGGGCCTCGTAGATGATGCCGACCACGCCGAGCGGCACCCGCACCTGGCGCACGTCCAGGCCGTTGGGCAGCGTGTAGCCGCGCAGCACCTCGCCGACCGGGTCGGGCAGGCCGACGACGTCGCGCACGTCGGACGCGATCGCGGCGATCCGCTCGTCGTCGAGGCGCAGCCGGTCGATCACCGACTCGGCGGTGCCGGCCTCGCGGGCCCGGGCCACGTCCTCGGCGTTGGCGGCGGTGATCTCGGCACTGCGGGCCACCAGGGCGTCCGCGATCGCCAGCAGCGCGGCGTCCTTCGCCTTACGCGGCAGCGGGGCGAGCGCGGCGGCCGCCTCCCGGGCTCGGCGCGCTACGGCGAGGACGGGGCTGTCGGCGGTGGCGAGGTCGCTGGTCATGCGCCAAGGGTAGCGACTGCGCCGAGCCCGCCGAGCGGCCATTTCGCCCGGTGAGACGGCGTCCGGACGCTCAGTACGGGTGCACCCCGCCCAGGTGCGGCGGCGGATCGCCGAAG
The DNA here is from genome assembly GCF_044742585.1 of Kitasatospora sp. NPDC087861. NCBI lineage: Bacteria > Bacillati > Actinomycetota > Actinomycetes > Kitasatosporales > Streptomycetaceae > Kitasatospora > Kitasatospora sp. NPDC087861. Next base: position 370,719 of record NZ_JBIUUS010000004.1, read on the forward strand.
CCCTCCGCCACCCGTTTGTGGTACGTCGCCCGGTCGACCACCTCCAGGCCGACGATCTCCCACGGCGGCAGGTTCGCGGTGACCTTGTGCTCGCCCCACAGCCGCAGCGCGATCGCCGCCGCGTCGTGCAGGTCCCGGGCCTGCTCCCAGTACCGGATCTCGGCGTGGTCGGCGGCGTAGCGGGCGGTGAGGAAGAACGAGTGGTCGTGCGCCAGCCGCTCCAGCGAGGCGCGCAGCGAGGACAGCGGGGTGACCTGCCCGGACACGCTCAGCACCACGTGCCAGAGCCGGGCCTGCTCGGGCACGGTGGGCGGCTCCCCCGCGTCGGCACGCCGCGGCCGCAGCCCGCGCACCCCGCCGGGCCCCTGCGGCGGCGGACCGGCCGGCTCGGCGGGGCCGTCCCCGCGGCCGCCGTCGATGCTGGTCAGCCGCCGGCCCGCCGTCCCTGCGGTCAGCGCTGCCTCGCGCCTGCGTTCCACCGGCGGCCTCCTGTTCGGCGATGTCGTGTCGTCCCCCACACCGGCCCCGCCGGCCCGCGGCCGACCGGTACGGCTGCGCCCCTCCTCGCCCGCGGCCGGGCCTCTCCCCGTACGCAGCGGTCCACCGACCGCACTCCGCCGACGGGCCGGCACCGGCACACCGGCCGGTCAGCCGCGCAGAACGACCAGGTCGTCGCGGTGGACGACCTCACGCTCGTACGCGGCGCCGAACTCCTGGGCCAGGTCGCGGGTGGACCGGCCGAGCAGGCGGGGCAACTCCCTCGCATCAAAGTTGACCAGTCCGCGCGCCACGATGTGGCCGTTTTCGGCAAGAAGGTCCACCGGATCACCCGCGGTGAACTCCCCGTCGACCTTGGTGACCCCGGCGGGCAGCAGCGAGGCGCCGCCGGAGACGACGGCCGTGACGGCGCCCGCGTCCAGGTGCAGGGCGCCGCGCGGGCTGCTCGCGTGGGCCAGCCAGAGCATCCGGTCGGAGGTGCGGCTGCCGGTGCGCAGGAAGAGGGTGCCGGTGGGCCGGCCGGCCAGCGCGTCGGCGGCCTGGCTGGCGGCGGTGAGCACCACCGGGATGCCCGCGCCGGTGGCGATCCGGGCCGCCTCGACCTTGGTGACCATGCCGCCGGTGCCGACGCCGGCCTTGCCCGCGCTGCCGATCTCGACGCCGTCGAGGTCGTGTGGGCCGCTCACCCGGTCGATCCGGCTGCTGCCGGGGCGGGCCGGGTCGCCGTCGTAGAGGCCGTCCACGTCGGAGAGCAGCACGAGCAGGTCGGCCCGGACCAGGTGGGCGACCAGCGCGGCCAGCCGGTCGTTGTCCCCGAACTTGATTTCGGCGGTGGCGACGGTGTCGTTCTCGTTGACGATCGGCATCGCCCCCATCGCCAGCAGCTGGTCGAGGGTGCGGTAGGCGTTGCGGTAGTGGGCGCGCCGGCTGGCGTCCTCGGCGGTGAGCAGCACCTGGCCGACCCGGATGCCGTACCGGGCGAAGGAGGCGGTGTAGCGGGCGACCAGCAGGCCCTGGCCGACGCTGGCGGCGGCCTGCTGGCGGGCCAGGTCCTTGGGCCGCCGGTCCAGGCCGAGCGGGGCGAGCCCGGCGGCGATGGCGCCGGAGGAGACGAGGACGACCTCGGGCGCCTCCGGGCGGCTGCGTGCTTTGGCGAGCGCGTCCACCAGGGCGTCGACCCGGTCGGCGTCCAGGCCGCCGGCCGCCGTGGTGAGCGAGGAGGAGCCGACCTTGACGACGATCCGCCGCGCGGTCAGCACCTCCTCGCGCAGTGAGTCCTCGCTCATCTCGCTGTACGCCCTTCCGGTGTGGTGCGGGTGCGGCGGGCCCGGCCCGGGGCCGCCACCCCCGAAATCTACGCGATCCGCGCAGGTCGCCCGCAGGGTGTTTCACCGGCTGGACCCGCCCTGGTCACGGCGTCGCCACAGCCCGGCCGCCAACCCGGATGGCTGGTATGGTCCCTGACCGCAAGCCAGATCGGGGGACGGCTTCTTGCCCGCTGAACCCATTCGTCTTCGACGTTCCTGTCATCGGGGCGGCGCCGCACTGGGCAGGCCGGCAACGGTTCGCGGCCGCGCGCCCGGGAGAAAGCGCACCATGCGTTCGTACACAACCAAGCTGACCGTCGCCGCCCTGGCGGCGGCCACCGCCCTGTCGCTCGCGGCCTGCGGTCCGGACAACACGGACACCCCGGCCGGGGCGGGCGGCGCCACCGGCGCGGCGCCGGCGCCGACCACCGCCGCCTCCGGGGCCGCGACCGGCGGTTCGGCCACGGGCGGTGCGGCGACCGGCGGTTCGACCGCGGCCCCGACCAGCGCGGCCCCCGGGGCCGGGACGGCCGGTGCCACGGGCGGTGCCGGGACGGCCGGCGCGGCGGGCGGTGGTGCGGGCGGCGCCGTGCCCGCGGCCGCCACCGCGGTGAAGGTCGGCCGGCCCGCGACCGTGGACTTCGCCGACAAGACCTCCAAGGTCGCCACCAAGCTGGAGATCACCGTCACCGGTGTCGAGGCCGGCTCGCTCCAGGAGCTGACCGCCGCGAAGGTCCCCACCACCGGTTTGGAGGGCCGCACCCCGATGTACGTGAGCTACACCATCAAGAACCTCGGGGACGCCAGCCTCTCCTTCACCGCCCCGGACTCGAAGTTCGTCGTCTTCGACAACACCGGCCAGAAGGGCCTGAACGTCATGAACGCCGCCAACCCGCTGCCCAAGTGCACGGGGGCGAAGTTCCAGGGCGTCACGAAGGGCGTCGAGGCCAAGGGCTGCATCATCATCGCCACCACCGGCACCGCCCCGGTCGCGGTCGGCTACACCGACCTCACCGACCTGCTGAAGCTCCAGGCCTCCTGGACGAAGTGACGTCCCGTCGGCCGTGAGCACGCGAGCGGCCCCCGCCACCTCGAAGGGTGGCGGGGGCCGCTCGTGCCGGTAGGCCCGGGGGCCCGGGGGCCCGTCCGATCAGTCCTCGTCGTCGCCCTCGATGGAGGCCTGACGGCCGCTGGAGAGCGCCTCGAAGGCGAGGAACTCGGCCTCGGCCGCGTCCTTGCCCTTCTGCTTCTCGCGGCGGCGGTCGACCGCCGGGCGCGGGTTCTCGAAGCGGTGGTCCTCACCGCGACGGCCGAGCATCTCGGCGCCGGCGGCCATGGTCGGCTCCCAGTCGAAGACGACGGCGTTCTCGTCCGGGCCGATGATGACGGTGTCGCCCTCGTGCGCCCCGACCTTCCACAGCTTGTCCTCGACGCCGAGGCGGGCCAGCCGGTCGGCGAGGTAGCCGACGGCCTCGTCGTTGGAGAAGTCGGTCTGGCGGACCCAGCGCTCCGGCTTGGTGCCGCGGATGCGGAAGGCGCCGTCCTCCTCGGTGATGGTGAAGCCGGCGTCGTCAACGGCCTTGGGGCGCAGCACGATCCGGGTCGACTCCTCGACCGGCTTGGCCGCGCGCGCCTCGGCGACGATCTGCGCCAGCGCGAAGCTCAGCTCGCGCAGGCCCTTGCGGGAGGCCGCGGAGACCTCGAACACCCGGTAGCCGCGCTCCTCCAGGGACTCCCGGGTGAGGTCGGCGATGTCCTGGCCGTCCGGCACGTCCACCTTGTTGAGCGCGACCAGGCGCGGGCGCTCGTCCAGGCCGCCGTACTCGGCCAGCTCGGCCTCGATGGTCTCCAGGTCGGTCAGCGGGTCGCGGCCGGGCTCCAGGGTGGCGCAGTCCAGCACGTGCACCAGCACCGAGCAGCGCTCGACGTGCCGCAGGAACTCCAGGCCGAGGCCGCGGCCCTGGCTGGCGCCGGGGATCAGGCCGGGCACGTCGGCGATGGTGTAGACGGTGTCGCCCGCGGTGACCACGCCGAGGTTGGGGATCAGGGTGGTGAACGGGTAGTCCGCGATCTTCGGCTTGGCCGCGGAGAGCACCGAGATCAGCGAGGACTTGCCGGCGCTCGGGTAGCCCACCAGGGCCACGTCGGCGACGGACTTGAGCTCCATGACGATGTCCCGGGCCTCGCCGGGCTCGCCGAGCAGCGCGAAGCCGGGCGCCTTGCGGCGGGCCGAGGCCAGCGCCGCGTTGCCGAGGCCGCCGCGGCCGCCCTGGGCGGCGACGAAGCTGGTGCCGTGCCCGACCAGGTCGGCCAGCACGTTGCCCTGCCTGTCCAGCACCACGGTGCCGTCCGGCACCAGCAGGACGAGGTCCTCGCCGTCCGCGCCGGTGCGGTGGCCGCCCGCGCCGGGCTTGCCGTTGGTGGCCTTGCGCTTGGGCGAGTGGTGGTACTCGAGCAGGGTGGTGATCTGCGCGTCGACGGTGAGGATGACGCTGCCGCCCTCCCCGCCGTTGCCGCCGTCCGGGCCGCCGAGCGGCTTGAACTTCTCCCGGTGCACGGAGGCGCAGCCGTGGCCCCCGTTACCCGCGGCGACGTGAAGTTCGACGCGGTCCACGAAGGTGGTCATGGTGTGCCTCCAGTGTGCGAAAGTCTGCTTCTACCTGCGTAAAGCGCGAAGGGTGGACCGGATCATCCCGGCCCACCCTTCACTGTGAGTCTGGTGTGACTCAGGCCTCGACGGCCACGATGTTGACGACCTTGCGGCCGCGGCGGGTGCCGAACTGCACCGCACCGGCGTTCAGCGCGAACAGCGTGTCGTCGCCACCGCGACCGACGCCCGCACCCGGGTGGAAGTGGGTGCCGCGCTGGCGGACGAGGATCTCGCCGGCGGAGACGACCTGGCCGCCGAAGCGCTTCACGCCGAGGCGCTGGGCGTTCGAGTCACGGCCGTTACGGGTAGAGCTTGCGCCCTTCTTGTGTGCCATATCTCGCTATCCCCTTACTTGCTGACCGAGTCGATGCTGGTGATGCGCACCGCGGTGTGCTTCTGACGGTGACCCTGGCGACGGCGGTAGCCGGTCTTGTTCTTGTAGCGCAGGATGACGATCTTGTCACCCTTGGTCTGGTCGACCACCTCGGCGTGAGCCTTCACGCCGGCCAGGACCCACGGGTCCGAGGTGACGGCCTCGCCGTCGACGATCAGGATGGTCGAGAGCTCGACCGAGTCACCCGGCTTGGCCTCGATACGGTCGATCTCCAGCACGTCGCCGACGGCGACCTTGTGCTGGCGGCCGCCTGCGCGAACGATCGCGTACATGCGGTACCTGCTTTCCTTACTCGGTCTGAACCCCCGACGCCAGCCACCTGGGTACGGACACAGGGGCCTCTCCCCGCCCGTGCCGCGCGAACGCGGCGCCTCGGGAAGGTGATGTGCTCGGGAGCGTGGCGTAGACACGCCAGTGGTCAAGAATACGGACCGGCCGCCCCGGGGGCAAACCGGCCCGTACGGCCCGGGGCGGGAGAAGTCCCGCCCCGGGCGCGTGGGCACTACTCGGCCGCCGTATCACCTTCGGCGGCCGCCGCCTTCTTGGCCGCCGCGCTCGTCCGCTTGGTCGCGGTCTTGCGGGCGGTGGTCTTCTTGGCCGCCGTGGTCGTCTTCTTGGCGGCGGTCTTCTTCGCGGCGGTCTTGCGGGCGGCCCGCTTCTTGGGCGCCGGGGCCTCCTCCGCGGCCGGCTCCTCGGCCTCGGCGGCCGGGGTCCCGGTCGCCGCGGCCTCCTCCGCCGGAGCCTCGACGGCCTCCGGGGCGGCGGCCTCGACGACCACGGCCTCCTCGACCGCCACCGGCTCGGCCGGCGCCTCGGTGGCGGCCTCCACGGCCTCCACGGCCTCGGGGGCCACGGCGGCCGGGGCGGCGGCCTCCAGGGCCGCCTCCAGGGCCGCGTCGGCCCGCGCCTGCAGCACCACGATCTCGGCCTCGCCCGGCACGCCGGCCGGAGCCGTCGCCTTGCGCACCGCGCGGCGGCGGGTGCGGCCGGCCGGAGCCGCCGGGGCGGCCGGGATCTCGACCAGGTCCGCCGGGGCGGCCGGGGCCTCCTCCGCGGCCGGCTCCTCGGCACCCGGGACCTCCAGGGCCAGCTGGCCCTCGATCTCCTCGCGCACCGGCTCGGCCGGCAGCTCGACGACGGCCTCGGCCACCTCGACCTCGACGGCCTGCGGCTCCTCCTGGACCGCCCCGCCCTTGCCCCGGCGACGGCGCTTGCCGCCGCCCGAGGCCGCCTCGGCCGACACGGCCGGGGCGTGGACGTGGGCGCTCGGCTGCTCCATGTGGACGATCACGCCGCGGCCGTTGCAGTGCACGCACGACTCGGAGAAGGACTCCAGCAGGCCCTGGCCGACCCGCTTGCGGGTCATCTGGACCAGGCCCAGCGAGGTGACCTCGGCCACCTGGTGCTTGGTCCGGTCCCGTCCCAGGCACTCCAGCAGGCGGCGCAGCACCAGGTCCCGGTTGGACTCCAGCACCATGTCGATGAAGTCGATCACGATGATGCCGCCGAGGTCGCGCAGCCGCAGCTGGCGCACGATCTCCTCGGCCGCCTCGATGTTGTTGCGGGTGACCGTCTCCTCCAGGTTGCCGCCCTGGCCGACGAACTTCCCGGTGTTGACGTCGATGACGACCATCGCCTCGGTGCGGTCGATCACCAGCGAACCGCCGCTGGGCAGCCAGACCTTGCGGTCCAGCGCCTTCATCAGCTGCTCGTCGATCCGGTAGGTGGCGAACACGTCCACCTCGGAGGTCCACCGCTGGAGCCGCTCGGCGAGGTCCGGGGCCACGTTGGAGACGTAGTCGTGGATGGTGCTCCACGCCTCGTCGCCGGAGACGATGACCTTGGTGAAGTCCTCGTTGAAGATGTCGCGGACGACCCGGACGGTCATGTCCGGCTCGCCGTACAGCAGCGCGGGGGCGTTGCCGGTCGCGGCCTTCTTCTGGATGTCCTCCCACTGCTGCTGCAGCCGCTGGACGTCGCGGGTCAGCTCCTCCTCGGAGGCGCCCTCGGCGGCGGTGCGCACGATGACGCCCGCGTCGTCCGGGACGATCTTCTTGAGGATCTGCTTCAGCCGGGCACGCTCGTTCTCGGGGAGCTTGCGCGAGATGCCGGTCATCGAGCCCTCGGGCACGTACACCAGGTAGCGGCCGGGCAGCGAGATCTGGCTGGTCAGACGGGCGCCCTTGTGGCCGATCGGGTCCTTGGAGACCTGCACCAGCACGGACTGGCCGGACTTCAGCACCGACTCGATCCGGCGCGGGCCGCCGTGGCCGCCCAGCGCACCGAAGTTGACCTCGCCGGCGTACAGCACGGCGTTGCGGCCCTTGCCGATGTCGACGAAGGCGGCCTCCATCGACGGCAGCACGTTCTGGACCTTGCCCAGGTAGACGTTGCCGACGTACGAGGTGGCCTGCTCCTTGTTGACGTAGTGCTCGACCAGCACGCCGTCCTCCAGGACGCCGATCTGGGTCCGCTGGCCGTTCTGGCGCACCACCATGACGCGCTCGACCGACTCGCGGCGGGCCAGGAACTCGGCCTCGGTGATGATCGGCACCCGGCGGCGGCCCAGCTCGCGGCCCTCGCGGCGGCGCTGCTTCTTCGCCTCCAGGCGGGTCGAGCCCTTGATGGACTGCACCTCGTCCGGGTCGAAGGACGGCTCGGTGGAACGGCGGCGCGGCTCGCGCACCTTCACCACCGTGCGGACGCCGTCCTCGGTGGTCTCGGCGACCTCGACGGCGCCGGCCTCACCGCTGCGGCGGCGACGGCGACGACGGCGACGGGACGAGGACAGACCGGCGGCCAGGTCGTCGTCCTCCTCGCCCTCCTCCTCGACGTCCGCGGCCGACTCCTCGGCGGCGGGCTGCCCGGTCTCGACGACCTCGGCCTCGAACTCCTCGGCCTCGCCACGGCGACGGCGACGGCCACCCCGGCGGCGACGGCGCGACGGACGGCCGTCGTCCTCCCACTCGCCCTCGGTCTCCGGACCGGCGACGGGGGCCTCGACGGCGGGCGCCTCGACCGGGGCCTCGGCGGCCTTCTCGACGACCTTGGCCTTCTGGACGACCGCGGCCTTCTCGACGGCCTTCTCGGCCGACTTGGCCTTCTCCGCGGCCTTGGCCTTCTCGGCGGCCTTCGAACGGCTCGGCGGCTGCACCCGCACCGAGGTGCGCACCCGGCGGCGGCGGCCGACGCCGCTGTACTCGAACTCGTCCTCCTCGCGCTCGGCGGCCGGGGCCTCGACCGGCGCCGACGCCGGCGCGGCCGCGGTCGCGGGCTGCTGCTGCGCGGCGGGCGCGACGAAGGGGGCCGGCTCCTGGAACACCGGGGCCTGGAAGATCGCGGTGGACGGGCGGACCGCACGGCGGCGCACCCGGTGGGTCGGCTCGGCGGCCGGCTCGGGCCGGACGACCGGCTCGGGCTGGACGGCCACGGCCTCCTCGACCGGCTCCTCCTCGGCGGGCTCCTCGACGGCCGGCTCCTCGACCGGGGCCTCGACGACCGGCGCGGCCTCGACCACGCGGCGACGACGGGCCCGGCGGGCCGGAGCCGCGGGGGCCTCCTCGGCGACCGGCTCGGCGGCGGGGGCCTCGACGGCGGGCGCCGCGACGGCCGGCTCAGCGGCCGGGACCTCAGCGGCGGCCGGCGCCCCGGCGGGGGCCTCGGCGCGCTTGCGGGTGCGGCGGGCCCGAACCGGCTTCTCCGCCTTCTCGTCCTTCTCGGCGGCCGGCTCAGCGGCCTTCTCGACCGTCTCCTCGGTCGCCTTCTCGGCCGTCTTCTCGACGGCGGGCGCCTCGGCGGCCACGCTCGGGGTCGCCTCCGGCGCCCCGGCGGGGGCCTCGGCGCGCTTGCGGGTGCGGCGGGCCCGAACCGGCTTCTCGGCCGCCGGAGCCGCCTCCGGGGCGACGGCCGGAGCAGTCTCCGCCGTCGGCGCCTCGGCCGGGATGACCGTCTCGGCCGTCTCGGCGGCCGCGCCCTGCGGGGTGCCCGCCGGGCGGGACACCGCACGGCGACGGCGACGCGGCGGCGCGGACGCGCCCTCGCCGCCGTTCGCGGCGTTCTCGTTCTGTTCCGTTGCCGCGTTCTGCTGCGGATCGGTGTTATCGAGCATGCGGGTGGATCTCCCGTCAGGCCCCCGGGCTCCACATCCGGGCACGGCACGGCACCGGTGGCCGACCGGCATCGCGACGATGCTCGGCCCGGACCCTTTCACGGTGCCGCCGCGCGGACGCGAGGCCGCACAGGGGCTCGTAGTCTCGCTCGGCGCCCCACGCTCAGCGGGGTGTCGAAAAGTCTTCTGGTCTGACCAGTCTTCTGAGGTTTTCCCAAGCTGCGCCGTTCCCCAACCCCGGGTGGCTCCCGGACGGGGTTCCCGGGCCCACCGACCGTCCTGGTCGGCGGGCCTCAGGTGGCCGGCCTGTGCTGCGACGACGCTCGCTCCCCTGGGGAGCCGCGGGAACCTGGAGGACCGTCGGGTCCAGTGAGGCACTGGACCCGGCCTCCGCCCGTCAGGCGGACGCGGCCCCGCGAACCCTGGCGGCGGTCAGCCGGCCGGGGCCGCGGCGCGGTCGAGCGCCAGCGGGTCGGTCACCGTGCCGGTCCCCTCGTCGAGCGGCCCCTGCGCCAGCCTGGTCACCTCTGCGGGGACCGGCGGCGCCAGGTCGGCCGTCGCACGGAGACCGGACAATACGTCGTCGGGTCGTACGGCGGGTGTGGCGTGTCGTACTACCAGGCGCAGTATCGCACAGGGACGGCCGGTCCGAACATCGCGGTCCGCTTCGACCACCGTGTCCGCACCGCCGTCGACCTGCGGCGGGAGAACGTCGAGCGCCGCCACCGCACCGCGCGCGTCGAATACCCGCACGCCGTTCTTGGTCAGGCGTTCCACCTCCACCCGCTCCGCGGCGAGGAACACCGCGACCGCGCGGGCCGCCTCCTGCGGCTCGACACCGTCCAGCCGGACCAGCCACTCGGAGGCTTCCAGGCGCTCCACGAAGTTCGGCGTCCGGACCTCGACCGCGTCGATCACGTCCAGGCCGGTCGGCAGCGACCCGTCCAGCTGCGCCCGCAGCTCCTCGGGGTCGCGGAGAGCGGCCAGGCCGATCTCCAGGTACTCCGCCTCGCTCGCCACCCCGGTCGGGGCCGCGTTGGCGTAGGACACCTTCGGGTGCGGAGTGAAGCCGGCCGAATAGGCCATCGGCACGGCGGACCGGCGAAGAGCGCGCTCGAAGGCGCGCTGGAAGTCGCGGTGGCTGGTGAAGCGGAGCCGGCCGCGCTTCGTGTAGCGGAGACGGATCCGCTGCACCGTGGGCGCGGGCGGCGGACCGTCGGGCGTACGGCGTGCCAGGGTCGCTCAGTCCTTAGTCAGTTGTCCCCGTCCGGCGCGGCGGCTGCCGCCGCTGTCCGGACTCTGTCACCTCAAAGGGTACGCGCCCCGCCACCCCCCTCGTTCCGCCCCTGGTCAGCCGCACACCGACGACCCCCGGCCGGAACGGGTCCGACCGGGGGTCGCGGCGCGCGAAAGGACTACTTGTTGACGACGCTCAGCGGCAGCAACTTCTTGCCGGCTGGATCTGGAGGTCCATCTGCGGCTAAATGGCGACAGGTCTAAAACTGTCGACAGGGGTCACCGGCATGGCGAAGCGCACCCGCACAGCACGCAGCGCGCAACAGAAGGCGTACACGGTCGAAGCCGAGTGGACCGCCGCGGATCTGGCCCTGTTGGAAGAGCTGAAGAGAGCCGAGGCCGCACTTCCGGCGGACGCGCCCCGGGCGCTGCTCTCCGTCCGGCTGTCCGTGCTGACGGAGGACACCACCTCCCCCGTCCGCCAGGAGCTCGACCTTCGCCGCGAGGCCCTGAGCCGGGGCTGCCGCGTCGTCGGCGTCGCCAGCGACCTCAACGTCTCCGCGACGAAGGTGCCGCCGTGGAAGCGGAAGCAGCTGGGCGACTGGCTGAACAACCGGGCGCCGGAGTTCGACGTCCTCCTGTTCTGGAAGCTCGACCGCTTCATCCGTCGGCTCTCCGACCTGAACGCGATGATCGACTGGGCGCTGAAGTACGGGAAGAACCTGGTCTCCAAGCACGACTCGATCGACCTGACCACCGTGGTCGGCGAGATCATGGTCACGCTGATCGGCGGCATCGCGGAGATCGAGGCCACCAACACGAGCACGCGCGTCGCGAGCCTCTGGGACTACGCCAAGACCCAGTCCGCCTGGATCGTCGGCAAGCCGGCTTTCGGCTACACCACGGCCGAGGACGAGGACGGGAACGTCGTCCTTGTTATAGAGGCCGACGCCCACAAGGCCCTGCACTGGTGCCGGCGCCTGGCCCGCCGCGGCGTGTCCGCCCGCCGCATGGTCACGCTGCTCAAGCGCGCCGGTCTCGCCAGCGACGGCCTCACCCCCACCACCCTCCGCCGCCAACTGCGCAACCCGGCGCTGATGGGCTACCGCGTCGAGGAGGACAAGACGGGCGGCGTCCGCCGGTCCAAGCTCGTCCTGGACAAGAACGGGAAGCCCATCAGGGTCGCCGAGGCGATCTTCGAGGACGACGAGTTCTACGAGTTCCAGGCCGACCTCGACAAGCGCAGCAAGAACCAGCCTCAGCGGCAGCCGGGCAGCGCTACGAAGTTCCTCGGCGTCTTCATCTGCGCCGACTGCAAGACGAACATGACCGTGCAGAGGAACCGCGTCAAAGACCGGATGTACGCGTACCTGCGGTGCCAGGGATGCAAGGCCGGAGGCCTGGGCTCCCCCAACCCTGATGCGATCAACGCCAAGCTCGTCAGTGACGTGCTGTCCGTCCTCGGCGACGAGCCTGTACAGGTCCGGGAGTACGCGCGAGGCGCCGAGGCCCGCGCGAAGGTGGCCCAGCTTGAAGAGTCCGTCGCCTATTACATGAAGGAACTTGAGCCCGGCGGCCGGTTCTCGAAGACCCGATTCACCCGCGAGCAGGCTGAGGAGACCCTGGACAAACTGATCGCTGAGCTCGGGGAGATCGACCCCGCGACCACGGAAGACCGGTGGGTGAACGTGGCCAACGGCAAGACGTTCCGACAGACCTGGGAGGAAGGCGGCATCGAGGCCATGTCGGCCGACCTCCTGAGGGTGGGCGTCCGCTGCGAGGTCACCCGCACCAAAATCAAGGGCCAGCGCGCACCCGAGGTGAAGCTGAGGCTCATGATCCCCAAGGACTACCGGGACCGCCTGGTCATCAAGGAAGACCACTTCGCCGGAAAGCTCTGAACAGACAAGGAGACGTGCGACAGCCCCCGACATCAGAGCCGGGGGCTGTCGTCGTCAGTGCCGCGTCGGGTCGTAGGGCTCCTTGTTGCCTTCGTCGTCCACGATGACGATCTCGCTCCTGATGACCGGCGCGCGCGCTTGCTCCGACGCCCGCTCGGCAGAGCTTCCCGCCAGAGGGGTCGTGCCCGGCGTGGCGGGACGAACCGTCACGGCACTTCCCGGCGCCGGCCAGAGAGCCCCGCGGCGTCGCGGGCCACCTCACGGTTGGTCGTAAGGTCCTCCGCGATACCCGCAGCGATGAGCGCTTCCCCCGGACTGTGGCCGGACCCGACGAAGCGCCATGCGGCGTCGACCGTCGTCCCGGTGTCCCAGTCGGCGTACAGGTCCCGGCCGGCGGCGACGGCGCGGGCGTGTTCGGCACGGGCGGCACGGAGTTGGCCGTAGGTGGTGGAGTAGGCGCGGGTCTTGGTGAGGCAGTGGCCGCGGTATCCGAGCATGTGGGCCCAGGTGCGCAGGCGTAGGTGGCGCAGTTCGGGCAGGCCCCCGAGGCGCCAGGCGGTGGCGATGAGGGCCCTGACGTGCGGGTTGACGCGCAGCGTCCGTATCTCTGCCAGCGACGTGATGCGGCGGTCGGCGGCACCGGCGGTTTCGGCGCTCTTGCTGGTGTATTTGGCGACGTAGGCGGCTACCGCGTCGTCCGTGAGCCGTCCGCCGTCCCCGTTGGTGAGGGGATGCGCGTCGAGCTGAGTACCAAAGCTGAGCCGTCCGCCGCTGTAAGCCTCCGAGTCGGGGCACGGCAGCGCGACGGCGGAAGCCGCGGAGTGGACCGTCTCCAGGAGGAGGTCCGGGGTGGCCCAGGGCGGGGGCGGCGATGTGGGTCCGTCGGGCCCGTCGAAGCGGATGACGGCGTGGAAGTGGACGGCGCCGCGCTTCTGGTACTCGGCGACCTTGGTGGCCGAGACCCGAACCAGGGTGCGCACCTGCGTCCGGCCTACGCCAGCCCCTGCGGCGATGTGGTGGTAGAGGTTGTCGCGGAAGGCCTTCCATAACGCCGGGGCCATGACGTTCCACAGGATGTGGCCGGGGTAGTCGTAGCAGTCGGCGCAGAGCGGCTGTCCGATGAGCGGGTCCGTGTCGGGGTGGGTTCGGCCGCAGCCGTGGTGGCCGCCGTGTTCGCAGCGTCGGCGCCGGGCGGGGTGGCAGTCGTCGGCGCGGTGGACCGGGCCGAACGAAGGCGCGGTCAGGGTGACGAACAGACGCGGGTGCGTCCGCACGGTGTCGGGGACGCCCTTGCCGCCGATGAGGCCGGAGCGGACCACGTGGAAGGTGTCGCCGCTGTGCTCGCGGGAGCAGGGTGCGCAGCGGGTGGCCCGGCGGTTGCGGCAGCGGACCGGGAGCCGGCCGCCGGGTTCGGTGCCGGTCGAGTAGTGGCGCAGGACCTCGCCGGTCTCGGCGTCGAGGGTGGTGGTGCTGCCGGTGAGGTAGATCGGTTGGGCGCAGCCGCCGGTGGCGCGGATCTGGTCGAGCCAGCGGTTGAGGTCCGACATCTCGCCGAGGCGGACCAAGTCGCGATCGATGAACGGTAGTTGGCGCAGCCGCGCCTCCCGGTCGAGGAGGGCGCGGCGTGCGGTGGGGTCGGTGTAGGGGTTGTTACGAGTCATGGCGGGTGTCTCCAGGGCCAGGGGTCGCCGGGCCCCGGCCGAGCCATGTGTGCGGTGGCTCGGCCGGGGGGACGAGCCTGGTCGGGAGTGACGTGGATGGAGCGGGCCCGGGTCCACCGACCGTCGGTGTCGGCGGTGATCGCGACGCCCTGCTCGGCGAGGGTGATCCGTTGCGCAGCCTCCAAGGCGTCCTTGTTGAGGTCGCCGAGCGCCATCTCCGCCGTCCCCGCGTCGCTCACCCGGTGGCAGACCCGGCCGGCCAACTGCGCCCGCAGGGCCGCGACCCCGGGGCCGAGGTCCGAGCCGACGCGTTGCCCCGCGATAATCAGGTGGACTCCGAGGGCCGCACCGAGCTGGGACAGGCGCAGGAGGTTCGTGGAGATCTCGCCGACCTCTGCCTTGTCCTCCCGCGTGGCTATCAGGTACAGCTCCGCGACCTCGTCGACGATCAGGACGACAGGCAGCACCCGGGCCTTGGCGGGCAGGTCCCAGATCGACCGGGCCCCGACCGATCGGCACAACTGCATCCGCGCCTCAGTCTCAGCGACCAGTTCGGCCAGGAGCCTCGCCGCCTCGGCCCGGGTGGACGCCAGCGCCGACAAGCGGTCCTCGAACAGCGAGAGCTCAATGCCGCCCTTGAGGTCGATGCCGAACAGGGCGACCCGCTGCGGGGCAAGTTCCTTCACCAGGGAGGCGATCAGGGTGGACTTGCCCGAGCGGGTCGCGCCGACGATCAGCCAGTGCGGCGCGCGCCGGAAGTCGATCACCCAGGCCCGGCCGTCCTCCAGCAGCCCAACCACCGCCCGCAACACGCGCTGCTTCAACTGGTACGGCACGACCGGCGCCCACAGCGGGTCCCAGGCCAGAGCCGACAGGGTCACGAACCCGCGCTCGTCCGAGAACAGCCGGACCGCGTGAACCCGCCAGGCGTGCGTCAGCGCCTCCACGGCGGACAGGAAGTGGTCCGGCACCTGCCCCGGGTGCATCCGCACCGCCACGTCCAGGCCACCACGCCGCAGCTTCGGCACGCCCAGGCGGGGCGGAACCGGCTTGAGGGGATCACCCCTCACCACCAGGTCGCCGAGCAACGCCCGCCCGGGACGCTTGGCCACCGCGAGGCCGAGGTTCGTTGTCAGCCGACGCCAGGTGAGCCGGACCCGGATCACGGTGACCGGGTAGCCGAGCACGCACCACCAGATGTAGGGGTAGCTGCGCCGCAGCCCCGGGGCCGTGGCGAGCAGGATGAGCACCGTGGCCAGCAGTGCCACCCAGAGGAGCTGGGCGAGGATCACGGCCGGCCCCCGTTCTTCATCGCGGTGTTGTGGGCCTCGGTCTCCAGATCACGGGCCTGGCCGGCGGCCTTGGCGGCGAGGGTCGCGATCTGGTCGAACAGCTGCGCGCCGCTGCTGTCGGCGGCGAACGGGTTGACCTCGTCGGCCAGGTCACCGAGCTCACACAGCAGACGCCGGAGCCGCGCGCGGGTGACGGTGCTCATCAGGCATCACCACCCTTAGGCGAGGCCGACGCGGGAGCGGGGACGGGGACGGGGACGGGGGTGATCGTGTCAGCGCGGAAGGACAGGCCGTGCCGGTCCCCCATCGCCCACGAGAAGGCGGTCAGGCCGGTGACGTGCACCCGCACGCCCTCCACGACGCCGACCGGTTCGCCGGACGCGCTGATCTCGATGATCGAGGCCCGCCGGCCGTCCTGCCGCACCGCGACACCGACCGTGTACACGGTCTGCCCCTCACGGTCCTTCCTCACCTCCCCGGTCTCACGGTTCGCGATCCGCACCTCCGGGGCGACGATGCAGGTCATCGTGCCCAGCCGGGTTCCGTCCACGGGAATGGACTGCATGAGCGCACCGACACAGCCTCGATGCCACGCTCCGGCGCCGACCGCCGGCAGCCAGGACCTCCGTGCGCCGATCGACCCGGAGTTCCTCGTCGCCCACCTGCGCACGGTCATGCCCAGCCACTGCAAGGCCGCCAACCTGCTCGGCTCCCGTCATGCGCTCGACGCGGTGACCCGACACGTCGAACTGCTCGACCGCCTCCAGCAGAGCACGGGCGGCCGTGCCCGGGACGAACTCCTGACGATCGGCGCCCGCACCGCCGAGTTCCTGGGCTGGCTGAACCAGGACCTGGGGGACTTCAACGAGGCCCTCTATTGGTCAGACCGCGCTATGGAATGGGCCCAAGAGAGCGGCGACGACGTCATGGCCGCTTACGTGCTCTTCCGGAAGAGCAACCAGGCCACCGCCCAGCGCAATGCCCAGAAGGCCGTGAGTCTCGCCCGAGCCGCCCAACGTTCGGTCGGCGCCACGCGCCGTATCCGCGCTCTGGCCGCACAGCAGGAGGCCCCGGGCCATGCCCTCATGGGCAACCCGCGCTTCGCCGAGGCAAAGTTCGACGAGGCCCACGAACTCGCCGCCGTACCGGACGACTCTCACGCGGACGAGGCGCTGGATCTGGCGTACTGCACGCCGACCTACATCGAGATGCAGCGTGCGAACTGCCTGATCGACTTCGGCGACCCGCGCACCGCCGTGGGCATGTTCGAGGCGGAACTCCGATCCCTGCCGCCGATCTACCGCAACGACCAGGGCGTGTACCTCTCACGGCTTGCACGCGCCTACGCCGTGTCCGGCGAGCCGGAACAGGCCGCCGCCGCAGCCGGCCGAGCCCTCTCGATCGCCATCGACACCGAGTCCGCCCGGACGATGTCCGAGCTGTCCGCAGCCGGAAAGGCCCTTCAGCGCTGGCACGCTATACCCGAAGTAGCCATGTTCACCGGTCGTTTGACCCTGATGAGCACGGCGAACCCTCTCGACCGCTGACGACCTGATGAGAGAGGCTGGGCCCACGGACGCACTGATCACGGCCGCCACCTCCGCAGACGAACGCCGGCGCGGCGCCAAGGTCGCCGTGCTGCCAGTCGGCAGCTTCGAGCAGCACGGCGACCACTTGCCGCTCACCACGGACACCGTCGTCGCCAGCCTGATCGCCCAGCGGATCGCCGCCGACTACGACCTGTTCCTCCTGCCGCCCATCACGCTGTCCTGTTCCCACGAGCACGCCCACATGCCGGGCACCGTCAGCATCAGCGCCGCGACGCTCTACGCCGTGATCAACGACACATGGAAGTCCCTCCAGGCGTCCGGGGTCCCCGGCCTCCTGATCGTGAACGGCCACGGCGGCAACTACGTCCTCTCGAACGTCGTCCAGGAGGCCAACACCGACAGCCCGCGCGTCGCCCTCTTTCCCGTTCGGGAGGACTGGCACCAGGCCCGCGAAGCGGCCGCCCTGGAGAGCTCAGGTGCCGAGGACATGCACGGCGGCGAGTTGGAAGTGTCCCTGCTCCTCCACGGCGCTCCCCACCTCGTCCGCGACGGCATCGAGGGCGACGACCACGACGCCCCGGAGCGTCCCCACCTCCTGACCCTGGGCATGGCCGGCTACACCGAGAACGGCATCATCGGCCGCCCGTCACTCGGTACGGCCGAGAAGGGCAAAGCCATCCTGGAGAGCCTGTCCAAGTCGGCCGCCGCACACCTGTCACTCATGGGGAGTAGCTGAGAACAACCGGGTATCGCTCGGAAGTGGATACCGAGGCCACGCGGGCACCCGATGAGCTAGCCAGGACTTGCCTCGCGAGCCATCGTCTCCCCCGGGCTCTCGTGCCAACGAGCAGTTGGCTTCGAGCGTACGCAGCGAGTACATAACCGGACTAGACATCGGCCGGACCCAGTGAAAATCAAAATGCGGCCATCCGTGCAGTCCTGCACATTCGGACCATGGCGGGGGTCATCGTGCTCCTTGAGCTGGACCAGGCCCAGGCAGGCTTTGTGGGACGTCTCAACTGAGGTGGCTAGCCATGTCTCAAATCCCAGGTCAGCGCCGTGAGACGCTGTAACTGACTGCTGGCGGAAGCTCCCTGACTACTTTTCGACACCTGCCCCTAGTAGGGTCAGCCCACGTCGGAGTCACCTTCGGCGTGATCTTGTGGTGCAAATTTTTCAGGAGGTTCAGATGAAGTCGTCACTCCGCGGCGGAATAGTGGCCGCATGCGCTGCCGCACTACTGGTGGCGGGCACCTCGTCAGCGAGTGCCAAGCCGGGGGTTCCCTACATCCAATATGGCGACAGCGGCCCGGCGGTTAAGTGCGTTCAGTTGCTGTATAACAACTGGAAGGTCCGAATAGATGGCCCGACAATTAACATCCTGAACCCCGACGGGGTCTTCGGAAACGACACCCTCAGCAAGATCAAGGACTACCAGAGCAGGATCGGGTCAACTCCCGATGGAATTGTCGGACCGGACACCGGATCCTCGCTCCAGCAGTGGCAGGATGGCAACACGGCTTACTGCTGGAACTACGTACCGACCTACGTGTGACCATGCCCGCTCTGGGTGACGCGACGGCGGCCACATAGCCGGCTCTGCTGATTGGTCCCAGGACACATTGAAGGGCCAGGCCATCCGGCTTGGCCCTTTTCCGCCTTGAGAGTCAGGGCCCAACGTGCATGGAACGCCGCCGTGCCGCACCACCGAAGCATGGCAGAGATCATGATCCTCTACGAGCTCGACCAGGCCCAGGCAGAGAGCCCGGAGGGCGACGAGTCCGCGGTGCTCCTGGTGCACGCCGCCGGCCGGGACCCCGAGGTCCGAGGGCCCTGGACTCTCCGCGGGGAGGACACCGGTCCCATGGGGCACTCCCATGACCGGCCGGAGAGGCCCGGCGCCGTCCGGCCTGCGAGGACGTCCTGAGGAGGCTCTGAGGGACCCTCGGGCCGCGGAGGTGCCCCGCCAGCCGTAGGGGCCTGGCCGGGCAGTTTGCTTTACTACCGAATGCCTTCTCGGTGCTTATCGAATCAGCCCGGGCAGCCTCACCCGCATACCTCCCCCTCCGAAGGAAATGCAGCAGCGTGGTAGTGAGTTGTCTCGGGCTTCAGCGTCGGCAGGACTGTTGCGCCCTCGGCGTCGCCTCCCCAGTGTTCGGACGCCAGTGCGCGGTGCTCCTCATGGCCGATCCAAGCCTCCACGATGCCCTGGACGGAAGCGTCGTTGGCGTCGCCCTTCCACCCGGACGCGGCGGTGTTGGCGTAGTGACACGTCGAGCACACCCAGGCAACCGACGTGCTAGCCGAACCGGGTGCCGCGCTCTCCGTGCCCGTGTTTGCAAGCGCCACACCAGTGCCCAAGCTGAACAGCGCGGCTGCTGCCACGCCGACTACCACACGCTTGATCACGATGGACCTCCAGTACCTCGAAGGGGTCAGTGCTCCGAGTCCACCAGGCGCGTGTAGACGTTCGATCAACGTGCTTTTGCTGAGGCGCTGAGAGGCACCGAACCTGCACGGTCCGGCCTGCGAGGACAATCCTGAGGTGGTTGTGAGCGTCAGGGATGCGACGATGTGGCCCCAGGAGCGCCACGCAGAAGCCCCCTAGCGACGCCAGAGGGCTTCTGTCGATCTCCGCCTCGGAAAGGCCTGAGAGAGCCCTAGGGGGGCCTCCTGTGACTTCTCAGACCCACTCGATCGAGGACTCGATGCCCGGGGCACTCCGGGCGGCGGGCAGAGGGGTCCTCTGGCCGCCTTGCCGGGCCTCCCTGTGGTGGGCGGGGGCGCCCGGGGCGCGCATCATGCCGAGCGCGCCCAGAACGAACTCCCGCTCACCCTTCGGAAGGCCGTGAAGGAAGTCACACAGCTCGCTGACCGTGTCACCCATGCTTCGGGCTATTTCTGCTGGCCAGCGGCGTTGACGACCGTCAGCGGAAGCATCTTCTTGCCCGTCGGGCCGATTTGTATGGCCGTGTCCATCTGCGGGCACACGCCGCAGTCGAAGCACGGCGTCCAGCGGCAGTCGTCGACCTCGACCTCCTCCAGGGCGTCCTGCCAGTCCTCCCAGAGCCAGTCCTTGTCGAGGCCGCTGTCCAGGTGGTCCCAGGGCAGCACCTCCTCGTAGGTGCGCTCGCGGGTGGTGTACCAGTCGACGTCGACGCCGGTGCCGGCCAGGCCCTTCTCGGCGGAGGCCATCCAGCGGTCGTAGGAGAAGTGCTCGCGCCAGCCGTCGAAGCGGCCGCCGTCCTCGTAGACGGCGCGGATGACGGCGCCGATGCGGCGGTCGCCGCGCGACAGCAGGCCCTCGACGATGCCGGGCTTGCCGTCGTGGTAGCGGTAGCCGATGTTCTTGCCGTACTTGCGGTCGCCGCGGATCGAGTCGCGCAGCTTGGCCAGGCGGGCGTCGGTGGCCTCAGCGGACAGCTGCGGGGCCCACTGGAACGGGGTGTGCGGCTTGGGCACGAACCCGCCGATGGAGACGGTGCAGCGGATGTCGTTCTGGCCGGTGACCTCGCGGCCCTTCTGGATGACGTTCTTCGCCATCTCGCCGATCTGGAGCACGTCCTCGTCGGTCTCGGTGGGCAGGCCGCACATGAAGTACAGCTTCACCTGGCGCCAGCCGTTGCCGTAGGCGGTGGCGACGGTGCGGATCAGGTCCTCCTCCGACACCATCTTGTTGATCACCTTGCGCATCCGCTCACTGCCGCCCTCTGGGGCGAAGGTGAGGCCCGAGCGGCGGCCGTTGCGGGACAGCTCGTTGGCGAGGTCGATGTTGAAGGCGTCGACGCGGGTGGACGGCAGCGACAGGCCGATCTTGTCGTCGCTGTAGCGGTCGGCCAGGCCCTTGGCGATGTCGCCGATCTCGGTGTGGTCGGCGCTGGACAGCGAGAGCAGGCCCACCTCCTCGAAGCCGGTCGCCTTCAGCCCGCGCTCGACCATCTCGCCGATGCCGGTGATGCTTCGCTCCCGCACGGGGCGCGTGATCATGCCGGCCTGGCAGAAGCGGCAGCCGCGGGTGCAGCCGCGGAAGATCTCCACGGACATCCGCTCGTGCACCGTCTCCGCGAGCGGGACGAGCGGCTGCTTCGGGTAGGGCCACTCGTCGAGGTCCATCACGGTGTGCTTGGACACCCGCCACGGCACGCCCGGGGCGTTCGGCACGACGCGGCCGATCCGGCCGTCGGCCAGGTACTCCACGTCGTAGAACTTCGGCACGTACACCCCGCCGGTGCGGGCCAGGCGCAGCAGCAGCTCGTCGCGCCCGCCCGGGCGGCCCTCGGCCTTCCAGCCGCGGACGAGCCCGGTGATGTCGAGCACGGCCTGCTCGCCGTCACCGACCACCGCGCAGTCGATGAAGTCCGCGATCGGCTCGGGGTTGAACGCGGCGTGGCCGCCGGCCAGGACGATCGGGTCCTCGTCGGTGCGGTCCTTGGCCTCCAGCGGGATGCCGGCCAGGTCGAGCGCGGTCAGCATGTTGGTGTAGCCGAGCTCGGTGGAGAACGACAGGCCGAACACGTCGAAGGCCTTCACCGGGCGGTGCGCGTCCACGGTGAACTGCGGGACGTCGTGCTCGCGCATCAACGCCTCGAGGTCCGGCCAGACGCTGTAGGTGCGCTCGGCCAGCACGCCCTCGCGCTCGTTGAGCACCTCGTAGAGGATCATGACGCCCTGGTTGGGCAGGCCGACCTCGTAGGCGTCGGGGTACATCAGCGCCCAACGGACGTCGCAGGCGTCCCAGTCCTTGACGGTCGAGTTGAGCTCGCCGCCGACGTACTGGATCGGCTTCTGGACGTGCGGGAGGAGGGCCTCCAGGCGTGGGAAGACCGATTCGACAGTCATGTACTAGGAACCCTTACGACGTGATTCGGTGCCGCGCGCATCGGCAGGCGACGGCGGGGAGGGGTGACCCTCAAGGGTAGCCCAATCCGGGGAACGGCCCGCTGGCTCACCCCCGGGCACGCCCCCGCCCGGCCCGGACGCCCGGCCGTGCTCCGGCGCGGCGGGCCCCGGTCCCGGCCGCCCCGGCACGCGCAGCGCGCGCCCGCCGCCCGACGCCGTCCGCCGTTGACATGTCCGGACGGCCCGTGCGGTACTGACAGGGCTCCGCCAGAGACCTCTGCACCCCTTCCGGACAGGGGAGTTGAGCCGTACGCTCGACCCTCGCCGACTCCCCGGCGACCCCCCTCCCCGGCGCTCAGGGCCCGTCCCCGGCCCCGCCGACCGCGTCCGGCGGCGCACCCGCACGCCCCGACGGCCTGGCAGCCGGGCAGCCACGCGGACACGCCCTAGGAGAGCCATGACCGACACCGACCGGCGGGCCCGCCCCTGCCGGCCCCTCGACACCCGGCCGGCCCGCTACCCCACGGTGGCCCAGGCCGAGACCGCGGCCCGGCGGCTCGCGCTGCGCCACCCGCAGCGCTGCCGGCTGCGCGAGGTGGGCCGGTCCCGGGCCGGGCGCCCGCTGCTGCTGCTGTCCGTCGACCGGGGCCCGCGCGCGGTCCTGGTCGTCGGCGGCCCGCACCCCAACGAGCCGATCGGCACGGCCGGCGCCCTGCGGCTGGCCGAGGTGCTGCTGGCGCGCCAGGCCCGGCCCGGCCTGTCCTGGCACCTGCTGCTCTGCCTGGACCCGGACGGCGCCGCGCTCAACGCGGGCTGGCTGGACGGACCGCTCACCATGCGCCGGCACTACGAACACTTCTTCCGTCCCTCCTTCGAGGAGCAGCCCGAACTGCTGCCGGCCGCCGACGCGGGCCGGCCCCCGATGCCGGAGAGCCTGGCGCTGACGGGCCTGATCGACGAGCTGCGCCCGTTCCTGCAGTGCTCGCTGCACGGGGTGGACTTCGGCGGCGCCTTCATCCAGCTGACCTCTCCGGTGCCACGGCTGCCCGAGCTCTTCGCCTCCTCGGTGCGCCGTGCCGGCCTCCCGCTGGACGTCGACCCCTTCGACGCGCTCGGCTGGGCCAGCCCGTCCCCCGGCACGTACCTGATGCCCGCGGCGGACGGCGCCGGCCGCTCGCGGGTGCTGCCGGACGAGCCGGAGCTGTCCACCTGGTCGTACGCCCGCCGGTACGGCGGGGTGACGGCCGTGCTGGAGGTGCCGATGTGGGCCGTCGACGCGGTCGGCGACGGCCGCCCGCACCCGGCGGTGGAGCGCGCGGTCGGCGCCGCGGCCCGGACGCTGCGGGAGCGCGCCGAGGAGCTCTCCGGACTGCTGGCCCAGGTGCCCGCGCACACCAGGGCGAGGTACGGCGCGCTGGTGCGCACGGCCGGGTTCACCCTGGAGGTCTGCCCGCCGGTGGCGGACGAGTGGCTGGCCCGCTGGTGCGCCGAGCCGCTCACGGTGTCCCGGGTGACCACCGCCGGGATCGTCGCGGCCCGGATCCCGCTGCGGGTGGCGTCGATGCTGCTGCGGTTGCTGGCGGACACCGGCGGTCCGGCGGTGGAGGCGGCCCGGGGCCGGGCCCGCGACATCGTCACCGAGAGCCTGGACCGGTTGCGCCACCGCTTCGGCGCCCGCTGGGTGCCGGTCCAGGACCAGCTGGCCCACCAGGTCCGCGCGGTGCTCACCGCCGCCGACTGCCTGCTCTGACCCGGGGCTAGCCCCAACTCACCTTCCAGGTGGCCGAGTTGTGGTCCCGGGTGCGCCGCGGCAGACACCGCGAGGGCCGGCCCGAGAGGTTCTCGGACCGGCCCTCGCCGGACGGCTCGCTCAGGCCGCTATCGGCCGCTGACTGCGGACCGCCTGGAGCAGCCCGACCGCGATCCACACCGCGAACATCGACGACCCGCCGTAGGAGACGAACGGCAGCGGGATGCCCGCCACCGGCATGATGCCCAGGCACATCCCGATGTTCTCGAAGGCCTGGAAGGAGAGCCAGGCGATGATCCCCGCGGCCACGATCGTCCCGTACAGGTCGGTCGCCTGCCGGGCGATCCGGCCGGCCCGCCACAGCACCACGCCGACCAGCACGATGATCGCCAGCGCCCCGATGAAGCCCAGTTCCTCGCCGGCCACCGTGAACACGAAGTCGGTCTGCTGCTCCGGCACGAACTGCCCGGTGGTCTGCGTCCCGTGGAACAGCCCCTTGCCGGTCAGCCCGCCCGAGCCGATCGCGATCCGGGCCTGCGCGGTGTTGTAGCCGACGCCGGACGGGTCCAGCTGCGGGTTGGCGAAGGCGGCGAAGCGGTCGATCTGGTACTTGCTCAGCACCCCGAGCTTCCAGATCGCCACGCACCCGCCGGCGCCCGCCAGCAGCAGCCCGAGCACCCACCGGTTGGCCGCCCCCGAGCCGAGCAGGATGCCCAGCACGATCGAGGCCATCACCATCACCGAGCCGGCGTCCGGCATCAGCAGCACGATGCACATCGGCAGGCAGGCCCAGACCAGGCCGCGGAACACCGCCCGGTGCGAGGGGAACTCCCGCTCCCCCGCGTCCACCTGGTCCGACAGCACGACCGCCATCGACAGCACGATCGCCAGCTTCGCGAACTCGGCCGGCTGGATCGAGAAGCCGCCGCCCAGCTGGATCCAGGAGTGCGCGCCGTTGATGGTCGAGCCCAGCGGGCTGAGCGTGGCGAGCAGCAGCAGGATCACGCCGACGTACAGGAACGGCACCAGGGTGCGGAAGCGCCGACTCCCTATCCCTATCACCACCGCGCACAGCACCAGCCCGACCACCAGGTTGGTCAGGTGCCGGTACAGGAAGTACTGCGGGTCGCCGTGGGTGAGCGAGTCCCGCCCGCGGGTCGCCGACCAGACCAGCAGCGAGCCGCCGAGCGACAGGGCCAGCGCGGCGAGCAGCAGTATCCAGTCCAGCCGCCACAGCGGGGAGTCCTTGGCCAGGGCTTTGGAGACCCCGCTGCGCTGCGGGGTCAGCCGCAGCTGCCGGTACGAGCCGTAGGAGGTCATGCCCGCCCCCTTCCCGGGCCGCGGTTCGGTTCGAGTGCGGCGTCGGCCGCGGTGCCCGGAGCCGGCCGGTCGGTCGGCTGCGGCGGGTCGAGGAAGGCCGATGCCGGGGCCGGCCCGCCCTGCACCGCGTCCAGCAGGGCCGGGGTCACAGCGGCCGGGGCCACGCCGGCCGGGGCCGGGTCGACGGTGTAGGCGGCCGGCTTGACGATCGCGGTGCCGTCCGCGTTGAACTTCGGCAGTTCGGCCTGCGGCGCGGGCAGCAGCGCCTTGCCGTTGTCGATGGCGCCCTTGTCGTCGACGCCGTACAGCGCCTGGTAGATCCGGCGGACCGCGTCACCCGAACCGCCGGAGCCGGTGCCGCCCTGGCTGATCGTCATGACGACCGCGTAGTCCTTGCTGTACGTGGTCAGCCAGGAGGTGGTCTGCTTGCCCTCGACCTCGGCGGTGCCGGTCTTGGCGTGCAGCTCGATCTTGTCCTGCGGCCAGCCGGCCCCGGCGAACTTCCAGGCGGCGGTACCGCTGGTGATGACACCCGCGGTGGCCTGGTTGATGTAGCTCAGCAGCTTCTGGTCGCCGGGGAACTTGGCGTCCTCGTGCGGGGCGATCTCGCGGACGAGATCCCCGCTCGGGCTTATCACCGCCTTGGCGATGGTCGGCCGGTAGAAGGTGCCGCCGTTGGCCAGCGCCGAGTAGATCCGGGCCATCTGGACCGGGGTGACGAGCGTGTCGCCCTGGCCGATCGCGAAGTTGGCGGCGTCACCGGCGCGCATCTGGTAGCCGTCGACGCAGTTCTCCTTGGCGATCTGGTCGGAGAAGCTGTTGCCGCCCTGCGCCGCCTGCTTGCACCAGGCGTCCTTGTTGTTGTCGTAGAAGGACTGCTTCCACTGCCGGTCCGGCACCCGGCCGGTGACCTCGGCGGGCAGGTCGATGCCGGTCTTGGCACCGAGGCCGAACTGGTGGGCGGTCTTGAAGAACCAGTCGCCCGGGTCCTTCTTCGGCTTGATGCCGCCGTCCTTCAGCCACTGGTCGTTCGCCAGGCCGTAGAAGACGGTGTCGCAGGAGACCTCCAGCGCCCTCTCCAGGGTGATGGAGCCGAAGCTCTCGCTCTCGAAGTTCTTGAACTCGCGGCCGCCGATGGTCACGCTCTTCGGGCACGCGTACGTCCCGTCCAGCGGGTAGCCGGCCTCCACGGCGGCGGTGGTGGAGATGACCTTGAAGGTCGAGCCGGGGGCGGACTGACCCTGTATGGCCCGGTTCAGCAGCGGGAAGTTGGAGTCCTTGCTGTTCAGCGACTGGTAGTCCTTGCCGCTGATGCCGCCCACCCAGAGGTTGGGGTCGTAGGTCGGCGCGCTGGCCATGGCGACGATCCGTCCGGTGTGGACGTCCATCACCACGGCGGCGCCGGAGTCGGCCTCGTAGTTGCGGTTGGTGACCTTGTCGAAGGTGTTCCGGGCGTCGGAGATGGCCTGCGCCAGGTTGTCCTCGACCACCTTCTGCACCCGGGCGTCGATGCTGGTGACCAGGTTGTTGCCGGTCTGCGGCGCCGCGGTGCCGGCGGTGCCGATCACCCGGCCGAGGTTGTCCACCTCCAGCTGGGTGATGCCGGCGGTGCCGCGCAGGTCGCGGTCGTACACCGACTCCAGCCCGGCCCGGCCGATCTGGTCGGCCGGCAGGTAGCGGTCCAGGCCGCTCTTGTCGGCGGTCTTGCTGACCTCGTCGTCGGTGACCGGCGAGAGATAGCCGAGCACCTGGGCCATGTTGGCGCCCTCGGCGCCGGTGTAGCGGCGCACGGCGGTGGGCTGCGCGGTGACCCCGGGGAAGTCCTCGCGGCGCTCCATTATCTGCATCGCCTGCTGGGTGGTCGCCTCCTTGGTGACCGGGATCGGCTGGTAGGGCGAGCCGTTCCAGCAGGGCTGCGGGGTCTTGGCGTCGCAGAGCCGGACCTTCTCCTGCACGTCCTTGGCGGGCATCCCCAGCACGTCGGCCAGCCGGCCGAGCACCGCCTTGCCGCCGTCCTTCTGCTGCAGCAGCGAGGTGCGGCTGACCGAGACCACCAGTCGGGTCTCGTTGCCGGCCAGGATCCGCCCGGAGGCGTCCAGGATCTCGCCGCGGACGGCCGGTTCGACCACCTCGCGGATGTGGTTGCCGGTCGCCTTGGCGGTGTAGACGCTGGCGTTGCGGATCTGCAGGTACCACAGCCGCCCGCCGAGGGTGGCGAGCAGCGACAGCACCAGGATCTGCAGCACCACCAGACGGATCGTCACCCGCCGGGTACGGCCGGTCTCGGGGATGTTGCTCACGTCTCGTGCGCTCCAGGATGCGGGAAGTCGGGAGGTCGGGGTCCGGACCGGTGACGGGCGCCGGGCCGGTTACGGGCGCCGGGCGAAGCCGGGCACGCGCCGCTTCTTGTAGGACGGGCCGGCCGAGGCCTCACGCGTGGTGCGGTAGCGGGCCAGCGTGCCCAGACCGGGGCCGCCCTCGTCGTCGTCGCTGGCGGCGCTCACCGGGTCGCGCCCGAAGCGGCGGCCGATCAGCATCACCAGCGGCACCACGAACGGCGCCAGCAGCAGGTCGTACAGCAGGGCGCTGACCACCAGGCCGCCGAGGCCGACGTGCCGGGCCGCGGTGTCGCCGACCAGGGCGCCGACCATCGCGTACAGCAGGGTGGAGGCGACCGCCGCGCCGGCCACCGCCAGCAGCGCGCCGGACACCGACCGCTGGCGGCCGTGGTCCGGGCGCAGCAGCCCGGCGGCGTAGCCCATCAGGCAGAGCACCAGCGCGTAGCGGCCGATCGCGTGGTCGGAGGGCGGCGCGAGGTCGGCCAGCAGGCCGGCCGAGAAGCCGACCACGCAGCCGCCGGACGGCCCGTAGACCATGGCCAGACCGACCACGACGAGCAGCAGTATGTCCGGGGTGGCCCCCGGGAGCTGGAGCCGGCCGAAGACGCTGACCTGGAGGATCAGGCCGAGCAGGATCAGGACGGCGGAGACGGGAATGCGGGCGAGGCGCATGGCTCAGTTCCCCCCAGTGGGCTTGGCGGGCGGGGCGGCGGGCGTGGCCGGGGCCTGGGTGGGGGCAGCCGGGGCCTGTCCCTGGGCGGGGGCCGGCGGCAGGACGCCGTCGCGCGGGTCGCTGCGCGGCGGCACGACCACCACGCCGACCAGGTCCAGCCGGGTGAACTGGACGAAGGGCTCGACCATGATGGTCTTGGTCAGCTGGCCCGGGGTGGCCTCGACCTCGACCACCTTGCCGACCGGCACGCCGGGCACGAACGGGCGGCCGCTCTGCGAGCCGAAGGTGACCAGCCGGTCGCCGGCCTTGACCTGGGCCTTGCCGTTGAGCAGCGAGACCTTCATCGGGCTGGTGCCGCCGCCGGAGGCGAAGCCGATCTCGCCGGTGCCCTCCAGCCGGGTGCCGGCCGAGAAGCCGGGGTCGGAGGCGAGCAGCACGGTGGCGGTGGTCGGGGCGACGGTGGTGATCCGGCCGACCAGGCCCTGGCCGTTGATCACCGTCATGTCGCGGGCCAGGCCGTCGTCGCTGCCGGCGTCGATGGTGATGGTCCAGGAGAAACCCTGGGCCGGGCCGATCGCGATGACCTGGGCGGCCTTGACGGTGTAGCCGCCGGCGCCGGCGGTGCGCAGCAGGTCGTCGAGCTGCTTGGTGCGCCCGGTGGCCATGTCGGAGGAGGCGAGCTTCTGCCGGAGTTCGGTGTTCTCGCGGGTGAGCTGGTCGGTGCGGCCGTTGTTGCCGGCGGCGTCGCGGAAGGCCCGGACGGTGTCGGCCACCGGGTCGACGAGGGTGGCCGCGCCGCGCTCGACCGGGCCGAGGACGCCGGCGGCCGCGCGTCGGGCACCGCCGAGCGGGGAACTCTCACCGCCCTTGATGTCCACGGTGATGAGTGCGAAGGCGACGGCCACCAGCAGGATGAGCAGCAGCCGGCTCTCTCGTGTGTCCCTCACGGTGCTGGTACTGCCCCTTCGTACCTGGCCGACCGCCCGGGCGGTGGGGCCCGGGCGGTCGGCCCGTTCAGTTGAGTGTCGGATGTCTCGTCGGTACTAACGGCGCGGGTGCGCGTCCAGTACCTGCTGGAGCGCCTCGAACTCCTCGACGCACTTGCCGGAGCCGAGCGCGACCGAGTCGAGCGGGTTCTCGGCGATGTGGATCGGCATGCCGGTCTCGCGGCGCAGCCGCTCGTCGAGGCCGCGCAGCAGGGCGCCGCCGCCGGTGAGCACGATGCCGCGGTCCATGACGTCGCCGGCCAGCTCGGGCGGGCACTGGTCGAGGGTGGTCTTCACAGCGTCGATGATCGAGTTGACCGGCTCGTCGATGGCCTCGCGGACCTCGGCGGCGGAGATGACCACGGTCTTGGGCAGGCCGCTGACCAGGTCGCGGCCGCGGATCTCGGCGTGCTCGTCCTTCTCGCCCTCCAGGCCGAAGGCGCTGCCGATGCTCATCTTGATCTGCTCGGCGCTGCGCTCGCCGAGGAGCAGCGAGTACTCCTTCTTGATGTGCTGGACGATCGCGTTGTCCAGTTCGTCGCCGGCCACCCGGATGGACTGGGCGGTGACGATGCCGCCGAGGGAGATGACCGCGACCTCGGTGGTGCCGCCGCCGATGTCGACGACCATGTTGCCGGTGGCCTCGTGGACGGGCAGCCCGGCACCGATGGCCGCGGCCATCGGCTCCTCGATGATGTGCACCTGGCGGGCGCCGGCCTGCGAGGAGGCCTCGATCACGGCGCGGCGCTCGACCCCGGTGATGCCGGAGGGCACGCAGACCACGACCCGGGGGCGGGCGAGGTAGCGGCGGCGGTGGATCTTGAGGATGAAGTAGCGGAGCATCCGCTCGGTGATCTCGAAGTCGGCGATCACGCCGTCCTTGAGCGGGCGGATGGCGACGATGTTGCCCGGGGTGCGGCCGATCATCTTCTTCGCCTCGGCGCCGACCGCCAGGATGCCGCCGGTGTTGGTGTTCACCGCGACGACGGACGGCTCGTTGAGGACGATCCCCTTGCCCCTGACGTACACCAGCGTGTTGGCAGTTCCAAGGTCGATCGCCAAGTCGCGGCCGATGAACGACAGGTTGCTCGCCATGGGGTGTAGGTGCCTTCCCGGGCTCGGAGTTCATGGGGGTTGGACGGAAGCGCGCCCACGCTTGGGCGGAGACCAGCTGAGCTGCCTGACCGGGCCCTTGAGTCGCGTCCATCGTAGTCACGCCGCACGGCACGGACGTCGACGCGGGGCATACCGTCCATTGTCCGGAGCGTGATCGCTTCTCCGGGCATTGGGACGCCGTGTCGGCGTCCCCAGTTCCCTATTTCACGATAAGAATGCCCCGGCCGGGCCAATGGTCCCGACCGGGGCAGTGCCAAGGTCCCTCGGGCGTGCAGCCCGGCCTGGCTCAGGCGTGCGCCGGGAAGAAGATCTTGATCTCGCGCTCGGCCGACTCCGGGGAGTCGGAGGCGTGGATCAGGTTCTCGCGGGTGATCGTCGCGTAGTCGCCGCGGATGGTGCCCGCCCCGGCCTCCAGCGGGTTGGTCGCGCCGGCCAGCATCCGGATGCCGCGGATGACCTCCTCGCCCTCGACGATCAGGGCGATCGACGGGCCGGAGGTCATGAACTCCAGCAGCGGCTCGTAGAACGGGCGGCCGACGTGCTCCGCGTAGTGCTGCTCCAGCGTCGCCCGGTCGAAGGTGCGCAGCTCGACGGCGGTGAGCCGCCAGCCGGCCTTGCGCTCGATGCGGCTGATGATCTCGCCGGCCAGGCCACGCTGGACGGCGTCGGGCTTGAGCAGGACGAGAGTGCGCTGGGACACGGTGCGTCTCCTGGGGATTCGGTTCGGCAGACAGTCGGGCCGCCAGGCGGGAGCCGACACGCAGAGATTACCTTGCGTGAGCGGCGTGTCGGCCCGCCGGTCCGGGCGCTAAGCCTGTACGGCGGCCGCCTCGGCGGCGGCGCGGGCGGCCTTGAACTCGTCCACCTTGCGGCCGTAGTGCACCGAGCACCACCACAGGCCGGCGAAGACCACACCGAGGACGAACATCGTCGGAAGGATGAAGCCGCTGGCGATCAGCCCGATCTGCAGCGCCCAGCCGACGGGCACCGCGCCGGGGCGGTTGATCATGCCGCACAGCGCGACGCACAGCGCCATGGCGATGCCGCTGACGATCCACACCGTGGCCGTGGAGACGTCGGAGAGCTGCATCGCGACCAGCGCCGCGAAGAGGATCAGCAAGGCCTCGCCGATCAGCGTCGAGGAGCAGAGCGTCCTCATGTCACTTCCTCCCGAGCAGCAGGCGGGCCTCGCCCACCGTGATGACCGAACCGGTGACCAGCACCCCGGCGCCGCCGAGGTCGCCCTCCTCCTCGGCGAGGGTGACGGCGGCGGCGATGGCGTCGTCGAGCCGGGGCTCGACCTGGACGCGGTCCCCGCCGAAGATCTCGACGGCCAGCGCCGCCAACGCGTCGACGTCCATCGCGCGGTGGGTGGTGTTCTGGGTGATGACGACCTCGGCGAGGATCGGCTCGAAGGCCTCCAGCACGCCGGCCACGTCCTTGTCGCCGGAGGTGCCGATCACGCCGACCAGCCGGGTGAAGCCGAAGGACTCGCCGAGGGCGGCGACGGTGGCGCGGGCGCCGTGCGGGTTGTGCGCGGCATCCAGGATGATCGTGGGGCTGCGGCGGACGACCTCCAGGCGACCGGGCGAGGAGACACCGGAGAAGGCCTGGCGGACCTTGTCCACGTCGAGCTGCCCGCCGCGGGCGCCGCCGACGCCGAAGAAGGCCTCGACCGCGGCCAGCGCCAGCGCCGCGTTCTGCGCCTGGTGCTCGCCGTGCAGCGGGATGAAGACGTCCTCGTACTCCTCGCCGCCGAGGCCACGCAGCGTCACCAGCTGGCCGCCGACGCCGAGCTCACGGCGGATCACGCCGAACTCCATGCCCTCGCGGGCCACCGTGGCGTCCACCTCGACGGCGCGCCGCAGGATGTTCTGGGCGGCGTCCAGCTGCTGCTGGGCGACGACGGCCACCGAGCCGGGCTTGATGATCCCGGACTTCTCGACCGCGATCTCGCCGGTGGTCTCGCCGAGCTTGTCGGTGTGGTCCAGCCCGATCGGGGTGATCACGGCGACGGCGGCGTCGATGACGTTGGTGGCGTCCCAGGAGCCGCCCATGCCGACCTCGACCACGGCGACGTCCACGGGGGCGTCGGCGAAGGCGGCGTAGGCCATGCCGGTCAGCACCTCGAAGAAGGACATCGGCACCGGCTGCTGGGCGTCGACCATCCGCACGTACGGCTCGATGTCGTTGTAGACCTCGACGAAGCGCTCGGGGGTGATCGGGGCGCCGTCCAGGCTGATCCGCTCGGTGACGCTCTCCACGTGCGGGCTGGTGTAGCGGCCGGTGCGCAGTTCGAAGGCGTTGAGCAGCTGCTCGATCATCCGGGCGGTGGAGGTCTTGCCGTTGGTCCCGGTGATGTGGATGGAGGGGAAGGACCGCTGGGGCTGCCCCAGGATGTCCATCAGCGCCTCGATCCGGTCGAGCGAGGGCTCCAGCTTGTTCTCCGGCCAGCGCTTGGAGAGCTCCACTTCGACGTCGCGCAGGGCGTCGCCGGTGTCGCCGTCGGCGGGGCGGAGGGTGTACGGGTTCGGGTCGGCCTTGTCGCTCACGACCACAGTCTACGGAGCGTTGGCGGGCCGTCCTCACGGGGTGAGAACGGCCACTTTGGGCAGACTTTCCAGTTTGCCCGCTTTACTATTGATTTAGCGATTTTGAACCGCAATGAAGCATCGATTCGCACCACCTGGAGCCGCACCGCCTTTGATCACGAGGAGAACCACGCCATGCCCGACGTTCTGCACGAGTGGATCGTGCTCCGCCAGGACGGCATCGTCTGGTTCGCCGGACTGGTCTCGCTGGCACTCGTCGGCTACATGGCCTTCGTCTTCGGACGCTTCCTCGTCTACTGGGCCGGCTCCCGGCACGCCTTCAAGCACAACCGGCCCGCCGAGCCCGGCGACCCGACCGCCTTCCGGTGGCACCTGGTCATCCCCTGCCGCGACGAGGAGGCCGTGGTCACCCAGACCCTGGCCGGCCTGCGCGAGAGCGCGCCCGAGGCCCACCTGTGGGTGATCGACGACGACAGCGAGGACGCCACCCGCGACCTCGTGCTCGCCGCCGCGGCCCACGACGACCGCGTCCACCTCGTCCAGCGCCGCCGCCCGCACGCCCGGATCGGCAAGGGCGCCGCCCTCAACGCCGCCTACCGCGAGATCTCCGCCTGGCTGCCCGAGGACACCGACCGCTCGCGCGTGGTGATCGGCGTGGTCGACGCCGACGGACGGCTCGACCCCGGCACCCTCGCCCAGGTCTGCAACGACAAGGCGCTCGCCCGCCCCGACACCGGCGCCGTCCAGATCGGCGTCCGGATGCGCAACGCCGACGACGAACTCCCGCTGCCCGGCCGCGGCCGCGCCGCCAACGCGCTCGCCCGCGCCCTGGTCCGGATGCAGGACGTCGAGTTCCAGGCCAACAACGCCGGCATGCAGCTGCTGCGCCGCCGCACCGGCAGCGTCGGCCTCGGCGGGAACGGCCAGTTCGTCCGCCTCACCGCCCTCGACTCGCTCACCGCCGAGGAGGGCCGGGCCGGGCGCCCCTGGCCCGAGCGCGCCCTGCTGGAGGACTACGAGTCCGGCCTCGACCTGCGTCTGGCCGGCTGGCGGCTCACCCACGTCGCCGAGACCCAGGTCTCCCAGGAGGGCCTGATCTCGCTACGCCGCTTCCTCACCCAGCGCACCCGCTGGGCCCAGGGCAACATGCAGTGCCTGCGCTACACCGGCCGGGTGCTGCGCTCCCCCTTCTACACCTGGGCCGGCAAGGCCGAGGTGCTCTACACCTTCCTGCAGCCGGTCGTCTGCGTGCTGCTGGTCCTGCTGACCCCGCTCTCGATCGGGATCACGGCGGCCGGCCTGGTGCTCTTCCCCGCGGAGACCGCCGACTTCCAGCTCCGGTTCGGGCCGTACATGCTGCTCGCCTTCGCGATCGCCACCGTGCCGATGGTGTTCTGGGGCTTCGCCTACCGCCGGCTCGCCCACCCCGACCGCCGCCGGCTCACCGGACTGCTCTGGGGCGTCCTGGTCTGGCTCTACGCCTACCACCTCTTCGTGGTCGCCGCCCGGGCCGCCGCCCGGATCGTGCTCGGCCGCAACGGCTGGGCCAAGACCCGGCGCAACGCCGAGAAGACCGCCCTCGGCGCCCCCACCGCGCTCGAGTCCTGAGCCCCCACCGCCCTCGCGTCCTGAGCCGCCCCACCCCTCGGAGCCTCCCCATGAGCATGCGCCTTCCTCCCGCCAGCGTCGCCGTCGTCCTCGGCACCCGCCCCGAGCTGGTCAAGCTCGCCCCGCTGATCCACGAACTCGGCGACGCCACCCGGCTGGTGCACACCGGCCAGCACTGGGACGAGGCGATGTCCGGCCGCTTCCTGCGCGACCTCGACCTGCCCCGCCCGGAGTTGCTCACCGGTGTCGGCGGCCGCCCCCGGGCCGGCCAGATCGCCCAGTCCCTCGGCCAGCTGGACGCCGCCTTCGCCGAGGACCGCCCCGCCGCCGTGGTCGTCCAGGGCGACACCAACGCCACCCTCGCCGGGGCGCTGGCCGCCAACGCCCGCGAGATCCCGCTGGTGCACGTCGAGGCCGGGCTGCGCAGCTTCGACCGGGCGATGCCCGAGGAGCACAACCGGGTGATGGTCGACCACGTCTCCGACCTGCTCTGCGCCGCCACCGGGGACAACGTCGCCAACCTGCGCGCCGAGGCCCTCGCCGAGGAGCGGATCGCGCTCACCGGCAACACCGTCGTCGAGGTGGTCCGCCGTCAACTGCCGACCGGGGCGGCCCGCGCCACGCTGCTCGCCGCGCACGAGCTGAGCCCGGACGGCTACGTCCTGGCCACCGCGCACCGCCCGGAGAACACCGACACCGCCGAGGCGCTCGGCGCCGTGCTGGCCGAGCTGGACCGGATCGCCCGGGCCGGCACCCCGGTGCTGTTCCCGATGCACCCGCGCACCCGGGCTGCCGTCGAGCGCTTCGGGCTGGACGCCCTGCTGGAGCGCCTGTCCGTCACCGGACCGGTCGGGTACGCCGACTTCCTGGGCCTGGCGAGCCACGCCGCGCTGCTGGTCTCCGACTCCGGAGGAGTGCAGGAGGAGTGCACCGTGCTCGGCCGCCCGCTGCTGGTGGTGCGCCGCTCCACCGAGCGCCCGGAGGCCGTCGCGGCGGGCTTCGCCGCGCTGGTGGGCCCCGGCGAGGAGCTGGGCGAGCTGGCCCGGACCTGGCTGGCCGACACCCCCGAGCGGCTCGCCCGGCTCGCGGCCACTCCGAGCCCGTACGGCGACGGCCTGGCCTCGGCCCGGATCGCCGCGCTGACCGCCGCGATCGCCGAACCGGCCGAGGCCGGCGCGGTCGACGCCGAGGCGCGGCCGCTGGCCGCCTAGGTCTGACCATTCCCGCCGAGCGCGCGACGCGAACGGTCAGACCCGCCCTGGGCCCCGGCGCCCTCTTGACAGCCGGATTGGTCTACTCCACCTTGTGAGGCAAGTCTCCTTTCCCAACAGGGACTTGAGTTGTCGGTAGCTCCCGCACGCGCACCATCGACACCCCGGACGGCGCTCCACCCCCACCACCCGGGCGCGCCGCCGGGCCTCCCCCACAGGAGATGGAGTCATGCCACCTGCCCGACACCGGCGCCCGCGCGCCGTCCACACCCTGCTCGCCGGGGCCGGCGCCGTCGCCCTGGGCCTGAGCGGGCTCGTCCTCGCCACCGGCCCCGGCGCCCAGGCCGCCGACCCCGACCTGATCACCAACGGCGGCTTCGAGACCGGCACCCTGTCCGGCTGGTCCTGCGGCAACGGCGCCGTCCAGAGTGCGACGGTGCACTCCGGCGGCTACGCCCTGCAGTCCACCCCGGGCGCGGGCGACACCGGCGAGTGCACCCAGACCGTCGCCGTGAAGCCCTCCTCGACATACACGCTGAGCTCCTGGATCCAGGGCTCGTACGTCTACCTCGGCGCCCGCGGCACCGGGGGCACCGACCCGGGCACCTGGACGAACTCCGCCGGCTGGAGCCAGTTGAGCACCACGTTCACCACCGGCCCGGGCACCAGCAGCGTCACCGTCTACCTGCACGGCTGGTACGGCCAGCCCGCCTTCCTCGCCGACGACGTCTCGCTGATCGGCCCGGGCGGTCCGCAGCCCTCCCAGAGCCCGACCGCCACGACCTCCCCGAGCCCGAGCCCGAGCCCGACGGCCACCGACACCGGCGGCCCCTCCCCCACCGGCAGCCCGACCGCCACCTCGACCGGCAGGCCGCCCGGCCTGCCCAAGCACATCCTGACCGGCTACTGGCAGAACTTCGACAACGGCGCCACCGTCCAGCGGATCAGCGACGTCCCGGCCGCCTACGACGTCATCGCGGTCTCCTTCGCGGACGCCACCAGCACGCCGGGCGGGCTGAGCTTCACCCTGGACCCGGCCCTGTCCTCCCGCCTCGGCGGCTACACCGACGCCCAGTTCAAGGCCGACATCGCGGCCAAGCGGGCGGCCGGCAAGAAGGTGGTGCTCTCGGTCGGCGGGCAGAACGGCACGGTGTCGGTGAGCGATCCGACCTCCGCGGCCAACTTCGCGAACACCGCCTGGTCGCTGATGCAGGGCTACGGCTTCGACGGCATCGACATCGACCTGGAGAACGGCGTCAACGCCACCTCCATGAGCCAGGCGCTGCACTCGCTCGCCGCGAAGGCCGACAACGGGTTCATCCTCACCATGGCGCCGCAGACCATCGACATGCAGTCGACCGGCATGGAGTACTTCAAGCTGGCGCTGAACGTGAAGGACATCCTCACCATCGTCAACATGCAGTACTACAACTCCGGTGCGATGAACGGCTGCGACGGCAACGTCTACTCGCAGGGCACCGAGAACTTCCTCACCGCACTGGCCTGCATCCAGCTCAAGGGCGGGCTGCGGCCCGACCAGGTCGGGCTCGGGGTGCCGGCCTCCACCAGCGCGGCGGGCGGCGGGTACGTCAGCCCGAGCGTGGTCGACAACGCGCTGGACTGCCTGGCCGGCGGCACCAACTGCGGCAGCTACAAGCCCGACACCACCTGGCCGGGCATCGGCGGGGCGATGACCTGGTCGACCAACTGGGACGCCAAGGCGGGCAACCCGGTCGCGGGCACCATCGGCGCGCACCTGCACGCCATGCCGTGACGGCCCCCGCAGGCCCGGGGCGGGGTCTCAGACCCCGCCCCGGGCCTCCGGGACGTGCGCCCCGGGCCCGCCGTGGCGGCGGCGCAACTCGGCCGTGATCTCGGCCAGTTCGCCCTCGGGCAGCAGCGGCAGCATCATCGCGACGCCCTGCAGCAGACCGCCGAGCAGGAAGGTGGTGTCGGCGGTCGAGGCGACCAGGCCGCGCACCTCGGCCACCTCGCCGGCCGCCACCGCCTCGATCAGCAGGGCGGCGTTCGCGCTCTCCTCGTCCACCGCGACCGCGCCGCTGTCGGCCGGGGACCGGCGGGCCATCGCCCGCAGCACCCGGTCGCCGACCTCGGGCGCGTACGCCTTGCGGACGGCCTCGGCGGCGATCCAGGCGAGCAGGGTGGTCACCTCTCGTTCGGCGTGCTCGGCGAGGAGCAGGTCCAGCTCGTGGTCGAACGCGAGCTGGTTGCCGTGCCGGAACGCCAACAGCAGGGTCGCCGCCCTGGCCTTGGCTTCCTCCACCGCCTCCGCAGGCAGTTCGTCGGCCAACTCCTCGGTCACCACCACGCCATGCCCTCCCGTCCGTCGGCTCAGCAGGAACGCTCAGCAGAAGCACCTATCGGAAACTCCGTGCACACCGTACACATCCGACCTGCAAACTTCCGCGAAACCGCGCGGGCAAGACCGGAATGAATTCGGGCGGAATAAGACCTCACCCGGTCCAGGATGAATATTCGCCGGAAGGGAGCAATGTTTCTGGGCTATTAGGCGTAGTGCAATGAACACCCCACCGCGCCCGGGCGGTGACATCCGGAAACGCCCGAGGGGCCGCACCCCGCGCGTCGCGGAGTGCGGCCCCTCGCGGGCCGGTGCGGGCTCAGCCCTGCGGCAGCGCCGCGAGCTGGGCGGTGATCCGGGCGATGTCGACCTCGGCGGCCTCCTGGCGCGCCTTGATCTTGGCGACCACCTCGTCCGGCGCCTTGGCCAGGAAGGCCTCGTTGCCGAGCTTGGCGGTGGTCTGGGCCTTCTCCTTCTCGGCGGCCGCGAGGTCCTTGGCGAGGCGCTTGCGCTCCGCCGCGACGTCGATGGTGCCGGAGAGGTCCAGCGAAACGGTGGCGCCGGCGACCGGCAGCGAGGCGGTGGCCGCGAAGCCCTCCTCGGGGACGGTCAGCTTCAGCAGCGAGCGGATCGCGTCCTCGTGGACGGCCAGCACGGTGCCGTCCAGCTCCAGCCGCGCCGGGACGCGCTGGCCCGGCTTGAGGCCCTGGCTCACGGCGAACCGGCGGACCTCGGTGACGACCTGCTGCAGCGTGGCGATCTCCGCCTCGGCCTCGGCGTCGCGGTAGCCGCCGTCCTTCGGCCAGTCGGCGATGACCAGCGACTCGGCGCCGGTCAGCGTGGTCCACAGCGTCTCGGTGACGAACGGCACGATCGGGTGCAGCAACCGCAGCGTGACGTCCAGGACCTCGCCGAGCACCCGGCGCGCGGCGTCGGCCTGCGGGCCGCCCTTGGCCAGGGTGGTCTTGGAGAGCTCGACGTACCAGTCGAAGACCTCGTCCCAGGCGAAGTGGTACAGCGCCTCGGAGAGCTTGGAGAACTGGTAGTCCTCGTACAGCCCGTCCACCTCGGTGACGGTGCTGTTCAGGCGCGAGAGGATCCAGCGGTCGGCCGGGGTCAGCTCCTCCGGCGCGGGCAGCGGGCCCTCGACGGTGGCGCCGTTCATCAGCGCGAAGCGGGTGGCGTTCCAGATCTTGTTGGCGAAGTTGCGGGCCGCCTGGACCCAGTCCTCGCCGATCGGCACGTCGACGCCCGGGTTGGCACCGCGCGCCAGCGTGAAGCGCAGCGCGTCGGAGCCGTACTTGTCCATCCAGTCCAGCGGGTTGACCACGTTGCCGAAGGACTTCGACATCTTCTTGCCGTTCTGGTCACGGACCATGCCGTGCAGCGCGATGGTGTGGAACGGCGGGGTGCCGTCCATCGCGTAGAGGCCGAACATCATCATCCGGGCGACCCAGAAGAACAGGATGTCGTAGCCGGTGACCAGGACGGAGTTCGGGTAGAACTTCGCCAGGCTCTCGGTCTGCTCCGGCCAGCCGAGCGTGGAGAACGGCCACAGGCCGGAGGAGAACCAGGTGTCCAGGACGTCGCTGTCCTGGTGCCAGCCCTCGCCGGTGGGCGGCTGCTCGTCCGGGCCGACGCAGACGACCTCGCCGCCCGGGCCGTACCAGACCGGGATGCGGTGGCCCCACCACAGCTGGCGCGAGATGCACCAGTCGTGCAGGTTGTCGACCCAGTCGAAGTAGCGCTTCTCCATCTCCTGCGGGTGGATCTTGACCCGGCCGTCGCGGACCGCGTCGCCGGCGGCCTGCGCGAGCGGGCCGACCTTGACCCACCACTGCATGGACAGCCGCGGCTCGATGGTGGTCTTGCAGCGCGAGCAGTGGCCGACGGAGTGCACGTACGGGCGCTTCTCGGCGACGATCCGGCCTTCGGCGCGCAGCGCGGCGACGATCGCCGAGCGGGCCTCCAGCCGGTCCAGGCCGAGGAACGGGCCGTGCACGGTGATGACCGCGCGCTCGTCCATGACGGCGATCGAGGGCAGGTCGTGCCGCTGGCCGATCTCGAAGTCGTTCGGGTCGTGCGCGGGCGTCACCTTGACGGCGCCGGTGCCGAACTCCGGGTCGACGTGGGCGTCGGCGACGACCGGGATCCGACGGCCGGTCAGCGGCAGCTCGATCTCGGTGCCGACCAGGTGCCGGTAACGCTCGTCGTCCGGGTGGACGGCGACCGCGGTGTCGCCCAGCATCGTCTCGGCGCGGGTGGTGGCGACGACGATCGCGTTGTCGCCCTCGCCGTAGCGGATCGAGACCAGCTCGCCGTCGTCGTCCTGGTACTCCACCTCGATGTCCGAGATGGCGGTCAGGCAGCGCGGGCACCAGTTGATGATGCGCTCGGCGCGGTAGATCAGCTCGTCGTCGAAGAGCTTCTTGAAGATGGTCTGGACGGCCTGGGACAGGCCCTCGTCCATGGTGAAGCGCTCGCGGGACCAGTCCACGCCGTCGCCCAGGCGGCGCATCTGACCGGAGATCTGGCCGCCGGACTCCGCCTTCCACTTCCAGACGCGCTCGACGAAGGCCTCCCGGCCCAGGTCGTGGCGGGACTTGCCCTCCTTGGCGAGCTCGCGCTCGACCACGTTCTGGGTGGCGATGCCGGCGTGGTCCATGCCGGGCTGCCACAGCGCCTCGTAACCCTGCATCCGCTTGCGGCGGACCAGCGCGTCGATCAGCGTGTGCTCGAAGGCATGGCCCAGGTGCAGGCTGCCGGTGACGTTCGGCGGGGGGATGACGATGGTGAACGGGGGCTTGTCGCTCTTCGCGTCGGCGGTGAAGTAGCCACGCTCCACCCAGCGCTCGTACAGCTCGCCCTCTACGTCCGCGGGGGTGTAGGTCGTCGGGAGGGTCGCTGCTTCGTCCCCGGCAAAGGTGCTCACGGGGCGCTGGTTCGTCGTGTCGGTCACGACGCACAGTTTACGTAACCGTGGGCGCGTGTTACGAACCGCTTTCGCTCCGCGGACGCGCACCGCCCGAACGGTTCGATTCCAGGCTCCGTACGGTACCGTTCCCGGGCACTCGTCCGGTCTCCGCGCGGGTGCGGAACACCTCAACACCACGACAGGCCGCGGGTGCGGCGGGGGAGCACGAACGCAGATGTACGGCCAGGGCCAGCAGTATCCGCAGGGACAGCCACAGCCTCAGCCGTACGGGGGGCAGCCCCCGTACGGTCCGCCGCAGCCGCAGCCGCCCTACGGCGCCCCGCAGCCCCAGTACGGCTACCCGCCGCAGGGCGGCCAGCCGTACGGCGCGCCCCAGCAGCCCTACGGCGCCCCGCAGCAGCCGTACGGCGTGCCGCCGCAGGCCCCGTACGGCCAGCCGGGCTACCCGCCGCCGCCGAAGAAGGGCCGGACCGGCCTGGTGGTCGGCCTGGTCGTCGGCGCGCTGGTGCTGGGCGGCGGCGGCTTCGCCGCGTGGAAGTTCCTCGGCGGCGGCGACAGCGGCGGCCAGTACAAGATCTCCGCGCCGCAGTCCCTGCCGGACGGCTACACCCAGAAGTCGGCCAAGGAGGAGGCCGTCGACCCGAGCAAGCCCGAGGCGGCGAAGTTCGGCAAGAACCTCAACGCGCTGGCGGCCAGCTACAGCAAGGGCTCCGACGCACTCGACACGCTCTCGGTGATCGGCGTCTACGGGGAGCTCAACGACCCCGACCAGATCATCGCCGACTCGAAGAAGGACACCGGCGGGCTGACCTGGTCCACGCCGATGACGGACTTCCCGGCGCAGGACGGCCACAGCTCCTCGGCCAAGCTCGCCTGCGGCGTGGCCAGCGTCATCGCGGGCAAGGCCGGGCCCACGGTCTGCGTGTGGGCGGACAAGTCCACCACCGGCCGGATCACCTTCAGCAAGATCAGCCTGACCGGCGGCGCCCAGGGGCTCGCCCCGGCCCAGGCCGCCGACAAGACCCGGGCGATCCGCGACGCGATGGTCGTCGCGAAGTAACCCGGACACCGTCCCCTTCCGCCGCCCGGGCCGCCGGCCGGCGCCCGCGCACCGCCACCAGAGAGAGTCTCGCGTGACCGAGCAGAACCCCTACGGCCCCCCGCCGCAGCCGGGATACGACGCACCGCCGCCGGCCGCCCCGGGCTACGGCGGCATCCCGCCGCAGGGCCCGCCGCCCGGCTATCCCCCGGCCGGCGAGCCCGGTGCCTACCCCGGGTACGGCGCGTACGCCCCGGTGCCGCCGCCGCGCAAGTCCCGCAAGACGCTCTGGACCGTGCTCGGCGTCGTCGGCGGCGTCCTGCTGCTGGGCGGCGGCACGCTCGCCTACCTCGTCTACGACGTGACCAGCAACGCGGGCACCGAGAAGATCGTCCTGCCGGCGACCTTCAAGGAGCTGACCAAGAACACCGACCCCCAGGTCACCGACAGCATAGAGAAGGAGCTCACCTCGGGCTTCGGCAAGGGCGACGGCAACTGGAAGCCCACCGGGGTGGGTGCCCTCTACCAGGACGCGCAGTCGCAGCCGCAGCTGGTCGCGGTCGGCGCCTACGGCAAGGTCCTGGCGCCGAAGCAGGAGCTGGACCAGGCGTTCACGGGCATCACCGCGAGCGGTCCGAAGCTCAGCGGCCGGCACGCGGTGGACGCCGGGCCCAAGGGCGGCACGATGGAGTGCGCCGTGGCCGCCGACAACGACACCACGATGGGCCTG
Source organism: Kitasatospora sp. NPDC087861 (assembly GCF_044742585.1). Taxonomy (NCBI): domain Bacteria; kingdom Bacillati; phylum Actinomycetota; class Actinomycetes; order Kitasatosporales; family Streptomycetaceae; genus Kitasatospora; species Kitasatospora sp. NPDC087861. The sequence goes on from NZ_JBIUUS010000004.1 coordinate 412,734, forward strand.
TGCGCCTGGGCCGACAACAGCAGCATCGTCATCGTCATGAAGGTGGTCGACTCCGGCACCCAGCCGGACCTGGACAAGCTCGCCGCCGATTCCCGCGACCTGCGCGCGGTCGCCGAGGTGCCCAAGTAGTCCACGGCGTCCGGCACGGACGAAGGGGGCCCCGCACCGGTCGGTGCGGGGCCCCCTTCGTCCGTGCCGGACGCGGGTCAGGCGCTCTTCTCGCGCCGCTCACGCTTGATCATGTCGCGCGGGACGAGGGTGGGGATGGCGTGCTTGGAGACCACGTCCCCGGTGACCACCACGCGGGCGACGTCCTGACGCGAGGGCACCTCGTACATCACGGACATCAGCACCTCCTCCATGATGGCCCGCAGACCACGCGCGCCGGTGCCGCGCAGGATCGCCTGGTCGGCGATCGCCTCCAGCGCGTCCCGGGAGAACTCCAGCTCCACGCCGTCCAGTTCGAAGAGCTTGCGATACTGCTTGACCAGCGCGTTCTTCGGCTCGGTGAGGATCTGCAGCAGCGCCTCGCGGTCCAGGTTGTGCACGCTGGTGATCACCGGCAGACGGCCGATGAACTCGGGGATCATGCCGAACTTCACCAGGTCCTCGGGCATCACCTGGCGGAAGTGGTCGCTGGCGTCCGACTCCCGCTTGGAGCGGATGTTGGCGCCGAAGCCGATGCCCTTGGCGCCGGCCCGGCCCTCGATGATCCGCTCCAGGCCGGCGAAGGCGCCGCCGACGATGAACAGCACGTTCGTGGTGTCGATCTGGATGAACTCCTGGTGCGGGTGCTTGCGCCCGCCCTGCGGCGGCACCGAGGCGGTGGTGCCCTCCAGGATCTTCAGCAGCGCCTGCTGCACGCCCTCGCCGGAGACGTCCCGGGTGATCGACGGGTTCTCGCTCTTGCGCGCGACCTTGTCGATCTCGTCGATGTAGATGATCCCGGTCTCGGCCTTCTTGACGTCGTAGTCGGCCGCCTGGATCAGCTTGAGCAGGATGTTCTCGACGTCCTCGCCGACGTACCCGGCCTCGGTCAGCGCGGTGGCGTCCGCGATCGCGAACGGCACGTTGAGCATCCGGGCCAGGGTCTGCGCGAGCAGCGTCTTGCCGGAGCCGGTGGGGCCCAGCAGCAGGATGTTGGACTTGGCCAGCTCGATGGCGTCCTCGCGGCCGTTGCCGCCGCTGCGGCCCGCCTCGCCGGCCTGGACCCGCTTGTAGTGGTTGTAGACGGCCACCGACAGCGCCTTCTTGGCGAGGTCCTGGCCGACCACGTACTGGTCCAGGAACTCGTAGATCTCGCGGGGCTTCGGCAGCTCCTCGAAGCGCACCTCGGAGGTCTCGGCGAGTTCCTCCTCGATGATCTCGTTGCACAGGTCGATGCACTCGTCGCAGATGTACACGCCTGGTCCGGCGATCAGCTTCTTCACCTGCTTCTGCGACTTGCCGCAGAACGAGCACTTGAGCAGGTCGCCACCGTCTCCGATGCGTGCCACGAGGTGCTTCCCCTTCGCCAGGGGCCCCGCAGGGGTTCCGGGGCCTGGTGCTGTGGACCGTCAACGCCGACGGCGATCGGTCTCGCTATCCGACGGTACTCTGCCGGGCCCCTGATTCCGTCCTCTTCGCCGGGTCTGCCCTACGCCCTGGGCGAATTGATACCGAACAGATGCCGTTTACGGAGGCCGCCGATGAGCCCGAGCGGGGCGCGCACCCTGGTGCGCGCCCCGCTTCGGAGGATGCCGGCCTCAGGAGGTCAGCGAGGTCTTGCGGGTGGAGATGATCTGGTCGATCAGGCCGTACTCCAGGGCCTCCTCGGCGGTGAGGATCTTGTCGCGCTCGATGTCCTCGCGCACCTGCTCCACCGGCTTCTTGGAGTGCTTGGAGAGCATCTCCTCCAGCTGCTCGCGCATCCGGAAGATCTCCTTGGCCTGGATCTCCAGGTCGGACACCTGGCCGCGGCCGGTCTCGGTGTACGGCTGGTGGATCAGGATCCGGGCGTTCGGCAGCGCCATCCGCTTGCCGGGGGTGCCGGCGGCGAGCAGCACGGCCGCGGCGGAGGCCGCCTGGCCCATGCAGACCGTGGTGATGTCCGGCTTCACGTACTGCATCGTGTCGTAGATGGCCGTCAGGGCCGTGAACGAGCCGCCGGGCGAGTTGATGTACATCTGGATCTCGCGGTCCGGGTCCATCGACTCCAGGCACAGCAGCTGCGCCATGATGTCGTTCGCCGAGACGTCGTCGACCTGCGAGCCGAGGAAGATGATGCGCTCCTCGAACAGCTTGGCGTACGGGTCGTACTCGCGGATGCCCTGCGTGGTGCGCTCGACGAAGCGCGGGACGATGTAGCGGCCCTCGGCGCGCATGTCCTCGACGCGGGCCTGGGCGGCCGACAGGCTGGGGATGTTCATGGGGGTCCTTGTCCTCCGGGGCGTTGTGGCTGTCGTCTCGTGGGCCGGGCCGAGGCTCAGGCGCCCGTGCCGCCGCCGCCGGGGACGTCCGCGGCGCTGTGCATGATCGCGTCGATCAGGCCGTACTCCAGGGCCTCCTCCGGCGTGAACCAGCGGTCGCGGTCGGAGTCCCTGGTGATCTGCTCGAAGGACTGGCCGCTGTGGAAGGCGATCAGCTCGGACATCCGCTTCTTGGTGCGCAGCAGCTGCTCGGCCTGGATGCGGATGTCGGTGGCGGAGCCGCCGAGGCCTGCGGAGGGCTGGTGCATCAGGATGTTGGCGTTCGGCAGCGAGAAGCGCTTGCCCTTGGCGCCGGCGGTCAGCAGGAACTGGCCCATCGAGGCCGCCATGCCCATCGCGATGGTGACGACGTCGTTCTTGATGTACTGCATGGTGTCGTAGATCGCCATGCCCGCCGAGATCGAACCGCCCGGGGAGTTGATGTAAAGGAAGATGTCCTTTTCCGGGTCCGCGGCCAGCAGCAGCAGCTGCGCGGTGATCTTGTTGGCGATGTCGTCGTCGACCTGCTGGCCGAGGAAGATGATCCGCTCGTTGAGCAGCCGGTTGTACACCTGGTCGCCCAGGCCGCCGAGCACGTCACCAGAGGCGGCGTGCGGCGCCATCGGGCCAGGCATCTGCATCTGCGGGAACGTCACTTAGCCACCTGCTCAGTCGATTTGGAGGGCCGTTCCACGGCTCTCACGGTGTCGCACAGCTTCCGGGTATCACGGTGTGATTGTTGCTGTCCAAGGACCCTAACGCGCAGGCCGGGCCGCAGAATCCCTCACGCAGAACTGTTCGCTGTGAGCGCAGGGTCGCGACCGCACCCGGTGGGACGACAGCGGGCCCGGACACCGTACGGTGTCCGGGCCCGCTGCGGGCCTCAGGGGCTACCGGGGCACTCAGGCCTCGGTCTTCTCCTCGGCGGCGGTCTCCTCGGCGGTGGCCTCGACGGTCTCGCCCGTCTCGTCCTCGTCGTCGAAGTTGATCTCGTTGCCCTCGGTGTCGACGACCTTGGCGGCCTCGACCACGGTGGCCAGCGCCTTGCCGCGGGCGACCTCGCCGACCAGCAGCGGCACCTGGCCACCCTGGACGACCTGCTGCGCGAACTGGTCCGGGGTGAGACCCGAGCCGGCGGCGCGGCGGATGAGGTGCTCGGTCAGCTCCTCCTGGTTAACACCCAGCTCCTCGTCGGCGACGATCTGGTCCAGGACGAACTGGGTCTTGATGCCCTTCTTCGCCTGCTCCTCGATCTCGGCCTCCCACTCCTCGCGGGTCTTGCCCTGGGTCTCCAGGTAGGTGTCGATGTCGAGGCCCATCGGCTGGAGCTGGTGGTGCTCCAGGTTGTGCTTGCGGGTCTCGATCTCGTCCTTGAGGAGCTTCTCCGGGAAGTCGATCTCGACCAGGCCGAGCAGCGCGTCCAGCACCTTCTCCTGGGCCTGGGTGGCCTGGTCGTACTCCTTCATGCGCTCCAGGCGCTTGCGGGAGTCGGCACGCAGGTCCTCCAGGGAGTCGAACTCGCTGGCCAGCTGGGCGAACTCGTCGTCCAGCTCGGGCAGCTCCTTCTCCTGGACGGCGGTGACGGTGACGGTGACCTCGGAGGTCTTGCCCGCCTGGGTGCCGCCCTTGAGCTCGGTGGAGAAGGTGGCGGTGCCACCGGCCTCCAGGCCGGTCACGGCGTCGTCGATGCCGTCGATCAGGCGGCCCGAGCCGATCTCGTAGCTGACGCCGTTCGCGGTGCCGTCCTCCGGCACCTCGCCGTCGACCTTGGCGATCAGGTCGACGACCACGATGTCGCCGGCGGCCGCGGCGCGCTCAACGTCCTTGACCGAGGAGAAGCGCTCGCGCAGCTGCTCCAGGGACTTCTCGACGTCCTCGTCGGAGACGGCGATCGGGTCGACGGCCACCTCGATGGAGGCGAAGTCGGGAAGGGTGATCTCCGGACGGATGTCCACCTCGGCGGTGAACTTCAGGTCACCGCCATCGGCGATGGTCTCGACACCCTCGATGTTGGTGATGTCGGGCTGGCCGAGGACCTCGATCTTGCCCTCGTCGACGGCCTGCGTGTAGAAGCGCGGCAGGGCGTCGTTGACGGCCTCCTCCAGCACGGCACCGCGGCCGAAACGCTGGTCGATGACGCGAGCCGGGATCTTGCCCTTGCGGAAGCCCGGAACCGTGACCTGCTGGTTGATCTTCTTGTACGCCGCGTCGAGGCTGGGCTTGAGCTCCTCGAAGGGCACCTCGACGGTGAGTCGAACCCGGGTCGGGTTCAGAGTCTCGACGGCGCTCTTCACGGTTAGGTCTCCTATGGGCTTGCGGTCAGGTTGCCTCCGCCGTTCCCGGCCGCCGGCCGAGGCCGTACGAGTGGGTCGGGCGAGACGGGCGATGGGCGGTTGGAGCAACATCTCCCGTGGGGGGTGAGCGGTGAGCGTGACTCCTCGCCCTCGTGCGGTTGACCTGGGTTGACGCCACAGGGACTACCGCCAGCGGCCCATCCTACCGGTACCACGAAAGGCGGACGCCAGGCGCCACCGTACCGCCCCAAGTACCGCCCCAACAGAACAGGGCCCCGCCCCGGTGGGCGAGACCCTGCCGCACTGTCGGGGTGACCGGATTCGAACCGACGGCCTTCCGCTCCCAAAGCGGACGCGCTACCAAACTGCGCCACACCCCGTGGTGCCGAGAGGAAGCGTACACGTCGGGCCCTGGCGGCTCGCCGACTTATTCGGGGGTGGTCCGAAGGAGTGCGCGGGAAATGCGGTGTGCACGGAAGCGGCCGGACCAGGTACGCTGTTCCCCGAACTTCCGGCCGGCAACGTCCGGGGGATCACGCGGGCGTAGCTCAATGGTAGAGCCCTAGTCTTCCAAACTAGTCACGCGAGTTCGATTCTCGTCGCCCGCTCGTCAGACCGGCCCCGGTGCGTCTCCACGCACCGGGGCCGGTCGCGTTTTCAGAGGCCGAGCCGGCCGGCCCGGGCGGCGGCCCGGCCGAGCAGCTGGTGGACGTCGGCCTCCCGGGTGGTGGGGCGGTCGTTGTACTCGTCCGGGGAGTGCGCCGGGCGGCCGGTCGCGTGCAGCACCTCCATCAGCTGGACCCGGGCGGTGCGGACGGTGGCCGGGGTGCCGTAGCCGTGCGCGAGGACGGCGGCCTGGGCGCCGAGCAGGCAGACCCGGCCGCGGGCGTCCCACATCGCGCCCTGCAGCCAGCCGTGGGCGCCGATGTAGCGCGAGGCGAGCCGCAGGTGGTCGGCGGCGCTGACCGGCACCGGGCGGGCCGGGCGGCACAGCACCCGGTCGAGCAGGGTGGCCCGGGGCGCCGGGTGGCCGGCACACCAGGGCCGTACGGCGGTGCCGTGGGGGCAGACGTACGGCGCCGGGAGGCGTACGGGGGCGGGCAGCGAGGCGAGGTAGGCCTCGATCTCGGCGACCAGGCCGGAGCCGTCCGGGTGGACCAGGAGCGGCGGAGGGGGCGTCAGGCCGGTGCGGGGCATGCGGGTTCTCCAGGCGGACAGCAGGGCCCCGGCCGGTGGCCGTGGGCGATTCCGCCTCCCAAAATGGTGCATTCAAGACATTCCCGCGACCGGAGGGCCGGTCGCCCCCGGCGGTTTCCCGCTCGGGTGCCGGGCCGATAGCCTCGGCGGCGTTCGAGCGCAGTTCGAGCGCGAGCTCACCCGCCGCGCTCCGAGGTGGAGGAGTCCCGGTGCGTCCCCAGGAGCGACTGGCCGTCATACAGCGGTGTGTGGTCCGGGAGATGGCCCGCCTCGGGCAGGAGTTCACCGCGGACGGCGAGGTGGTGCGCGGCCCGGGGACGACGGCGGTGGCGGTGCGCGAGCACCCCGGGGGCGACGGCTCGGGCCATGTCGACCTCGGCTTCGTGCTGCACCTGGGCCGGGCGGACGCGCCGGTGGTGTGGGACTGCGCGGCCGGCCTCGGCAAGACCGAGGAGGAGAAGCTCGCCAACGCGGTGAAGATGTGGGCGACCACCACCGCCTCGGTGCTGGTCGAGCTGGCGGACGGGCGCGGCGTGCACGCCGACCACGCGGACCACGCCGAACTCCCGGGCTGGCACGCCGTCCAGGGGCCGGCGGCGGTGTTCGGCTTCGGCAACGAGCACCTGGCGGGCTGGCTCGCCGAACACCGGGTGCTGCCGGCGCTCGCGCCCGCGCTGCGGCCGCAGTTGGCCGGGCCGGGGCCGGTCGGGGTGAAGCTCTTCCTGGGCGGGAAGGCGGACGACGACGTCGCCGAGGTCCGGGTCAACGGCGAGGTGTCGGAGGCCGCCTCGGCGGCGCTGCGCGCGATGGACTGGCCGCGGGGCGAACGGCTGTGCTGGGCGCGGCTGTTCGTGCTGTTGACGGCCGAGCGGGCGGCGGCGGGACAGGCCGCGTCGGCGGGCGCCGTGGCACCCGCACCGATGCGCGCCCCGGCCCCGGCCCCGGCCCGCCCCCGGGGACTGTTCGCCCGCTGGCGGGAGGCCAGACGGGCCGGCCGGTGATCCCCTCGCGGGGAGCGCGGACGGCCCGGTCCGATCAGCCGCCGGTGATGCCTGAGATGCTGTGGGCGAGGTTCGCCAGCAGGGAGTTGATCGAGCCCGCGACCGTGGTCTCGTGCAGCATGAAGCCGAACAGGGCGGCGATGATGCCGTGCGCGATCTTCAACTGCTTGTTGCGGATGAAGATGATGCACAGGATCGCGAACAGGACCAGCGCGGAGACGGAGAGTGCCACCCGGACTCACTTCCTCGTTTCATAGCGTGGTGCCGCCGCCCGGCGGCACCTGCGAAGCCGGACCCCGGCCTGTCCGACGGTCCCGAGGCGGAATCCCGGACCGACCGGCACATCGCCGGCGAGGGAGCCCGGCGCGGTCGAACGATGTCTGTCGTGCCGCACGTGACGCCCCCCATCCCCCGAATCCTGAACAGTCCCGCCCGGACTCAGTGTGGTCGACCGTGCCGATTGCGTAAAGGTCTGACAGTCAGCCCAACGCCGATATCCTGCGATGCGAGACGAGTTTCCGCCGACCGGGACGATAGCGGAGCCGTTCTGACGAATCGTCGGCGGGGCGGCGCTGAGCGGCCGGGAAGCGGCCGGGGGCGGGTAGCGGAAGCCGCAGGTCCGGTCAGCCGGCGGGCCGTCCGATTTGGCCGAAGATCGGCTGCCCGGCTTGACAGCGACTGCCGGTGGCATGTGCCGATCCCGCCCGATGACGGACGGCCGGGGCGGGCGGGCGTCAGTCGCGCCAGAGCAGCAGGACCGCGCGGTCGTCGTTGATGTCCCGGGCCACCGTCTCGATCAGCGCGGACGCCGCGCCGACCCCCGCGGCCGGACCGCTGCCGGGCACCAGCCGGTCCGCCTCCCCCATCAGCCGGTCCATCCCCTCGGAGAGGTCCCGGCCCGGCTCCTCGACCATGCCGTCGGTGCACAGCATCAGCACGTCGCCGCGGTTCAGCCGGCCGTGCACCCCCTCGAACTTCGCGCCGTCGTAGATCCCGAGCAGCGGGCCCTCGGCCTCCTTGACCTCCCAGCGCCCGGCGCCCGCCAGCCGCTGCATCCCGGGCAGGTGCCCGGCCGACAGCAGCTCGTACTCGCCGGTGTCCAGGTCCAGCACCAGGTGGACGGCGGTGGCGAAGCCCTCCTCCCAGGACTGGCGCAGCAGGTAGCCGTTGGCGGCGGGCAGGAAGTCGTGCGCGGGCAGCGAGCCCACCAGGCCGCCGAAGGCGCCGGACAGCAGCAGCGCGCGGGAGCCGGCGTCCATGCCCTTGCCGGAGACGTCCGCGAGGACCACCTCCAGCAGCCGCTGGCCCGGGCCGGTGCGGGCGGCGACCACGAAGTCCCCGGAGAAGGACTGCCCGCCGGCCGGGCGCAGCGCCATGTCGGCGTGCCAGCCGTCCGGCAGCTCCGGCACCCGGCTCTGCACCCGCAGCCGCTCGCGCAGGTCGAACAGCATGGTCGAGCCGCCCCACCAGGGCACGCCGACCCGGGCCCGGAACTGGGCCAGCAGCAGGCCGCCCACCCCGGCGGCGCCGACCACCAGGGCCGCGCCCGGGGTCACGCCGTAGATGTAGGCCTCCGGGTTCTCGCTGGCCACCCGCTGGCCGGTGTGGATCACCGACTCGGCGGACAGGCCGAGCGCCGCCAGCGCGTACAGCACCACCAGGCTGCCGGGGCGCAGCAGCAGCGCGCCGGCCAGGATCGGCAGCACCAGCGCGGTGGGCGGCGCCCAGGCGGGCATCCAGATGTTGAGCAGGATCAGCAGCGGGACGAGCAGGGCGAGGGCGCAGAGCACCGGCCAGTCGGCGGCGCCGCCGCGGAAGTAGTCGACACCGGCCGTGCGCAGCCTTCGGCGGACCCGGCGGAGCCTCCTGCGCAACCGGGCCGTCACGGGTCCGGACGCCTGAGCGGCGCCGGGCCTCGTCGCAGTCGTCTGGGGCGGTGCGCCCGGCGGTCTGCCAGCCATGGGGCCCGACCTTATCCACGGGCACCGCCCGGCGTCGACGGGCCGGACCCGGGCGGGTGCGACGAGGCGCGGGACCGTCGGCCGGTTTCGGCCGATCGCCGCGGCGGCGGGCGCGGCGTCAGGAGGCGTACGCCGGTTGGGCGTACGAACCACGCGGGCGGCGCACGCGCCTCGCGTGCGCCGACGTCCGCGCGCCGGGGCCTGTGGCCGACGACACAGGCCCAGGGGTCCGGAAACGGCGGCGGCCGGCCGCGGTGGAGCGTGCGGCCGGCCGTCGGAGGAGGGTGGACGGGTGGGGTGGATCAGCCCTGCGGGTGGTGGGCCGGGATGGGCGGGAGCTCGCCGGTGGTCTCGTACTCGCTCAGCATCTCGATCCGGCGGGTGTGCCGCGGCTCGCCGCTGTAGGGGGTGTTGAGGAAGACCTCGACGAACTTGGTGGCCTCCTCCAGCGTGTGCATGCGGCCGCCGACGGAGACCACGTTGGCGTTGTTGTGCTCGCGGCCGAGCCCGGCGGTCTGCTCGCTCCAGGCCAGCGCCGCCCGCACGCCCTTGACCTTGTTGGCGGCGATCGCCTCACCGTTGCCCGAGCCGCCGATGACGACGCCCAGCGCCTCCGGGTCGGCGGCGGTGCGCTCGGCGGCGCGCAGGCAGAACGGCGGGTAGTCGTCCTCGGCGTCGTAGATGTGCGGCCCGCAGTCGACCGGCTCGTGCCCGGCCTCCTTGAGCCACTCCACGAGGTGGTTCTTCAGTTCGTATCCGGCATGGTCTGAGCCCAGGTACACGCGCATGCCATGAGTGTGGCATGCGCGTGCGCCCGGACCCGGCAGGGGGCTCACCGCTTCGCGGCGAACTTCCAGACCAGCGGCAGGGCGCCGGCGGCGAAGGCGGCCTTCAGGGCGTCGCCGACCAGGTAGGGGTAGAGGCCCAGCTCGGCGGCCCGGGCGAGCGGGACGTGCAGCGACAGGGCCAGGTACGGGACGCCGACCGCGTAGATGGCGAGGCTGCCGAGGACCATGGTGACGGCGGTGTTCACCGGGGTGCGGTCGGCGCCACGGCGGGCCAGCGCGCCGGTCAGGGCGGCCGCGAGGACGAAGCCGAGCACGTAGCCGAACGAGGGCATCGCCCAGCCGGAGGTGCCCTCGGCGAACCAGGGCACGCCCGCCAGGCCGGCCAGCAGGTAGAGGCCGAGCGAGGCGACGCCGCGGCGGGCGCCGAGCGCGGTGCCGACCAGCAGCGCGGCGAAGGTCTGGCCGGTGACCGGCACCGGCGAGCCGGGGACGTTCACCGACAGCTGGGCGGCCACGCCGGTCAGGGCGGCGCCGCCGGCCACCAGGGCCAGGTCGCGGGCCTGGGCGCCGAGGCGGGTGGTGGCGGCGGGCAGCAGGTCGGCGAGGACGGCGCGGCGCGCTATCGGGGTGGTGGCAGTGGCCATCAGGGGTCTCCTCCGTGGGGTGCTCAGGTGAGTGAACACCTGTGAACCTACGCGGTGATCCACTGCGTCACCGTCACGGTTTCGGACAAAGCCCCGCCCTCGACCGTTGTCGGAACCGGCCCATCGGGGCCCGCGCCAACGCTCTGTCATCGAACGAACCCGCCGCGTCACCGGTCGGTCCGCATGGTGGTCCCGAGGTCCGCGCTCCTGGCATGAACAGAGGTGCCCACGGATATTGGACAGCTCATGCCGTATTCCGAACAGTCTGGATCCAGCCCTATGGCCCCCACCTCCGCGCCCGGGACCACCGGCACCGACAGTCCCCCGGCCACCGGCCAGCAGCTCTCGCACGGCCTCAAGCAGCGCCACCTGTCGATGATCGCGCTGGGCGGGGTGATCGGCGCAGGCCTGTTCGTCGGCTCCGGCGCGGGCATCGCGGCCGCCGGTCCGGCGATCATCCTGGCGTTCCTCCTCTCCGGTCTGCTGGTCATGCTGATCATGCGGATGCTCGGCGAGATGTCCGCCGCCCGCCCCGCCTCCGGGTCGTTCTCGGTGCACGCCGAGAAGGAGATCGGCCCCTGGGCCGGGATCACGGCCGGCTGGATGTACTGGGTGATGCTGTGCTGCGGCGTCGCCGCCGAGGCCACCGCCGCCGGAAAGATCGTCAACGGCTGGGTCCCCGGAGTCTCCTCCTGGGTCTGGGTCGGCCTGTTCATGGTCTTCTTCTGCGTCAGCAACCTCACCGCGGTGAAGAACTTCGGCGAGTTCGAGTTCTGGTTCGCCACCATCAAGGTCGCCGCGATCATCGCCTTCCTGGTCCTCGGCGGGCTCGGCATCGCCGGGGTGATAGGCCCCGGCGCCCCCGGCACCCACAACCTGACCGGCGAGGGCGGATTCCTGCCCACCGGGGTCAACGGGCTGATCGTCGGACTGCTCGCCTCGGTCTTCGCCTACGGCGGCCTGGAGACCGTGACCATCGCCGCCGCCGAGTCCGACGACCCCCGCAAGAACGTCGCCAACGCGGTGCGCACGGCGGTGTGGCGGATCGCGATCTTCTACATCGGCTCGATGGCCCTGGTCGTCACCCTGGTCTCCTGGAAGGACCCGGCGGTGGTCGCCGACGGCCCGTACGTCACCGTGCTGCGGCACCTCGGGGTGTCCGGCGCCGGGACGATCATGCAGGTGGTGGTGCTGATCGCGCTGCTCTCCGCGATGAACGCCAACATCTACGGCGCCTCCCGGATGGCGTACTCGCTGGTCGGCCGCGGCCAGGGCCCCCGGGCGCTCGCCAAGGTGAGCCGCGGGGTGCCGCGTCGGGCCGTGCTGGCCTCCTGCCTGTTCGGCTTCGGCGCCGTGCTGGCCGCCAAGTTCTGGCCGGCCACCGTCTTCACCTGGCTGATGAACACCACCGGCGTGGCCATCCTCGTGGTCTGGCTGTTCATCTGCGCGGTCCAGCTGCGGATGCGCCGCCGGCTGGAGCGCGAGGCGCCCGAACTGCTCACCGTGAAGATGTGGGGCTACCCGTACCTGACCTGGATCGCGATGGCCGCCGTGGCCGGCATCCTCGCCCTGATGACCACCACCGAGGACAACCGGCAGCAGCTGTACGCGGCCGGGGTACTGGTCGCCCTGCTGATCGTCGCCGGCCTGGTCAAGCAGCGCCGGGACGCGGCCGCCGCCCGCTGAGCCCGGAACGCGCGAGGGCCCGGTACCTGGTCGGTACCGGGCCCTCGCGCGTCCGGCGCTACTCGAAGGACGGGCCCGCCGTACGGGTCCGCTTGATCTCGTAGAAGCCCGGGGTGGAGGCCACCAGCAGGGTGCCGTCCCAGAGCCGGGCCGCGGCCTCGCCCTTCGGGGCCGGGGTGACCACCGGGCCGAAGAAGGCGACCCGCTCGCCGTCCGCGCCCTCCACCGCGATCACCGGGGTGCCGACGTCCTCGCCGACCAGGGTGATGCCCTCCTTGTGCGAGGCGCGCAGGGCCTCGTCGTACGCGTCCGTGTCGGCCGCGTCCGCCAGCTCCGCGGGCAGCCCGGCGGCCACCAGCGCCGCCTCGACGGTCTCCCGGTTCTGCGGCAGGCCCTGGTTGTGGAAGCGCAGGCCCAGCTCGGTGTAGAGCCGGCCCAGCACCTCGTCGCCGTGCTGCTGGGCGGCCGCGATGCACACCCGCACCGCGCCCCAGGCGTTGTCCAGCAGCTCGCGGTAGTTCTGCGGGAGGTCGCGGTGCTCGTTCAGCACCGACAGGCTCATCACGTGCCAGTTCACGTCCACCGGACGCAGCTGCTGGACCTCGATCAGCCAGCGGGACGTCATCCACGCCCACGGGCAGGCCGGGTCGAACCAGAAGTCGGCGGTCTTGCGCTCAGCGGCAGTCGTCACGGCTGTCGTCCTTCGTGAGGTGATAACGAGGCGGGGAGGTGTTCCACCCCCTGCCCCAACACCCGCCCGGCGCCGCTGATTCCGGCCCCGCCGGGGCGGCCTGTGCAATGGTACCGGCGAGGGAGGGCGTGAAAGGATGCCCCCGCAGGGCGCAGGACACCGCGCACCGAGACCGCACCACCCACAGACGCACCACCGTGCGAGCCGGACAAAGGAGTACCGCCGTGCCGGGCAGAAACCTGAGCCGCGACGAAGCCCAGCAGCGGGCCAGCATCCTGGCCGTGGACAGTTACCGGGTCCGGCTGGACGTGACCTCCGCACCCGACCCGGCGGCCGCCACCTTCCGCTCCACCACCACCGTGGCCTTCCGCTGCTCCCAGCCCGGCGCCGCCACCTTCCTCGACCTGCTCGCCCCGGCCGTCCGCTCGGTCACCCTCAACGGCCGCTCGATCGACCCGGCCACCGCCTACGACGGCGCCCGCGTGCACGTCGACGGCCTCGCCGCCGAGAACGTCCTCACCGTCGAGGCGGACTGCGCCTACAGCCGCACCGGCGAGGGCCTGCACCGCTTCACCGACCCGGTGGACGGCGAGACCTACCTCTACACCCACTACGAGCCGGCCGACGCCCGCCGGGTCTTCGCGACCTTCGAACAGCCCGACCTGAAGGCCCCGTTCAGCTTCACCGTGACCGCCCCGGCCGCCTGGGACGTCTGGTCCAACGCCGTCCACGAGGACGTCGTCGAGGAAGGCGCCGCCCGCACCTGGGAGTTCGCGCCGACCAAGCCGATCTCCACCTACCTCACCGCCGTCGTGGCCGGCCCCTACCACGTCGCCCGCGACCACTACAGCCGCGAGCTCGCCGACGGCACCACCCTGGAGATCCCGCTCTCCGCGATGTGCCGCAAGTCCCTCGCCCCGTCCTTCGACGCGGACGAGATCCTCGGCGTCACCAAGCTCGGACTCGACTTCTTCCACGAGGAGTTCGACTACCCGTACCCCTTCGGCAAGTACGACCAGGCGTTCGTCCCCGAGTACAACATCGGCGCCATGGAGAACCCCGGCTGCGTCACCTTCCGCGAGGAGTTCGTCTTCCGCTCGAAGGTCACCGACGCCGCCTACGAGGGCCGCGCCAACGTCATCCTGCACGAGATGGCGCACATGTGGTTCGGCGACCTGGTCACCATGCGCTGGTGGGACGACCTGTGGCTGAAGGAGTCCTTCGCCGACTTCATGGGCTCCTACGGCCTGATCGGCGCCCGCACCCGGTACTCCTCCGCCTGGGTCACCTTCGCCAACCAGCGCAAGGCCTGGGCCTACCGGCAGGACCAGTTCCCCACCACCCACCCGATCACCGCCGACATCCGCGACCTCGAGGACGCCAAGCTCAACTTCGACGGCATCACCTACGCCAAGGGCGCCGCCGTCCTCAAGCAGCTGGTCGCGTACGTCGGCTCCGAGGCCTTCTTCGAGGGCGCCCGCCGCTACTTCCAGCGCCACGCCTTCGGCAACACCGAACTCGCCGACCTGCTGGACGTCCTGGAGGAGACCAGCGGCCGCGACCTCAAGGCCTGGGCCGCCGCCTGGCTGCAGACCGCCGGGGTCGACTCGCTCACCCCGCAGGTCACCACCGACGCCGAGGGCCGGATCACCGAACTCGCCGTCCTCCAGGACGGGGAGGTGCTGCGCCCGCACCGGATCGCGGTCGGCCTCTACGACCGGGACGCCGACGGCTCCCTGGTGCGCACCGGGCGGATCGAGCTCGACGTCACCGGCAACCGCACCGTCGTCGCCGAGGCCGCCGGCCGCCCCCGCCCGGCACTGGTGCTGCTCAACGACGAGGACCTCACCTACTGCAAGATCCGCTTCGACGCCGAGTCGCTGCAGACCCTGCGCGCCGGCCTCGGCGACATCCACGACGAACTGGCCCGGGCGCTGGCCTGGTCCGCCGTCTGGAACCTCACCCGGGACAGCCTGATGCCGGCCCGCGACTACGTCGCCCTGGTGCTGCGCTTCGCCGGCCAGGAGGGCAACATCGGCGTGCTGCAGTCGCTGCACACCCAGGCCAAGACCGCCGTCGACCTGTACGCCGACCCGAACTGGCGCGCCGAGGGCGGCCGGCTGCTGGCCGACGGCGCCCTGCGCGAGCTGCGCGAGGCCGTCCCCGGCAGCGACCACCAGCTGGCCTGGGCCCGCTTCCTCGCCCAGACCGCGGGCGGCGCCGAGCACCTCGGCCTGGTCCGCGGCCTGCTGGCCGGCAGCGCCCGGATCGACGGCCTGGACGTCGACCAGGAGCTGCGCTGGTCGCTGTGGCTGGCGCTGGCCGCCGCCGGCCAGGCCGGTGACGAGGAGCTGGCCGGGGAGCTGGCCGCCGACAACACCGCCAGCGGCAAGCGCCGGTACACCCAGTGCCTGGCCGCCCGGCCCACCGCCGAGGCCAAGGCCGTCGCCTGGTCGGCCGTCGTCGACTCCGAGGAGCTGCCGAACGCCCTGGTCGAGGCCAACATCGCGGGCTTCGCGGTGCCCGCCCACCGCGACCTGACCGCGCTCTACGCGGCGCCCTACTTCAAGCTGCTGGAGCGGGTCTGGTCCGAGCGGACCATCGAGATCGCGATGCGGATCGTCGGCGGGTTCTTCCCGCACTCCCAGACCGACGAGCAGACCCTGGCCGAGGCCGACGCCTGGCTGGACGGCCACCCGCAGGCCGCGCCGGCGCTGCGCCGCCTGGTGCTGGAGTGCCGCGACGACCTGGCCCGCGCGCTGCGGGCGCAGGCCTGCGACCGGGCCTGACGCACAGGGGTGAAGGGCCCGCCGTGTCCGGCGGGCCCTTCGGCGTTCGGGGGGGCGGTCGGTCGGGCCAGCCCGTCAGCCGGTCAGCCGCGGCGCAGGCCGCGGTCCAGGGCGGCGATCGCGCTGCCCTGGGCGTCGTCGCCGTCCAGCGACCAGACCATCACGCCGCCCAGGTCGTTCCGGCGCACGTACCGCGCCTTCTGGGTGAGCACCTCGGCGGTGTCGTAGCTGTAGAAGGTGGTGCCGTCGTACTTCCAGGACGCACCGTGGTCGCGGTCCACGTACACCGTGCCGGGCAGGGCGTCGACCTCCCGGTAGGAGAGGTCGGGCGCGGTGGCGGTGGCGCTCTGGTAGAGGCCGCCGCGCTCGCCGGGCGCGACGCCCGTCCAGCCGTGGCCGTACAGCGGGGCGCCGAGCACGATCTGCTCGGAGGGCAGGCCGCGCTCCTGGTAGTGCACGACGGCCTTGTCGGCGCTGCGCTGACGCGGCTCGGGGTCGGTCGGGTCGGAGTAGAGGTTGGCCTGGTGGTTGGCCGGGCCCTTGCCCTCCCAGGGGCCGTGCAGGTCGTAGGTCATCAGGTTGAGCCAGTCCACCGAGTCGCTCAGCTCGGGCAGTTCGAGCCGGTCGGCGACGGTCTCGTTGGCGGCGACGGCGGCGGTCAGCAGGTAGTGCTTGCCCTTCCTGCCGCTCAGCGCGTCCAGCTGCCTGCGGAACTCCCGCATCAGCAGGGTGTAGTTGCGCCCGTCCTCGGGCCGGACCACGTTGCCCGCGTCCCCGCCGCCGCCCGGGTACTCCCAGTCGATGTCGATGCCGTCGAAGACGCCCGCGGCCGCTCCCGCGCCGCCCTCCGGGGAGCCGGGCAGGACCGGCAGGTCGCCCTTGAGGTAGAGGTCGATGCAGGAGGAGACGAACTTCTTGCGGGCGGCGTCGTCGGCGGCCGCGTCCGAGAAGTACTTCGACCAGCTCCAGCCGCCGATCGAGATGACCGTACGCAGCTGCGGGTTCTTCGCCTTGAGCTTGCGCAGCTGGTTGAAGTGGCCCTTGAGCTTCTGGCCCGGGGTGTCGGCCACGCCGTCCACGGACTCGGCGGCGCCGAAGGAGCGCTGGTAGTCGTTGTGGGCGTCGCCCTGGCCCGCGTCGTTCGTCTCGTAGCAGGTGCCGTCGGCGGAGACGTTGCCGAAGGCGTAGTTGATGACGGTGAGCTTCCCGGCCTGGCCGGAGTCCTGGACGCGCTTGGCGGAGCTGTCGGCGCCCCACTGGGTGAAGTAGCCGACCCGCTGGCCCTTCGGCTTCGGGCCGTGGTGGCCGTCGGCGGCGTTGGCGGTGGCGGGGGCGGCGAGCAGCGCGGCGACGGTGGCGGCGGCGAGCAGGGCTGAGGCGCGAGTGGGCATACCGGACCTGTTCTCTGAATGAGCGTCAATTGGTCTGGACCAGATGGGATAGAGGTTTAGTCCATCGCGGCACAGCGCACAAGAGGCCGGGCACAGGTGGGGCAGCATGCAAAAGAGGCCGGACCGCGAAGTGCGGTCCGGCCTCCCTTGAGGCCTGTGCCGAGGCTCAGCCGATGAGCGAGCGCAGCACGTACTGCAGGATGCCACCGTTGCGGTAGTAGTCCGCCTCACCGGGGGTGTCGATGCGGACGACCGCGTCGAACTCCTTGTCACCGGCCTTGACCTTGACGGTCTTCGGGGTGCGGCCCTCGTTGAGCTCGGTCACGCCGGTGAAGGAGAAGGTCTCCTCGCCGGTCAGGCCGAGGGAGTCGGCGCTCTCGCCCTCCGGGAACTGCAGCGGCAGGACGCCCATGCCGATCAGGTTCGAGCGGTGGATGCGCTCGTACGACTCGGCGATGACGGCCTTGACGCCCAGCAGCGCGGTGCCCTTGGCGGCCCAGTCGCGGGACGAGCCGGAGCCGTACTCCTTGCCGGCCAGGACGACCAGCGGGGTGCCGGCGGCCTGGTAGTTCTGCGAGGCGTCGTAGATGAACGACACCGGGCCGTCGGCCTGGGTGAAGTCGCGGGTGTAGCCGCCCTCGGTGCCCGGCGCGATCTGGTTGCGCAGGCGGATGTTGGCGAAGGTGCCGCGGATCATCACCTCGTGGTTGCCGCGGCGCGAGCCGTAGGAGTTGAAGTCGCGCTTCTCGACACCGTTGGCGGTCAGGTACTGCGCCGCCGGGGTGCCCGGCTTGATGTTGCCGGCCGGGGAGATGTGGTCGGTGGTGACCGAGTCGCCCAGCTTGGCCAGGACGCGGGCGCCGGCGATGTCGGTCACCGGGCTCGGGGTCTTGGCCATGCCCTCGAAGTACGGGGGCTTGCGGACGTAGGTGGACTCGGCGTCCCACTCGAAGGTGTTGCCGGTCGGGACGGGCAGCGACTGCCAGCGGTGGTCGCCGGCGAAGACGTCCCGGTAGCCCTTGTCGAACATGGCCTCGTCGATGGAGCCGGCGACGACCTCGGCGACCTCCTGCTCGGACGGCCAGATGTCGGTCAGGAAGACGTCGTTGCCGTCGGCGTCCTGGCCCAGCGCGTCCTTGGTGATGTCGACGTTCATGTTGCCCGCGAGGGCGTAGGCGACCACCAGCGGCGGGGAGGCCAGGTAGTTCATCTTGACGTCGGGGTTGATCCGGCCCTCGAAGTTGCGGTTGCCGGAGAGCACCGAGACAACGGCCAGGTCGGCCTCGTTGACGGCGGCCGAGACCTCCTCGGGCAGCGGGCCCGAGTTGCCGATGCAGGTGACGCAGCCGTAGCCGACCAGGTTGAAGCCCAGCTTCTCCATGTACGGGAGCAGGCCGGCCTTCTCGTAGTAGTCCATGACGACCTTGGAGCCGGGCGCCAGGGTGGTCTTGACCCAGGGCTTGACGCGCAGGCCCTTCTCCACGGCCTTCTTCGCCAGCAGGGCGGCGCCCAGCATGACGGAGGGGTTGGAGGTGTTGGTGCAGGAGGTGATCGAGGCGATCACGACCGCGCCGTTGTCGATCTCGTACTTCGAGCCGTCGGGGGCGGTCACCGCGGTCGGCTTCGAGGCCTCGGCCGAGTAGGTCGGCAGCGCCTCGGCGAACTTGGTGGCGGCCTCGGCCAGGATCACGCGGTCCTGCGGGCGCTTCGGGCCGGAGATCGACGGGACGACGGTGGAGACGTCCAGCTCCAGGTACTCGGAGTAGACCGGCTCGACCGACGGGTCGTGCCAGAGGCCCTGCTCCTTGGCGTACGCCTCGACCAGGGCGAGCTGCTGCTCGCTGCGGCCGGTGAGCTTCAGGTAGCTGATGGTCTCGGCGTCGATCGGGAAGATCGCGCAGGTCGAGCCGAACTCCGGCGACATGTTGCCGATGGTGGCGCGGTTGGCCAGCGGGATCGAGGAGACGCCCTCACCGTAGAACTCGACGAACTTGCCGACCACACCGTGCTTGCGCAGCATCTCGGTGATGGTGAGCACCAGGTCGGTGGCGGTGGTGCCGGCCGGCAGCTGGCCGTTGAGCTTGAAGCCGACCACGCGCGGGATCAGCATGGAGACCGGCTGGCCCAGCATGGCGGCCTCGGCCTCGATGCCGCCGACGCCCCAGCCCAGCACGCCCAGGCCGTTGACCATGGTGGTGTGCGAGTCGGTGCCGACGCAGGTGTCCGGGTAGGCCTGGCCGCCGCGGACCATGACGGTGCGGGCCAGGTGCTCGATGTTCACCTGGTGGACGATGCCGGTGCCGGGCGGGACGACCTTGAACTCGTCGAAGGCGGTCTGGCCCCAGCGCAGGAACTGGTAGCGCTCCTTGTTGCGGCCGTACTCGATCTCGACGTTCTGGACGAAGGCGTCCGGGGTGCCGAACTTGTCGGCGATGACGGAGTGGTCGATGACCAGCTCGGCCGGGGCCAGCGGGTTGATCTTGGCCGGGTCGCCGCCCAGCTCCTTGACGGCCTCACGCATGGTGGCGAGGTCGACGACGCACGGCACACCGGTGAAGTCCTGCATGATCACGCGGGCCGGGGTGAACTGGATCTCCTGGCTCGGCTGGGCGTCGGCGTCCCAGTTCCCGAGCGCGCGGATGTGGTCGGCGGTGATGTTCGCGCCGTCCTCCGTGCGGAGCAGGTTCTCCAGCAGCACCTTGAGGCTGTACGGCAGCCGCTCGGAACCCTCGACGGCGGAGAGCTTGAAGATCTCGTACGACTCGTCGCCCACCTGCAGCGAGCTGCGGGCGTCGAAGCTGTTCGCGGACACGACGGACTCCTTCTGGGTGCTTCGCGCGATATCCGGCCGCCGCAGTGGTAAGGTCAGCCTTACTTAGGCCCACCTTGCCCGCATCGCCGGCGAGCGCCTCTCGGCAAGTATCTTGATGTCGAGATATATCGTAAGGGGCAGTTATCTCGATGTCGAGATAAACCATAGTGCATGCCGCCGCCTTCACCACCGCAGGCATGCCCGGGTGCACAACGGCGCAGGTCAGCGACCATCCGGACCGCGGCGCTCGCGCTCCAGCCGGATCAGCCGGACCACTCCCGCCACCACCGCGGCGGCCACCAGCAGCACTACCACCAGCTCACCACCGGAACCACCGGTCGGCGACGGGGCGACATCGGCCGGCAGGGTCGTCGTCATGCCCGCGCCCCGCGCAGGGCCGGCACCCGGGCGTCCGGGCGGACGATCCGGCCGTTCCACGACAGCACACCGGAGCGGACCAGCCGTCCGACGCCGCGGCCGTGAAGCCCGGCCCCGCCGGGTGAGATCCGGCCCGGTACGGTGGCCGGTGTGGTGACATCCAGAGGGGGCCGGCGATGATCGTGGTGGACGCGTCCGCAGTGGTACTGGCACTCGCCGACGAGGGCCCGCGCGGGGCCGCCGCCCGGGCCGAACTCGCCGCCGACGGCGAGTGGTTGGCGCCCGAGCACGTCGTGGTCGAGGTGATGCAGTCGCTGCGCGGCCTCTACCTGGCCAAGGAGCTGACCGCCGAGCGGGTCGCCGAACTCACCCACGAGCTCGCCGCCCTGGCGATCCGCAAGGTCGAGGTGGCACCGCTGCTCAGCCGGATCTGGGAGCTCAAGGACAACCTCACCCCGGACGACGCCGCGTACGTGGCGGTCGCCGAGCAGTACGGGGTGCCGCTGGTCACCGCCGACCTGCGGCTGATGCGGGCCAGCGGGCCGCGCTGCGAGATCCGGGGGATCCACCGCGCCGCGGAGTAGCCGTCCGACGGTGTCCGCAGGCGCCCGGCGCCGTTGAGCAGGGTGTCCGTCACCCCGCCCGTGGAAGGCCCGCCGATGTCCGCTCCGCTCGCCACCGCCCTGTTGCCGCTGGCCCTGCTCGCCCCCACCGCCTCGCCGGTCTCCGTCGTCGAGGCCGCCTTCGACCCGGCGACGGCCTTCGTCCCGCCGACCGCGGTGAGCTACGCGGACGACCTCGTGCCGTACGGCGCGCACACCCGGATCGTCACCGACCGCTCCATCCCGGGGCGGACGGTGCTGACCATGACGGTCTCCGGACTCGCCCCCGACCACGAGTTCCCGGCGCACCTGCACACCGGCGCCTGCGGGGCCGACCCGGCCTCGTCCGGGCCGCACTACCAGGACGCCCCGGACCCGGTGCAGCCGTCCACCGACCCGGCGTACGCCAACGAGCGCAACGAACTGCGGCTGGTGCTGCGCACCGACGGGCAGGGCGAGGGCACCGCGACGGCCGCGGTGACCTGGGAGCCGCGGCCGGGTGAGGCGCGCTCGCTGGTGCTGCACGCGGGCACCCCGGCCGGCCCGCACGCGGCGGGCGACCGGGTGGCCTGCGTCAAGCTGGGGAAGTGAGCCCGGCTTCGGCCCCGGCTTCGGTTTCGGCCCCGGCTTCGGCCCCGGTTCCAGTCCTGAGGCCGGGGCTCGCGGGCCCCGGCCTCAGGAGCCGAGGGTGGCGACCAGGACCGCCTTGATGGTGTGCAGGCGGTTCTCGGCCTGGTCGAACACGACGGAGTGCGCCGACTCGAACAGCTCGTCGGTGCACTCCAGTTCGGCCATGCCGGTCGCCTCGTACATCTGCCGTCCGACCACCGTGCCGAGGTCGTGGAAGGCGGGCAGGCAGTGCAGGAACTTCACGTCCGGGTTGCCGGTGGCCCGGACGGTGTCCATCGACACCTGGTAGGGCTTGAGCAGGTCGATCCGCTCGGCCCAGACCTCCTTGGGCTCGCCCATCGAGACCCAGACGTCGGTGTAGAGGAAGTCCGCGCCGGCCACGCCCTCGGCCACGTCCTCGGTGAGGGTGATCCGGGCGCCGGTGGACCCGGCCAGCACCTCGGCCGCCTTGCGGACCTCCTCGGCCGGCCAGAGGGAGCGCGGGGCGACGATCCGGATGTCCATGCCGAGCAGGGCGCCGGTGACCAGCAGCGAGTTGCCCATGTTGGAACGGGCGTCGCCGAGGTAGGCGAGGGCGGTCTCGGCGAGCGGCTTGGCGGTGCGCTCGGTCATGGTGAGCACGTCGGCCAGCATCTGGGTGGGGTGCCACTCGTCGGTGAGGCCGTTCCAGACCGGGACGCCGGCGTGCGCGGCCAGCTCCTCGACGATCGCCTGGCCGTGGCCCCGGTACTCGATGCCGTCGAACATCCGGCCGAGCACCCGGGCGGTGTCCCGGATGGACTCCTTGTGGCCGATCTGCGAGCCGGCCGGGTCCAGGTAGGTGGTGGTGGCGCCCTGGTCGTGGGCGGCGACCTCGAAGGCGCAGCGGGTGCGGGTGGAGGTCTTCTCGAAGATCAGCGCGATGTTCTTCCCGCGCAGCCGGGGCTGCTCGGTGCCCGCATACTTGGCCGCCTTGAGCCCGGCGGCGAGGTCCACCAGGAAGCGGAACTCCTGGGGCGTGAAGTCGAGCTCCTTGAGGAAGTGCCTGTTCCGGAGGTTGAAGGCCATACCGGGCTCCTGGGATGACGGGACGTACGGGAAAGCGGCAAGTGTATACGACGCTCGGAATTTCTATACACCGCAGGGGTGAACCGAGGGGGGAGCCCTGCCGGACTCCCCCCTCGGCGGTCGGCCGTCCGGGCGATCTACAGGCGCGGATCGACCGGCTCGGACTCCAGCGCGAGCACCGCGAACACCGGCTCGTGCACCCGCCACAGCGGCTCGCCGGCCGCCAGCCGGTCCAGCGCCTCCAGGCCCAGCGCGTACTCGCGCAGCGCCAGCGAGCGCTTGTGGCCCAGCGACCGCTCGCGCAGCCGGTGCAGGTACTCGGTGTAGTCCGGGCCGTAGACGATCCGCAGGTACTCCCGGCCGCGCACCTTCACCCCCGGCTGCACCAGCCCGCCCGGACGGCCCTCGCCCCGCTCCGTGCGCACCATCGAGGCCAGCGGCTTCACCACCATGCCCTCGCCGCCCGCCCCCGTCAGCTCCTCCCACCAGGCGGTGGCGGCGGCCACCGACGCCTCGTCCTCGGTGTCCACCAGGAGGCGGCCGGTGCGGTGCAGGACCGGTGCCTGCCCGTCGTCCGCCGCGACCAGGCGGTCGATCCAGGCGAGGTGCTCGTCGTGCGGGCGCACCGCGAGGTTCGCCCCCTCGGCGGCCAGCACCTGGAACGGCGCCAGCCGTACGCCCGACAGCCCCTCGGTCGGCCAGCAGTACCGCCGGTACGCCTCGGTGAACGCCTGCGCGTCGGTCGCGCGCTGCCGCTGCCGGACGGTGAGCTCCGCCAGGTCCAGCCCGCGCCCGGCTGCCCGCTCCAGAGCGGCCAGCGCCTCCGGCAGGGCGGCGCCCGCCGCCGCACCGACCGCCGCGTACTGGCGGCGCAGCAGCTCCACGGCCTTCAGCGACCAGGGCATCAGCTCGGCGTCCAGCAGCAGCCAGCCGGTGCCCAGCTCGTCGAACAGCCCCGAGCGTTCGGCGACCGCCCGGACCCGGCCCAGCACGGCGGCGGTCAGGTCGCCGTCGGCGAGGAACGCCCGGCCCGTCCTGGTCCAGATCGCGCCCGGACCGGCCACGCCGAAGCGCCGCTCCAGCGCCGCGTCGTCCCGGGCGACCAGCGCCACCGCGCGCGAACCCATGTGCTTCTCCTCGCACACGACGTGCCGCACGCCGTCCCCGCGGTAGGCGGCGAACGCCTCCTGCGGGTGCTCCAGATAGCCGTCCCGGCGGGAGGTGGCGCTCGGCGCCATGGTCGGCGGCAGGTAGGCGAGCAGCCGCGGGTCCAGCGCGAAGCGGCTCATCACCTCCAGCGCCGCCGCCGCGTTCTCCTCCCGCACGGCGACCCGCCCGTGCAGCGCGGTCTCGACGCTCCGGCGGCCCGTCACGTCGGCGAGATCCAGCGGACGGCCCTCGCGGGCGCCCGGCGCGTCCGTGACCAGCGGCCGCACCGGCGCGTACCACTCCTGCTCGGCGGGCACGCTCACCAGCTCCCGCTCCGGGTAGCGCAGCGCCGTCAGGCTGCCGCCGAACACGCAGCCGGTGTCCAGGCAGACGGTGTTGTGGACGAAGCTCGCCGACGGCACCGGCGTGTGGCCGTACACCACCAGCGCCCGGCCCCGGTACTCCTCCGCCCACGGGTAGCGCACCGGCAGGCCGTACTCGTCGGTCTCGCCGGTGGTCTCCCCGTACAGCGCGTGCGAGCGCACCCGGCCCGAGTTGCGGCCGTGGTACCGCTCCGGCAGACCGGCGTGGCAGACCACCAGGGCGCCGCCGTCCAGCAGGTAGTGGCTCACCAGACCGCGCATGAACTCCCGGGCCTCGGCCCGTAACTCCTCCGACTCGGCGGCCAGCTGGTCCAGCGACTCCTGCAGGCCGTAGGCGACCGTGACCTTCTTGCCGTCCAGCGCCCGGCCCAGCTTGTTCTCGTGGTTCCCCGGCACGCACAGCGCGTGCCCGGCCGCCACCATGCCCATCACCAGGCGCAGCACGCCCGGCGTGTCCGGGCCGCGGTCGACCAGGTCGCCGACGAACACGGCGGTACGGCCCGCCGGGGGGACCGCGTCCACCGGTCGGCCCTCGGCGTCCCGGGTGAGCGTGTAGCCGAGCCGGGTCAGCAGGGTCTCCAGCTCGGAGCGGCAGCCGTGGATGTCGCCGACGATGTCGAACGGGCCGGTCAGGTGGCGCAGGTCGTTGTGGCGCTTCTCCAGCCCCACCTCGGCCGTCGCCACCTCGGCCGCGCCGCGCAGCACGTGCACCTTGCGGAAGCCCTCGCGCTCCAGACCGCGCAGGGAGCGGCGCAGCTCGCGGTGCTGGCGGGGGATGACGTGGGCCGGCAGCCGGCGGTCCGGGCGGGTGCGGTTGCGCTCGGCGCACACGCCCGGCGGGACGTCCAGGACGATCGCGATCGGCAGCACGTCGTGCTCACGGGCGATCCGCACCAGTGCGTGGCGCGCCTCGGGCTGGACGTTGGTGGCGTCCACGACGGTCAGCCGGCCGGCCGCGAGGCGCTTGCCGACGATGTAGTGCAGGAGGTCGAAGGCCTCGGCGGAGGCCGACTGGTCGTTCTCGTCGTCGGCGACCAGGCCGCGGCAGAAGTCGGAGGAGACGACCTGGGTGGGCAGGAAGTGGCGGCGGGCGAAGGTGGACTTGCCCGCGCCGCTGGGGCCGATCAGGACGACCAGGGAGACGTCGGTGACGGGGAGGCGGCGGGGTGCGGCCTGGTCGTGGTGCTGGTCGTGGACGTGGTGCTGCTCGGACGCCGGGGCGGCTTCATCGGTCATCGGGGTTCGCCTCCTTCGGGCGTCGTGGGGCTGGGGGTGGGGGTCGGGGTGTGAACGGGAGTGGGGGTCGACTCGGTCGGGGTGCCGAGGCGGAAGAGGGCCAGCTGGGTCGGCGCACCGACCTCCCCGTCCTCCGGGCCCACCGGGCGCAGCACCACCGTGTAGCCGTACGAGGCCGCGACCCGCTCAGCCCAGGTGCGGAACTCGGCGCGCGACCACTCGAAGCGGTGGTCGGCGTGCCGGACGACGCCCGCCGGCAGGCTCTCCCAGCGGACGTTGTACTCGACGTTCGGCGTGGTGACGACCACGGCCCCCGGCCGGGCCGCGCCGAACACCGCGTACTCCAGGGCGGGCAGCCGCGGCAGGTCCAGGTGCTCGATCACCTCGCACAGCACCGCCGCGTCGAAGCCCTTCAACCGGGCGTCCGTGTACGTCAGCGCACCCTGTGCCAGCGTCACCCGGGCCGCCTGCCGCTCCGGCAGCCGGTCCAGGCGCAGCCTGCGGGACGCCGCCTGCAGGGCCCGCGCGGACACGTCCACGCCGAGCACCTCGGTGAACCGGGTGTCCGTCAGCAATGCGCCGATCAGCTCGCCCTGGCCGCAGCCGAGGTCGGCGACGCGGGCCGCACCCACCTCGCGGAGCGCGGCGACGATCGCGGTACGGCGCTGCACGGCGAGGGACGGCGGCCTGGGCGCCGCCGTCGGCCCGGTGGTCTCCTCGGTCTCCTCGGTCTCCTCCGGACGGTCGGCGACCGCGTTGTCGATCTCCTCGGCCTCGCGGTCGTCCGCCTCCGCCAGCCTGGCCAGCTCCAGACGCTCCATCGCCGTCCGGGTCAGCGACCAGCGCCGGGCCAGGTAGCGGCGGGTGATCAGGGCGCGCTCCGGATGGGCGGCCAGCCAGCCCTCGCCAGCGGCGAGCAGCTTGTCCACCTCGTCCGGGGCGACCCAGTAGTGCTTGGCGCCGTCCAGCACCGGCAGCAGCACGTACAGCTGCTGGAGCGCGTCGGCGAGCCGCACGGCGTCCGACACCAGGACGAGCCGCACGTACCGGGACTCGCCCCACTCCGGGAACGACTCGTCCAGCGGGATCACCGCCGCCTCGACCCGCCAGCCCAGCGGCTCGAACAGCCGGGCCGCCATCGCCGGGCCGCCGCCCTCGCCCGCGCCGTTCGCGGGCACCGCGGGCAGCGTGATCCGCAGCGGGCGCGGCCGGTCGGCCAGCCCGGGCCGGGCGGGGCAGGCCCCCTTCATCGCGGACCGGAACACCGTGCGCAGCGCCACCGCGAGCAGCGAGGACGTCGCGTACGGGCGGTCGTTGACGTACTGGGCGAGCGCGCAGTCCGGCGAACCGCCGCGGCCCCGGCCCCTGCGGACCAGGGCGATCGGGTCGACGTCCAGCAGCAGCGCCGCCGTGCAGAGCTCGTCGCCCGCCTCGGGGTAGAAGACGTGCGCCTCGCCGTGCGACGTCGCGAACCGCTGGACCCTGTCAGGGTGCTTGTGCAGCAGGAACCCGAGATCGGTGGCCGGGCTCTCGGCGCTGCCGGTGGTGGAGATCGACATGAACACCCGTCCGAGTATTGCCCAGCACACACCCGCTGAGCACCGGTTTTTCCCGCCCGGCGGCCGTCCGTCGGGGCCCGCCCGCGGCCGTGCCCGC
This sequence comes from Kitasatospora sp. NPDC087861, assembly GCF_044742585.1. Classification (NCBI taxonomy): domain Bacteria; kingdom Bacillati; phylum Actinomycetota; class Actinomycetes; order Kitasatosporales; family Streptomycetaceae; genus Kitasatospora; species Kitasatospora sp. NPDC087861. The sequence goes on from NZ_JBIUUS010000004.1 coordinate 439,516, forward strand.
GCGGTGGGCGTGTTCGCACCACGGGTGTCCTCGCAGGTGGGGGTGTTCACGCGGTGGACGTGTTCGCACCGTGGGCGTGTTCGGCAGCAGAGCCCCGCATTGGTTAACGTGCACGGTGTGACTGCTGAATCCACCTCCCTCCCGAGCGGCGCCGTCGCCGCCGGCCTCGCCACCATCGCCGCCGACGGCACCGTCCTCGACACCTGGTTCCCCACCCCCGCCCTGGCCACCGAGCCCGGCCCGGCCGGCACCGTCCGGCTGACCGCCGAGCAGGCGGAGGCCGAGCTCGGCGCCGGCGCGGCCGAGGCGCTGCGTGTCGACGCGCGCCGCGGGGTCGAGGTGGTCGCCGTGCGCACCACCATCGCCTCGCTCGACGAGAAGCCGCTCGACACCCACGACGTCTACCTGCGCCTGCACCTGCTCAGCCACCGCCTGGTCAAGCCGCACGGCCAGAACCTGGACGGCATCTTCGGCCTGCTCGCCAACGTCGCCTGGACCAGCATCGGCCCCGTCCCGGTGGACAGGGTCGAGCAGACCCGCCTCGCGGTCCGTGCCCAGGGCGGCCAGCTCGCCGTGTACGGCATCGACAAGTTCCCGCGGATGACCGACTACGTCGCCCCGTCCGGCGTGCGCATCGCCCACGCCGACCGCGTCCGCCTCGGCGCCCACCTGGCCGCCGGCACCACCGTGATGCACGAGGGCTTCGTCAACTTCAACGCCGGCACGCTCGGCACCTCCATGGTCGAGGGCCGGATCAGCGCGGGCGTCGTCGTCGGCGACCACAGCGACATCGGCGGCGGCGCCTCGATCATGGGCACCCTCTCCGGCGGCGGCAAGCAGGTCGTCTCGGTCGGCGAGCGCTGCCTGCTCGGCGCCAACGCCGGCATCGGCATCTCGCTCGGCAACGACTGCGTCGTCGAGGCCGGCCTCTACGTCACCGCCGGCACCCGGGTCACCACCCCGGACGGCGCCGTGGCCAAGGCCGTCGAGCTGTCCGGCCAGGACAACCTGCTGTTCCGCCGCAACTCGCAGACCGGCGCCGTCCAGGTCATCGCCCGCTCCGGCTCCTGGGGCGGCCTCAACGCCGACCTGCACGCCCACAACTGATCTGCGGGCCCGCACCGTCGGGGTCCGGAGCCGGTTCATCGGCTCCGGACCCCGGTCTCGTTCTACGGTCTGCGGTAGCGCCCCGGCGCCGCGCTCGCGGCGCCGGGGCCCAACTTTTGGCGCTCTGCTGTTCCGGTGGGCCCCTCCCCCTCCCCCCTCCCCCCTCCGCCCCCACCCTGTGATCCCGACCCCCTGCTCCCTCCCGGGCTGCTCGGCGCCGGGCATACCGGCGCCGAGCAGCCACTACCGGCCCACCCGCCTATCGCCCCACTCACCCACTGGCCTACTCGTCGCAACCCACCTCGTGGGCTGCCCGCAATCGAGGGGGCGTCCCTCCACTCGCAACCTCGCCCACCTAGCTCAGGCTGCTTTGCGGCGGCAAGCCGGGCTCACTCGGGAGACTTACGGCGTACTGGAGTTGGACCGCATCGGGTGGTGCGCGGTGACTGCTCTCCGGAACGGTTCGTTAGGTGCTGCGGCGGGGGTGCGTACCTCGGTGGCACGGCATCAGGCACCCTCGCTGCGCAGGCCGAGCCACCGTCGGCCGCTTCACGCCGCACTGCCGATCCGAAGAGGTCCCGCCATGTCCGAACCAACGACCACGCCGCAGCTCCCGCGCAGCCCGGCGGACTTGGCCGCCGATACCTCGTCCGGGCCCGCCACGCACAAGAGCCTGCTGGAACAGATGCAGGAACTGCTCGCCTCGGTGACCGCGGATCTCGCCGAGCTGCAGTCCTCCGGCGCTCGGGACGCCGACCCGGCCGCCTACCCCACCGGCACGGACACCTCCTCCGACGCTCCGGCCGCGCCAGGCACCCGGTAGTCCGGTGCCCGCCCCCCGTCCGTCGGCCCGCCCTCATCCGGCGGGCCGAGCCGGACCACGAGTAAGGGTGAACCCCGCTCGGCCGGTGCCCCGCCGAGCGCCACGCTCTCCTCGCTCTCCGAGCTGCTCACCACCTTCCGCAGCCGCCCGGTCAGGTCCTTGCACTCCGCCACCGCGTCGACGCCGTCGATGCACGTCCAGTAGAGGCTCTCGGTGTCGGCCCCGCAGGCCAGCACCACCAGCGTCTCCCCGACGTCCCGCAGCAGCCCGTCCAACGCCCCCAAGGTCGGCGCCAGTTCGCCGAGTCCGGTGAGCCGCCCGGCCCGGCCGCCGCTCAGCACGGCGGCCCTGACGACGGAGCGCTCCAGGCACACCGCCGCGTGCGCCCCGGCCTCGGACAACTGCTGCCCCAGCCCGGTGAGCTCGTCGTCGTCCAGCTCCGCCAACCCGGCCCCCACCGCCTCGGTGAGCAGCGCGGCCTGCCGCGCCTCGGCCAGCACGTCCGGTACGTGTCTGGCCTCGGCCAGGGCGTGCCGGGCCCTCTTGATCAGTCGCAGCGCCTCCATGGCCGCCACTCCTTTCGCTCGCTGTCGCCGTGGGACCGCGGCCGCCAAAGGGGCGGCCACGTGGTCACGGCGAAAGCGTGCGGCGAAGTCGGCAGGCCCGCATCCACCTATTCCGAAGCTGTGGAAAAGTCCGGGGCTGTGGACAAATCCCGTCCCTCACACGGATTGGTCGTTCACGTCCCGGTTGACGTCCGGCCCGTCCTCGCCGTCTCCGCCGCCGTCCGCCGACCCGTCCGGCACCGGAAAGCGGAGCTCGTTCCGCTCGATCTTGGCCGCGAGGGCCTCCAGCGGATCCACCCCGACGACCGTGCAGAACTGCACCAGGTACGCGAGGACGTCCGCGACCTCGTCCCGCACCCGGTGGGCGCGCTCCGGCTCGGACATCACCGCGGCCGCCTGCTCGGGCGTCAGCCACTGGAAGATCTCCAGCAGTTCGCCGGCCTCCACGCTCAGCGCGGCCGCCAGGTTCTTCGGCGTGTGGAAGGGCTCCCACCGCCGGGCCGCCGCGAAGTCCACCAGCCGCTGCCGCAGGTCCTCCAGGGTCGGCCCGGTGGGCCCGGCCGGTTCCCCCGGCCTCGTCACTCGTTCGCTCACTCGTCCAGGTCTACCTCATCCGCCTCCGGGGCGGCCCCGTCCCCGCGCCCGCACTGGGCCGGCACCCGGGCCGTCTCGGGCCGCAGCACGGTGTGCCCCGAGTCCGGGTCGCGCCGGCACTCGACCAGCACGGCCGCGCCCGACCGCGGGTCGGCCGCGCCCAGCGCCTCCCGCGCCGCGGCCGGCTCCTGCAGGGCGGCGAGGACGCGCAGTTGGTTGCGCCCGGACATGTCCTGCGCCAGCCGCAGCAGTGCGGCGGTCTGCTCGTCGGAGAGCCCGGCGCCGAGGTCCTCGGCGAGCACGGTGAGCTGCCGGTGCGCCCACGGCACCTCGGCGGCCACGTCGAGGTCGAGCACCCCGGCCCCGGTGAGCAGCACCGCGGCGAACGCGAGGTGGCGCAGCATGCCGTCGGAGGCCTGGTCGGCTCCGGTGCGCCCGAGGACGCCCTCGTCGAAGACGGCGAGGACGCGCTCGTCGGGCCCGCTGCCGCGGTGGGCGAGCGAGAGCCCGAGCAGCGGGTGCGGCGCGGCGGCCTGGACGGCGCGCAGGAGCTGCCCGTAGCGGCGCGGGCATTCATTGGCGAGCCTGGCGATGACGGCGGAGATGTTGGCGGCGTTGCTGCGTAGCCGGGCCTGTGGGTCGGGCCGGGCCCAGCCGCGCATGAGGGCGGGGACGGGGTGGACGGGGAAGACCTCGCGCAGTGCGGTGAGCAGGTCCTCGGCGGCGGCGAGGACCTGGCGTTCGCCCGGGGAGGAGCCGGCCACCCGCAGCGGCAGTTGCGCGGTGATCATGGTGCCGCTGGGGAAGGGTGCCCGGATGTCGCCCTGGCGGGTGTCGTTGTGCCAGCAGACGTTGACACGCCGCTTGCGGACGTTCTGCTCACCGGTGTCGACGAGGGTGCGGCCGTCGAGGGTGAGCGATTCGCGGGCGATCCGGACCGGGCCGTCGGTGCGGACGACGACGTCGAGCCGGATGCGGCCGTGCGGGGAGCGGACGGTGCAGCCGAGGATGACGGCGTCGCGCCCGTGCGGGACGCACCCGTCCAGGCCGCCGCGGACGGGCCGGGCGAGGGGGCCGGTGCGGTCGGGCAGCCCGTCGAGGGAGTCGGCGATCTCCTCCCCGAGGGCGAGCCGGGACAGCACGGCGAGCGCGTCGAGGGCATTGGACTTGCCGACGCCGGCGGGCCCGTGCAGGACGGTGAGGGGAGCGAGCGGCAGGACCGCGCGCCGATAGGACTTGAACGAGGTGAGCCGGAGCTCCTCGACGGTGGGACGTGTTACGGATGACCGATCGGGCCCCGGGGCGCTCGGTCGGGGGTGGGCCGGCGCGGCGGGCCGGGTGGCGTCGCGGTTCACCCGTCGGACGTTAGCCGCAGGCCGGGCGGCAGAAACGTGCCTGCTCGGCAGATTCATCCCAACGTGGCGGCCGGTCCCGACCGGGCACCCCGCAGCCCCGCCGTCCTGCCGACCCGCAGCCCCGTGGCCCCGCCGTCCTGCCGACCCGTGGCCCCGCCGTTCAGCGCCGGTAGGCAGCCACCGTCACGGAGGCGGTCACCTCGACCGGATCCGGCAGGTCGGCGAGCGCGGCGGCCAGGCGGTCCGGGTCGGTGTGCCAGGCGCTGGGGCCCATGCCGACGACGGTGCGCACGTCCTCCGGGCCGAGCCGCAGGGTGAACTCGACCTGCCGCTGCCGGGCAGGGGTCAGGTACGGGCCGAGCTTCTCGTCGATCCGCCGCTGCTTCTCCTCGTCGACCGACAACAGACCCAGCGCGTCGACGAGTTCGCGCAGATGGCGAGCGGTGGGCGAGACCAGCAGCAGGGTGGCGCCGGGGCGCAGCACGCGGCGGATCTCGGGCCCGTTGCGCGGGGCGAAGACGTTGAGCATCAGCCCGGCGGAGGCGTCGCGCAGCGGCAGCGGCCGCCAGGCGTCGCAGACGACGGCGCCGATCCGGGGGTGGGCCTTGGCGGCGCGGCGCAGCGCGTACTTGGAGATGTCGAGCGCGGCGCCGACGCGGCCGGGCAGGGCGTCGAGGACGTGGGCCAGGTAGTGGCCGGTGCCGGCGCCGAGGTCGGCGACGAGGCCTTCCGGGTCGGCGGCCGCGGCGGCCTCGGCGAGGGCGTCGACGATGGGCCGGTAGTGGCCGGCGGCGAGGAAGTCGGCGCGGGCGGCGACCATCTCGGCGGTGTCGCCGGTGCCGGTGTGGGCGTCGCCGGCGAGGAGGCTGACGTAGCCCTGCTTGGCGAGGTCGAAGCTGTGGCCGGCGGGGCAGCGCAGGGCGCGCTCGTGCCGGGTGAGGTCCTGCGCGCAGAGGGGGCAGGCCAGGTAGTGCTCGATGTCCTGCAGCAACGTTCCGTCTTCTCTCGCCGTTCGGCCCGGGCGCCCAGGGGTCTCGCCGGTCCCCGGACGCCCCGGGGTCTCGCTGGCCCGGTGGCCCTGAGCAGCCAGCCTAACGACCCCGCCGGGCGCGACGGCCCGCCCGGCCTGCCGGCCCGGCGAGGTCGGGCGCACCCGGTCTACCGACCCCGCTCCGCCGATACGCGACCGCGCTCCGCCGCGACGCGCAGGGCGAGGGCGGCGAGCGCCTCGGGCGCGCCGGGCCGGCCGCGGACCCCGGGGAAGGCGTTGACATCGACGATGACGGGTTCGGTGGGCCCGTCGAGCAGGTCGACGCCGTAGACGTCGAGCCCGAACACCTCGCCGACGCGCAGGGCAAGGGCGGCCCGCTCGGCGGGCGGCTCCCAATCCTGTGGCCCCAATTCCCGTGAATCAGAGGTGAGTTCGGACCGGCGCCGGGCAGCGAACACCTGCCGGTCGATCACCCACAGCTTCTGGTCCCAGCCGGTCCCCCGGACGAACGGCTGGGTGACGACGGGCTCGTCAGGCCAGTGCGCGGCGAGTTCGCGCAGCCGAGCGGGGCCGTCGACTCGCGCGACCAGGTCGTGGCGCCGACTGTGCCGACTCTTGACGACGAACGGGTAAGCAGGATCGGCGAGTTCGGCGAGCCGACCGGCGTCGACGGTCGCCGCGAAGGGCAGCCCGGCGGCGTCCGCGAGCTCGGCCATCCGCACCCGGTCCTGACAGAGCTCGGTCGCTGCGGCAGAGTTGACGACGGGCGCACCGCTCCGCTCCAACTCCCTTGCCAGCACAAGCGCTTGGCGGGTACGCGCCTTGAGTAGATAGACGTCGGCCGGCCCGCCCGCAGACCCGGCGGGGTCGACCGTCACCACCTCGTGCCGACGCGCCAGCAGCGCGGCGGTCGCCGCGAGCACCGGGTGGTCGGGGCTGGCGGTGATCAGCCCGATCCTCATATCGCCCCACCGAACTCCGAGCCGCCGAACTCGGACCGACCGTACTCTGACCGGCTGAACTCCGACCGGCCGAACTCGGATCCACCGAACTCCCCGCCACCGAAGCCCAGGTGCCCGTACCCGGCGCCGCCCGCCGGCACCAGCGCGGGGGCGGGAGCCGAGACGGCCGTCCCGCTGCGCGCGAGCCGCAGCACCGCCCGGGAGACCCTGGCGACGGCGTCCGGCACCTGGCGGAAGCTCGGGAAGTCGTTGACGTCGACGACCACCGGCCCGTCCGGCCCGAGCAGCACGTCGACGCCGTACAGGTCGAGCCCGAACACCTCGCCGACCTGCGCCGCGATCCGCGCGACGTCCCCGGGCAGCGGCACCTGCCGCTCGCGGACGCCCTGCCCGGGGTGGAGCGGGGAGGAACGTTCCGTCGCGAAGAGCTCGCCGTCGACGCAGTACACCTTGAGGTCGGTGCCGGAGTTGGGCACGTAGGGCTGGGCGATCAGCAGCCCCTCGTCGGCGAGTTCGGAGCCGAGGTCGAGCAGGTGGTCGGGGCTGGGCACGAGCCGGACGGCGCGCCCGGAGCTGCCGTCGGCGGGCTTGACGACGAGCGGGTACTCGGCGGCCGGTATCTCGGCGAGCCGCTCCCAGCGGGCGGCGGCGTAGGTGACGGGGACGGGCAGGCCGCGGGTGCGGGCGATGACGGAGGCCAGCGCCTTGTCGCGGACGCCGCGGATGGAGCGGACGTCGTTGACGGTGGTGAGGCCGACGGCGGCGGCCGCGTCGAGCAGGGTGAGCCCGGGCCCGCCCGAGACGGTCTTGAGCACCCAGGCGTCGTGGCTGCCGGCCCGGACCGCCTCGGAGATCGCCATCAGCGAGTCCCCCGGGCGCAGCACGTCCACCCGGTGCCCCCACGCGGTGAGCTGGCGCACCACGTCGAGCGGCATGCCGTCGTGCCGGTAGTGCTCCTCCACCAGAAAGCAGAGCCTCATGGGCCTGTCTTCCCCCCTTGCCGAACCGAGTGCGGACGTCCGCCGTCCCCCCTCGGCAGAGCTGTAAAGGCATCAGCATGCCACGCGGTATACGTACAAGATCGCTGCGAGCCGGTAAGCGTTCGGCAACAATCAGGCGCCCGGACCGTGCCCACGCCCGCGCACCGTCGCTCCCCCGCCACCACGAGGCGCCCCCGACCGGCACACGGCAGTACGAGGCACGAGCCACGAGGCACCACCAGCCGGCACGCGGCAGTACGAGGCACGAACCACGAGCGCACCGGCCCCGGAGCGAACCCCGGGAACAATACGGTGGCGATCCGCCGGGGCCCCTGCTTGGATGCGCGCTGTGACTTCTGCCGATCATGCTCCCGACCACCCCCTGCTCGACGCGATCGAGCGCTACTACGACGCGGTGCCGCGCAGCGCCGCCCGCGTCGAGGACTTCGGCCCGCTGACCCTGTTCCTCCGCGAGGGCGCGGGCTGGCCCTACTACGCCCGCCCGACGCTCGACCACGACGGCACCGCCGCCACCGCCGAGGACGTCCTCCGGGTACTGGCCCGCCAGCGGGAGGTGGGCGCGCCGGAGGCCTTCGAGTGGGTGGCCGAACGGAACCCGGAGCTGCGCGCCGCGGTGGAGGCGGCCGGGCTGGCGGTGCACGAGCACCCGCTGCTGGTGCTGGGCCCGCAGGACGAGCCGGCCCCCGCGCCCGGGCTGCCGGAGCAGGTACGGGTGGAGGTCCTGGCCGTGGACGCGCCGGAGCTGGCGACGGCGGTCGCCGTTCCGCACGTGGCATTCGCCGACCCGGGCACCGACGTGGGCGCCGCCGGTGCGGCCGAACTGGCCGAGACCGCAGGCCGGTTGGCGGCGGATGGCACGGTGGAGCGGATCGCGCAACGGATCGTCGACGGCACCACCGTGCTGGCCGCCGCGCTGGCGGACGGTTCGGCGCTGTGCGCGGGCCAGCACAGCCCGGTGGGCGCGGTCACCGAGGTGGCCGGGGTCGGAACGCTGCCGACCGCGCGCCGGAGCGGGCTGGGCCTGGCGGTCACGGCGGCCCTGGTCGCACACGCGCGGGCGAACGGCGTGCGGACGGTGTTCCTGTCCGCCGCCGACGAGGACGTCGCCCGGATCTACCGCCGGGCGGGCTTCCGCCCGTTCGCGACGGCCCTGATCGCCGAGCCCGCCCCGGACCCGTCCGGCGCCTGACCAGGCCAGGACCCGTCCGGCGCCCGACCAGCCCAGGACCAGCCCGGCCGCCCGACCAGTCCAGGACCAGCCCGGCTCTGACCAGCCCCCGCCCGGGGCCCACACCGGGCGGAGCGGACAGGAACGGACGACGAGGACGACCCGCACCGCACGACGGCTCAGTCGTCGTCCTCGTCGTCCGCCCCGCTGACGCCCTCCCCTTCGGCCTCGTCCACCACCCAGGCCGCCAGCCGCTCGGCCACCCCGGAAACGCCGAGTCGCCCCTCCCGGATGGCCCGGGCGAGGCTGCGCACCTCCCGGGCGGTGGTCGCGACGGTGCAGCCGCTGGCGACGAGGTAGGCGTAGGCGACGGCGGTCGCGTAGAGCTCGTTGGTCTTCTCCAGGGCCGGCACCCGGATCAGCTGGTGCATCAGGGCGGCGGCGCGGTCCTGCGGTTCGGGGTAGACGGCGATGTCGAAGATCTCGGCCTGGTGTCGGGCGACGGCCGCGAGCAGCGATCCGTAGTCGATGACCTGCGGGTCACCGGGCGTGTACTGCTCGGCGGTCATGAGCAGCCACGAGAGGTCGACCTCCAGTTTCAACGGCGCACGTCCTGCAGGTCGCCCGGCTCCGCGAACTCGGCCAGGAAGGCCGTCTCGTACTCCTTCATGAACTGGGCGGCGGCGTCGACGAACGCCCGCCCCGCCTCGCCCATGTCCTGCTGGACCAGGCGCTCGATGTACTGGTTCATGCTGATCCCCTGCTGCTCCGCCCGTTCCCGGGCCATCTCAGCGGTCGTGGCGTCCACCCGGACGTTCAGCTGCTTCTTACCCATGAACCCCAAGCTAGCGCCGAAGTGCTAGCACAACAAGGGCGCGCAGACACCGGACAAGCGCTCGCCGGACGAACACGCACCTCCCACCACGCCCCCTCCCGACCAACGCGCCCCCGACCGGCAGGTCCCCGACCGCCATGTCCCCGGCCGATACGCCCGACCACCGTAGCCCCGACCGACGCCGGGCGGCCACGCCCGCGGCGAGGTGCCGCGACCGTGGCCGCCCGAGAGCCGCCCGAGGGCGGGGAGGACCGGTCAGAACTGGGTGCTGACCGTCACCCCGCTGAAGTCGGTGTTCGCGTAGAGGCTGATGTAGCGGTACCCGGCGGTCGGGTTGGCGACCGTGATGCTCTGCGTGCTGCCGGAGCTGGTGGAGGAGGCGGAGAAGGCGTTCGGCGAGGCCCAGGTGTCCGCGTTGTAGTACAGGTACGCGGTGCCGGTGCCGCCCGTGGTGGTGACCTTCAGGGTGCTGACGCCGGCCGGCAGGTAGACGTACAGGTAGTCGAGGTTGCCGGCGGTGGCGGAGAGGCTGGAGCGCGAGCAGTTCTGGCCGAGCGCGTCGGTGCGCGGGTCGGTGCAGGTCGGCAGGGTGGTGCCGCCGCCGGTGCCGGTGCCGGTGCCGGTGGTGACGGTGACCGAGGCCGGGGTGCTGGCGGTCTTGCCGGTGCTGTCGGTGACGGTCAGGGCGACGGTGTACGTGCCGGCGGCGGCGTAGCCGTGGGTCGGGTTCCGCTCGTCGGACGAGGTGCCGTCGCCGAAGGTCCAGTGCCGGGCGGTGATCTGGCCGGGGCCGGTCTGGACGGACGTGTCGGTCAGCGTGACGGTGGCGCCGTTGACGGACTGGTTGAACAGCGCGGTCGGGCCGGCCGCGTAACAGGCGCCGGCGGCGCAGCCGTTGAGCCAGGCGTCGAAGTCCGCGTCGTAGCCGGTACCGATGCCGTTGTAGACCGCGTAGCCGCCCTGGTAGTCACCGGTGCGGAAGTGGCCGAGCATGGCGGAGATGTCGGCCGGGTGCTTCTCGAACATGTACCGGACGGCGAGGTAGCCCCACGGGTAGGTGCGCACCGAGTCCGAGTTGTCGTACGAGTTCTGGAAGACGGTGCTGAGCTTGTAGGTGTGCTTGGCGGCCTCGGCCATCGCCTGGGTGTCGGTGGTGCCGCGGTAGGCGTAGGACTCGTACTCGGCGACGCCCTCGATCCACCAGATGTCGGGCACGGAGATCTCGGTGGAGAAGTTGCCCTTCATGTCGTAGATGCCGTCGAGGTAGTGCGTGTACTCGTGGTTGAGGTTCCACACGTTGGCGGTGAAGCCGTCGTTCCACGACTTCTGGTACATCACGCACACGGCGTGGTTGTTCGGGTCGGTCGGGTCCATGACGGTCTGGCCGCCGTTGTTGGTGGAGTTCCCGAAGATCGCCCAGGAGTAGTTCAGGTAGTCGGCCTGGTTGGCGAAGACCGCGAGGGTGAGGTTCTTGCCGTACTGGTTGACCGGGCCGTTGTCCTTCACCAGGTTGTGGAAGAAGGTGTCCTCGCCGCGCAGGCTGGCGCAGACGGCGGCGAGGTCGGCGGGCGACAGCGCCTCGGTCTGGATGGTGCGGTTGTCGCAGACCAGCTGGTTGGGCAGCACCGCCGCGGTCAGCTTGGCCGGCAGGTCACAGGTGCCGTAGTACGAGCACTGGCCGGGGTCGAAGGCGTTGGCCTGGTAGGCGGTGTGGACGTACAGCGGGCCGGTGGCGCCGGTGATCTGGGCGCCGTCGAGCACCGCCTTGACCTGCCCCTTGACCGCGGCCTCGACCGCGGGGCCGTCGCCCGCCATCCGGCCGAGGTCGTTGCCGGCGTTGACGTCGAGATAGGCGTTCGCGGTGCCGAGCAGGTCCTTGTGGTTGAGCGCGAAGGAACCCAGGGTGGTGCCGACGCTCGGGTCGGCGCCGACCGCGGCGACGAAGTCGGGGTTCCAGTTGCCCCGCCACAGCGGCGCGGACAGCACGGCGTTGACCGCCTTGAGCATCTTCGGGAACGCGTTGTACGAGTTGTTGTAGCTGTTCAGCACCTGCTTGTAGACGCCCAGGTAGCTGCCCTGCAGGTTGGCGCTGTCGGTCAGCACCAGCACCTCGTTCAGCACGGTGCCGTTGTTGTCCGTGACATCGGTCCAGTGCGCGCTCGCGAAGAAGGCGTCGAGTCCGGCCTTGGAGGCGCTGGTGAGCGCGGCATCGTACGGGCCGACCGCGCCCGCGTTGTTCGACTGGACGTAGTAGCCGGCCCGCAGGAAGAGCACGAGCTGCAGGATGCCGGTGGAGTTGTCCCCGGTGTAGTTCGCCGCCAGGCCCTGGTAGGCGTTGGCGACGGTGAGCATCTGGGATTCCTTGAAGATCCTGCCCGCGTCGGTGCCGGTGACGTTGAACAGGGTGTTGACGCAGTCCGGGGTCGAGCTTTCGAGGAAGGAGACCAGGTCGGCGCCGCTGCGCCCGCCGAAGTCGGCGGGGGTGCAGCTCGCCGCGGCGGCGCCGGCCGTACCGGCGGCGGCGCGGGCGGAGGCGGCGGGCTTGGCCGCGGGCGGTGTGTGCGGCTGGGCCGGGCGCGGCGCGGTCTGCACGGTGGTGCCGGCCGGCTGGCCCATCACGACCTGGCCCAGCAGGGCCGGCGGCAGCGGCTTGGCGACGGGGGCGGGGGCGGGGGCGGTGTCCTCGGAGGGGGTGGCCGTGAGGAAGGCCCCCAGTGGCTTCGGGACGGCCGAAGCGGCATCGGCGGACGCGGCATCGGCGGACGACCGGGCGCCGGCCGACGGCGGGGCGGCCGGCCCGGACGCGGCGAGCGCGGGGACCGGCAACAGGGTGGCGGCGGTGGCACAGCCGGCGACGACGCCGGCCATGAGCGTGGGGAGGGGTATGCGAAGGCGCACTGCTGGGTCCTTCTCCTGTGGGGGGAGGCGACTGGACGACTGCCGAGGCATGGGGGAAGTCGACGTGATCCTGTCACCGGGCGACCCCTCAGAACAATGTCACAGGTCATATGACATCAAGCGCGTCCGGCATAACACGGCCCCACCGGCACCGCAGCCGCCCGGCCGGTCGGTCAACCGGCCGACGCCGGACCCCGGCCGCCGGCCATCGCCCTACGGCCGGACCGGCCGGTACGTCCGCGCCGCCCAGGCCTGGAAGGTCGGCGAGCAGGCGATCAGGTCCCGGTACGCCGCGGCCGCCGCACCGAACAGCGTCTCCACCACCTCGCCGCTCACCCCCGCGGCCCGCCAGGCGAGCAGGTGGCGGACCCAGATCGGCGTCCCGGCGAGCGGTTTGACCACCACCTCGGCGAGCGGCCGGGTGGTCGCCTGCACGACGGAGATCCCGAGCCCGGCGGCGATCATCTCCTGCAACTCCAGCCGGCCGCCGAGGAATTCATGGACGGTCACCGGGGTGAAGCCCGCCGCGGCGCAGGCGCCGTAGAAGACGCCGTGCCAGCCGGCCCCGTCGTCGGGGGTGAGGAACCAGTCCTCCTCGGCCAGGTCCACCAGGGCGATCTCGGTGCGGTGGCGGAGCCGGTGGCCCGCCGGGAGCGCGACGAAGGCGGGCTCGGTGACGATGCCGCGGTGTGCGACGGACGGCGAGTGCCGCACCTCCCGGCCCGGATAGTCGACGGCCACGGCGGCGTCCGCGTCGCCCTGCTCCAGCAGGTCGACGATGTCCGAGGAGCGGTAGACGGAGGTCACCGTGAAGCGCTGGTCGGGCCGCTGGTGCCGGGCCCTGGTGACCAGCCCGGGCAGGATCGGCGAGATGGTCGCGGCCAGGCGCAGCTCCTGGACGGCCGACGCACCAGGGGCGGCCGGGCGGCGGCCGAGGCAGTCGGCACGGGTGAGGAGGTCGCGCGCGGCGGCCAGCACCTCGACCCCGAAGCAGGTCGGCGCGACGCCCGCGGCCGTGCGCTCGAACAGCGGCGCACCCAGGTGGCGCTCGATCCGGCGCAGCTGCGTACTGGTCGCCGGCTGCGAGGCGCCGAGCAGGACGGCGGCCCTGCCGACGCTCCCGGTGTCGGCGATGGCGCACAGCACGCGCAGGTGCCGCAGTTCCAGCTCCATGACCCTCCCCCTCACGCAAGGGCCGCACCGCTCCGGCCGACCGCTCCGGGCGGGAGGGTCGGCCCCGGCGGTGGCTGTGCAACAGCACACATGACATGTCGGCCGCTCACCTTCGCCCCGCGCGAATCGCCTCGTCAAGCCCCTTCCGGGGGCCGAACGGAGCTACCGGCAGCGGCCTTTACCCGGGCATTGCGTCCCCCTTGCCACCCCCTGACCCACGCACCGCCCCGCCGACCGCTCCACGCCGGACCCGCACCCGCCCGCTCGGCGCCGCACCACCGGAACGAGCGAGACTTGAAGAGTTCTTCACCTTCCGGGACTCTGAACTCTCGAGCTTTCCGGGGAGCGGCACCGACCGGTGGAGGCCGGCAATGACAGCCATGTTCGACCAGGAGCTGCGCGAGCAGCTCGCCCAGGCCCGCCGGGACCTCGCGGCGGCCCGGGCCGAAGGGGACGCCGACGGCGTCCAGGCGTACGAGGGCCGGATCGCCGGACTGCTCCGGCTCGCCGCCCAACACGGGATCGACCTTCCGCACAGCGCCGACGAGGAGGAGCACAACGAGCCCTGACCGTCCCACACCCGAACGACGAGGAGGCGGCACCCGCGTGGACGGGTGCCGCCTCCTCTTCCGTCGCTCTGCCGTCGCCGGTCGAAGCCGGTCAAGCCGGTCAGGGCCTGGCAAAGCCCGCCCGGGCCCCGGAGGGCCCCGAAGGCCCGCCGATCACTCCCCGATCGGCTCCAGGATCGCCACGCACTCGAAGTGGTGGGTCATCGGGAACAGGTCGAAGGCCCGCAGCGACACCGGCCGGTAGCCGCCCTCGCGGAAGAACGCCAGGTCCCGGGCGAGCGCCGCCGGGTCGCACGCGACGTACGCGATCCGGCGCGCCTCCAGGCCGACCAGGTGCGCGACGGTCTCGCGCCCGGCGCCCGAGCGCGGCGGGTCCAGCACGATCAGGTCGGTGGCGGTGATGCCGGTCCGGGGCAGCAGCGCCTCGACGCGGTCGCACTCGATCCGCACGTTGTCCAGCACGGCCAGGTTGTGCCGGGCGTCGGCCACGGCCTGCTTGGAGGACTCGATGCCGAGCACCGCGCCCTCCTCGCCGACCCGGTCGGCCAGCGCACCCGCGAACAGGCCGACGCCGCAGTACAGGTCGAGCGCGTTCTCGCCCCACTGCGGGTCCAGCCCGTCCAGGACGGCGTCGACCAGGGTGTCCGGCGCCTCGGGGTGGATCTGCCAGAAACCGCCGTTGCTGACTCGCCAGGTCCGCCCGGCCGCCCGCTCGCGCACGAAGCCGCGCCCGTGCACGCGGTGCACGTCGCCCTGCTCGTCCACCCGGGCGATCGACACCGGCTTGTCCAGCTCGACCAGCGGCAGCTGCGCGCCGGGGCGCGGGGTGAGCACCACCTGGCGGTCCGAGGAGCCGGTCGCGGCGATCACCTCGACCGAGGCGACGCCCGGCCAGTCGCGGCCCTCGATGCCCAGCTCGGTGACGCCCTCGGCGGCGATCAGGCAGCGGTCCACCGGCTGCACCTCGTGCGAGCGGTGCTTGCGCAGGCCGACCTTCCCGGTCTCCTGGTCCACGGCGTACTGCACGCGGGTGCGCCAGGCCGGCACCTGCCCGGGCGGCAGCTTGCCGCCGACCGGCTCGACGCTGCCGTCCCAGCCCGCCTCGGCCGGGGTGAGCCCGGCCAGCTTCGCCAGCTGCTCGGTCAGCACCTGCCCCTTGAGCTTGCGCTGCCCGCCCGGGGTGACGTGCTGCCAGTCGCAGCCGCCGCACTTGCCGGGCCCGGCGAACGGGCACGGCGGCGCGATCCGCTCCTTGGCGGGCTCCAGGATCTCCACCGCGTCGGCCCGCAGGAACCGGGAGGTGGAGGTGCCCTCGGTGACCAGCGCGACCACCTTCTCGCCGGGCAGCGCGTGCCGGACGAACAGCACCCGGCCCTCGTGCCGGGCCACGCAGTGCCCGCCGCCGTGCGCGACCGGGCCGACCTCGACCTCGTAGCGCTGCCCGGCCAGCGGGTCACCGGACGGCGTCTCGGGCCGCGCGGCCCGCGGCGCGGTGCGCAGCGCCTTCGGCGGCCGCACCGTCTGCTTGCGCGGCCCCTTCCCCGACGCGCCCTTGCCGGCCGCACTCTGCGCGGAGCCGCCCTTTCCGGAAGCCCCCTCGCCGGAAGCCCCCTTGCCGGACGTGCCCTTGCCGGACGCGCCCTTGGCCGCTCCGGCCTTGCCCGCCACGCCCTTGGCGGCGCCGCCCTTACCCGCCGCAGCGGCCTTGACCGCCGCCTTCCCGGCCGGCAGCGGCCCTTCCGTCCGCTCTCCCGGGGCGAGCGGCGCGGTGCGCGCGGTGAGGCCGTCGCGGTCGGTGGCCTCCGGGCGGGTCGGCCGGCCCCAACGCGGTCGGGCGGCCTGCCCGGGCTGGGTGCCGCCCCGACGGGCGCCCTTGCCGGAAGCGCCGGAGGAGCCCGAGGAGCGGGGCGGATTGTTGCGGGTCACTGGGAGGAGTCCTTGCTGCGGTCGGAGGTGGCACCGGTGCGCGCACCGGTGGAGGCGGAATCCTTCGACTGTACGGCCTTCGGCGCCCGCGGCTCGCCACGCCGGACGGCGCCCGGCGCCGACCAGGCCTTCTGCGGGCGGCGCCGCTCGGAGGACTCCAGCTGCCACGGCACCGAGGTGACCATCACCCCGGGCTTGAACAGCAGCCGCCCCTTGAGCCGCAGAGCGCTCTGGTTGTGCAGCAGGTGTTCGTACCAGTGGCCGACCACGTACTCGGGGATGTAGACCGACACCACGTCACGCGGGCTGCTGCGGCGCAGGTTCTTCACGTAGTCCAGGACGGGCCCGGTGATCTCGCGGAACGGCGAGTCCAGCACCTTGAGCGGCACCTCGATGCCGCGCTCGTCCCACTCCCGGCGCAGCGCCACCGTGTCGGCCGGGTCGACGTTGACGGTGACGGCCTCCAGGGTGTGGGCACGGGCGAGCTTCGCGTAGGCGAGCGCGCGCAGCGCCGGCTTGTGCAGCTTGGAGACCAGCACGATGGCGTGCACCCGGGTGGGCAGCACCACGTCGTCCGGCTCCTCGGCGGTGGTGAGCTCCTCGGAGACCCGGTCGTAGTGGCGGCGGATGCCCTTCATCATCACGAACAGCACGACCATCGCGGCGATCGCGATCCAGGCGTGGCTGATCTTGGTGACCAGGACGACGATCAGCACGGCCATGGTCATCACCAGGCCGAAGGTGTTGATCGCCCGGCTGCGCTGCATGTGGCGGCGCTTGGCCGGGTCGGTCTCGGTGCGCAGCAGCCGGGTCCAGTGCCGGATCATCCCGGACTGGCTCATGTTGAAGGAGACGAAGACGCCGACGATGTAGAGCTGGATCAGCCGGTTGGGGTCGGCGTCGAAGGCGATGACGAACAGGATCGCGGCGATCGCCAGCAGGATGATGCCGTTGGAGAAGGCCAGCCGGTCTCCGCGGGTGTGCAGCTGGCGCGGCAGGTAGCGGTCCTGGGCGAGGATCGAGCCGAGCACCGGGAAGCCGTTGAAGGCGGTGTTCGCGGCGAGCACCAGGATCAGGCCGGTGACGGCGGCGACGAAGTAGAAGCCGGGCGTGAAGTTGGCGAAGACGGCTTCGCTGATCTGGGCCAGCGCGGTCTTCTGGTGGTAGCCGGGCGAGGCGCCGACGAGCTGCTCGGTCGGGTTCTCGGCCATCTGGACGCCGGTGAGGCGGGCCAGCCAGATGATGCCCATGAACATCACCACGGCGATGCTGGCCATCATCAGCAGCGTGGTGGCGGCGTTCTTGCTCTTCGGCTTGCGGAAGGCCGGCACGCCGTTGGAGATCGCCTCCACGCCGGTGAGCGCGGCGCAGCCGGAGGAGAACGACTTGAGCAGCAGGAACACCATGGCGAATCCGGCCACCGATTCGTTGCCGGGGGTGGCCGCGAGGTGGAAGCCGGAGCTCTCGGCGGGCATGTCCTGGCCGAGCAGGAAGTGCCGGACGAAGCCGTAGCCGACCATGCCGACGACGCCGATCATGAAGGCGTAGGTCGGGACGGCGAAGGCGGTGCCGGACTCGCGGACGCCGCGCAGGTTCATGCCCATCAGCACCACGACCACGATCACCGACAGGGTCAGCTCGTGGCCGCGCAGCGCGGGGACGGCGGAGACGACGTTGGCGACGCCCGAGGTGGTCGAGACGGCCACGGTGAGCACGTAGTCGACCATCAGGGCGCTGGCGACGACGAGGCCCGCGTTGGGCCCGTGGTTGACGGTGGCGACCTCGTAGTCACCGCCGCCGCTCGGGTAGGCGTGCACGTTCTGCCGGTACGAGGCGACCACGGCGAGCATCACGATGGCGACGACGAGGCCGATCTGCCACGAGAAGTGGATCGCCGAGGCGCCCGCCACGGAGAGCGTCAGCAGGATCTCCTCGGGGGCGTACGCGACCGAGGAGAGCGCGTCCGAGGCGAAGACGGGCAGCGCGATCCGCTTGGGCAGGAGCGTTTCGCCCAGTTTGTCGCTGCGCAGAGCGCGCCCGATCAGGATGCGTTTCGGTAGGTCAGTCGGCATAGGCACGTTAAGGAATCGTAGGGGCTTCCCGGGCCGGGCTCCGCCTTTTGTCCCCCCCTTCGTCGCGACTGCGTTCTATGGACCGGCTAGCGTGTCGGATACGAGTCGGCGGGCAACACTCAGGTTGTGAGTCGGCGCCGCACGAGAACGCTCGCCCAGGGAAGCCGGGCGGGAAAGGGAGATGAACGGTGTTTGCGCAGGTCAAGAACCCTACGGGACGGGTGAGGTAGCGCCGGTGCACATCGTCATCATGGGCTGCGGCCGCGTGGGCTCGGCCCTCGCCAGAGCCCTGGAGAAACAGGGCCACTCGGTGGCCGTGGTCGACCAGGACCCGACCGCGTTCCGTCGGCTGGGCGCCGGGTTCAACGGGCGCCGCGTGACCGGGGTCGGCTTCGACCAGGACACCCTGCGCGAGGCGGGCATCGAGGAGGCCGGCGCGTTCGCCGCGGTCTCCAGCGGTGACAACTCCAACATCATCGCCGCGCGGGTGGCCCGGGAGAACTTCGGCGTGGAGAACGTCGCGGCCCGGATCTACGACCCCCGCCGCGCCGAGGTCTACCAGCGCCTGGGCATCCCGACCGTGGCGACGGTCCGCTGGACCGCCGACCAGATGCTGCGCCGGCTGCTGCCGAGCGGCGCCGAACCGCTGTGGCAGGACCCGAGCGGCGGCGTCCAGCTGGCCGAGGTCGCCTACGCCCCGGGCTGGGTCGGCCGGCGCATCAGCCTGCTGGAGGAGGCCTCCGGCGCCCGGGTGGCGTTCGTCACCCGGCTCGGCGAGGGCGTGCTGCCCTCGCCCCAGATGGTGGTGCAGGAAGGCGACCTGGTGCACGTGATGCTGCGCCGGACCGACCTGACGACGGTCGAGGCCGCGTTCGCGCAGGGGCCGAAGGAGGAGGGTCACTGATGCGGGTCGCCATTGCCGGGGCCGGTGCCGTGGGTCGCTCGATCGCGGGCGAGCTGCTGGAGAACGGGCACGAGGTCCTGCTGATAGACAAGAACCCCAACTCCATCTCGGTGGAGCGGGTGCCGATGGCGGAGTGGCTGCTGGCCGACGCCTGCGAGATCACCTCGCTGGACGAGGCCGCACTGCAGCGCTGTCACGTGGTGATCGCCGCGACCGGCGACGACAAGGTGAACCTGGTCGTCTCGCTGCTCGCCAAGACCGAGTACGCGGTGCCGCGGGTGGTCGCGCGGGTGAACAACCCGAAGAACGAGTGGCTCTTCAACGAGTCCTGGGGCGTGGACGTGGCCGTGTCCACGCCGCGTCTGATGTCCGCCCTGGTCGAGGAGGCGGTCAGCGTCGGCGACCTGGTCCGCCTGATGCGCTTCAGCCAGGGCAACGCCAACCTGGTCGAGCTGACCCTGGCCGCCGACACCGAGCTGGTCGGCACCCGGGTGGGCGACGTGGCCTGGCCGCAGGACACCGCGCTGGTGACCATCATCCGCGAGGGCCGGGTGCTGGTGCCGGGCAAGGACGACACCCTGGAGGGCGGCGACGAGCTGCTCTTCGTGGCCGCGCAGGAGCGCGAGGAGGAGCTGGAGGACCTGCTGTCGGCCTCCTCCGGCGCCCAGTAGCACCGCCGGCGCGAGCCGGACACGGGCGAGGGCCCGCACCCCTGGCGGGTGCGGGCCCTCGCCCGTCGCGTGCGGGCCGGCTACCGGGCCGGCTCCTCCTCGTCGAGCTGCGCCTTGATCGGCGGCGGCGCCTTCAGCAGGATCTGCCAGGTGACGTACATCGCCAGCAGCATCGGCGGGATACCGAGGGCGACCTTCAGCCAGCCGAGCAGGTTGACGTTGTGGGTGAAGTACAGCGGGAAGAGGATCACCGGCTTGAGGCCCATGATCACCACCCAGGCCCAGGTCGCCTTGGTGTAGGCGGCGAACCGGCCCGGGTTCTCCTTGCGCCAGGTGAACATCTCGCCGGTGACCGGGCCGAGCATCACGCCGATCATCGGCCAGCGCACCAGGGCGGAGATCGCCAGGGCGACGGAGTAGCCGACGTTCCACAGCAGGCCGGGCAGGTAGAAGTCCTCGGCGCGGCCGCTCTTCATCGAGATCCAGGCGCCGAGGACGACGCCGAACACCCCGCTGAAGGCGTGCTGGACGGTCTCTCGCCGGGCCAGCCGGGCCACCACGAACACCGCGCACAGGCCCAGCGCCGCCCAGGCGGAGGCGCTGACCTGGTGGGTGATGTTGTAGGTGACGATGAAGACCAGGCCGGGCAACGTCATGTCGATCATGCCGCGCACGCCGCCGAAGGCCTGCAGGATGGTGTCGGCGGCCTCCTTGGAAGCGGCCGCCTTCCGGGCGGCCTCGTCGGCGGCCGACTCGGCGCCGTGCGGGGCGGTCGCCGCCTGGTGGTTCTCGACCAGGTCGAGCTGGGCGGCGGACTCGCCGCCGGGCTGGTTGCTCACGCTCATTCGCTCCCGTGTCCGACCGGACGCAGCTCATACCGGGGGTTGAACAGCACGCGGCGCCCGCGTGCGTGGCTGATCCGGCCGCTGGCGACGAGCCGGCGGCCCGGCTCTATGCCCGCGATCGAGCGGCGGCCGAGCCAGACCACGTCCAGCGCCTCGGTGCCGTCGAAGAGTTCGGCCTCCAGGGCCGGCACCCCGGCCCGCGGGCGGAGCGTCACCGTGCGCAGCGTGCCCGCGACGGTGACCAGCTCGCGGTCCGCGCAGCCGGCGATCGGCGTGCAGCCCGACTCCGCCGCGCTCTCCTGGCGCAGCTCCTCGGCCTGCAGCTCCTCGGCCGAGGAGGTCAGCCGACTGAGCATGCGGCGAAAGCGCCCCTGCGGCTGGTCGCTGCTGTTGTCACCACTCATGCCGGAAGGGTACCGGTTCCCACGCCCCCGGCGGCAGGCCGTGCGGCCGCCGGGGGCGTCCCCGGTCAGCTCTCGAAGCGGTAGCCCATGCCCGGTTCGGTGATGAAGTGACGCGGGTGCGAGGGGTCGCGCTCCAGCTTGCGGCGCAGCTGGGCGAGGTAGACCCGCAGGTAGTTGGTCTCGGTGCGGTAGGCGGGGCCCCACACCTCCTGGAGCAGCTGGGTCTGGCTGACCAGCCGGCCGGCGTTGCGGACCAGCACCTCCAGCAGGTGCCATTCGGTCGGGGTGAGGCGGACGTCGGTGCCGTCCCGGTTGACCTTCTTGGCGGCGAGGTCGACGGTGAAGCTCTCGGTGACGACCAGCGAGTCGTCCTCGCCGGCGACCGGCTCGGCGCGGCGCACGGCGGCGCGCATCCGGGCGAGCAGCTCGTCCATGCCGAACGGCTTGGTGACGTAGTCGTCGGCGCCGGCGTCCAGGGCCTCGACCTTCTCGTCCGAGGCGTGCCGGGCCGACAGCACGATGATCGGCACCCGGGTCCAGCCGCGCAGGCCCCGGATCACCTCGACGCCGTCCATGTCGGGCAGGCCCAGGTCGAGGACGACGACGTCCGGATGGCGGGCCGCGGCCAGTTCCAGGGCGCTCGCGCCGTCATGGGCCGCGTCGACCTCGTACTTGCGGGCCTTGAGGTTGATCACCAGCGCGCGGACGATCTGCGGTTCGTCGTCCACGACGAGGACCCGGGTCATTTACGGGCTCCGCCTTTCAGGGCTGTCGGACTTGCGGACTGTGGGACTTGCGGACTGCGGGACTTGCGGACTGCGGGACTTGATGAACGTACGACTTGCGGAACCGGGGAACCGCGGGCCGCAACGGCGCGCCACCGGCTGTCATGTGATCAGCCGGGACAGCGGCTCGTTGCCGTCGCCGGGTGCCTCCCCCGGTTCGGGCGGCCGCGCGGCGGCGGGCAGGCTGACGACCATGGTGAGGCCGCCGCCCGGGGTGTCCTCGGCCGTGACGGTACCGTCCATCGCCTCGACGAAGCCGCGCGCCACCGCGAGCCCGAGGCCCACCCCGGCGCCGCGCGGCGCGTCCCCGTAGCGCTGGAACGGCGCGAAGATGCGTTCCTTGGCGTCCTCGGGCACGCCCGGGCCGCGGTCGACGATCCGCAGCTCGACCCGCCCCGGCCCGCCCGGCTGGCGCAGCGCGTCGGCCTTGACCAGCACCTTGACGCCGTCCGGGCTGTACTTCACGGCGTTCTCGACCAGGTTGGCCAGCGAGCGCTCCAGCAGGCCGCCGTCGGCCCGGATCATCGGCAGCGTCTCCGGGACGTCGAGGCGCACCGAATCGAGCGGCACCCCGCCGAGGGCGAACGGCACCACCTCGTCCAGGTCGGTCTCCTGGATCAGCGGGGTGACGGTGCCGGTCTGCAGCCGGCTCATGTCCAGCAGGTTGTTGATCAGATGGTCGAGCCGGTCGGCCCCGGCCTCGATGCCGGCCAGCAGCTCCGCCTCGTCCTCCGGCGCCCACTCGACGTCGGCCGCCCGCAGCGAGCTGACGGACGCCTTGATGCCCGCCAGCGGGGTGCGCAGGTCGTGCGAGACGGCCGCCAGCAGGGCGGTGCGGATCCGGTTGCCCTCCGCCTCCCGCCGGGCCGCGGCGGCCTCCCGGGCCAGCCGGCGGCGCTCCAGCACCACGGCGGCCTGCGCGGCGAACGCCCCGAGCAGGCGCCGGTCCGCCCCCGGCAGCACCCGGCCGCGCAGCACCAGCGCCAGGCTGTCGCCGACCGGGACGTCCACGTCGGCCTGCTCCGGCCGCTCCGGCGGGCGCGGCCCGGCGGTGGCGACCGGCACCCAGGCGCCGAGCGGCTCCGGGCGCTCCAGCAGCGCGGCGCTCTCCTGCCCGAAGGTCTCGCGGACCTGCTCCATCAGCGCGGTCAGCACCCCGTCCCCGTTCGGCGCGCCCCGCAGCACGGTGCCGGCCAGCGCACTGAGCGTCTGCGCCTCCGTCTGGCTGCGCGCCGCCTGGTGGGTGCGCCGGGCGGCCAGGTCCACCACGGAGGCGACCGAGATGCCGACCACGGTGAATATCGCCACCGCCATGATGTTCTGCGGCTCGTTGATGGTGAAGGTGTGGAGCGGCGGCGTGAAGTAGTAGTTCAGCACCGAGGAGGCGACCAGCGCCGACCCGATCGCCGGCAGCAGCCCGCCGACCAGCGCGGCGCACACCGTCAACGACAGGAACAGCAGCATGTCGGTGGACAGGCCCAGCCCGCCGATCGCGGTCAGCACCACGGCCAGCACCGGCGGGCCGGCCAGCCCGATCAGCCAGCCCGCGATGGTGCGGGGGCGGCCCAGGTCGGTGATCCGGCGCACCGGCACCCGGCCGCGGCCGTGCCCGGCGTGCTCGTGGGTGACCATGTGGACGTCGATGTCGCCGGCCTCGCGGGTCACCGTGGTGCCGACGCCCGGCCCGTAGAGGTACTGCCAGGCCGGCCGGCGGCTGGTGCCCAGCACGATCTGGGTCGCGTTCACGCCCCGGGCGAAGTCCAGCAGCCCGGCGGCCGGATCGTCACCGAGGACGGCGTGGAAGGTGCCGCCGAGGCTCTCCACCAGGACGCGCTGCTCGATCAGCGTCTGCGGCGAGCCGGAGCCCGAGAGCCCGTCCGAGCGGGAGATGTGGACGGCGAGGAGTTCACCGCCGGAGACGCGGGCCGCGATCCGGGCCGCCCGGCGGATCAGTGTCGCCCCCTCGGGGCCGCCGGTCAGGCCCACCACGATCCGTTCCCGGGCCTGCCAGGTGCGCTCGATGCCCTGCTCGGCCCGGTACTTCTGCAGGTACTCGTCCACCCGGTCGGCGGTCCACAGCAGCGCCAGCTCGCGCAGCGCGGTCAGGTTGCCCGGGCGGAAGTAGTTGGCCAGGGCCGCGTCTATCTTCTCCGGCGCGTACACGTTGCCGTGCGCCAGCCGCCGCCGCAGCGCCTGCGGGGACATGTCGACCAGCTCGATCTGGTCGGCCCGGCGCACCACCTCGTCCGGGACGGTCTCGCGCTGGCGCACTCCGGTGATGCCCTCGACGGCGTCGCCGAGCGACTCCAGGTGCTGGATGTTGACGGTGGAGATCACGTCGATCCCGGCCGCCAGCAGCTCCTCGACGTCCTGCCAGCGCTTGGCGTTGCGGCAGCCGGGGATGTTGGTGTGCGGCAGCTCGTCCACCAGCGCCACCTGCGGGCGGCGGGCGAGGACGGCGTCCACGTCCATCTCGGTGAACTCGGCCCCGCGGTGTACCAGGAGCCGGCGAGGCACGACCTCCAGCCCCTCGACGAGCTCCGCCGTGTTCCGCCGGCCGTGGTCCTCCACGAACGCCACCACGACGTCCGTGCCACGCTGCTGCCGCCGGTGCGCCTCGGCGAGCATGGCGTACGTCTTGCCGACCCCGGGGGCCGCCCCAAGGTAGATGCGCAGCCTGCCTCGTCCCATGAGCACCATTCTTGATCCGGCTCTGCCCGGGGGCCACCCCCGGACACCTGTTCCCCTTCCCTTCGAGACTACGGCGTGAGCGGCGATTTTCCGCTGATCAGTGCACTGATCAGGCGCTTTTAGCGACATATTGACGGCGCCCGCCCCCTCGGCCGGGCCGGCCCGGAAGCCTTCCGCCCTGTCTCCGGGAAATGCAAAAAGACCCCCTCCCGGACGGGAGGGGGTCTTTTTGGAATGATTGTTCGGCGGCGTCCTACTCTCCCACAGGGTCCCCCCTGCAGTACCATCGGCGCTGTAAGGCTTAGCTTCCGGGTTCGGAATGTAACCGGGCGTTTCCCTCACGCTATGACCACCGAAACACTATGAAACTGTCAACCGCACCAACCCATAACCAAACGGGTTGGGGTCGTTGTTTCAGAACAACACAGTGGACGCGAGCAACTGAGGACAAGCCCTCGGCCTATTAGTACCGGTCAACTCCACCCCTCACAGGGCTTCCATATCCGGCCTATCAACCCAGTCGTCTACTGGGAGCCTTACCCTCTCAAGGAGGTGGGAGTGCTCATCTCGAAGCAGGCTTCCCGCTTAGATGCTTTCAGCGGTTATCCCTCCCGAACGTAGCCAACCAGCCATGCCCTTGGCAGGACAACTGGCACACCAGAGGTTCGTCCGTCCCGGTCCTCTCGTACTAGGGACAGCCCTTCTCAACACTCCTACGCGCACAGCGGATAGGGACCGAACTGTCTCACGACGTTCTAAACCCAGCTCGCGTACCGCTTTAATGGGCGAACAGCCCAACCCTTGGGACCTACTCCAGCCCCAGGATGCGACGAGCCGACATCGAGGTGCCAAACCATCCCGTCGATATGGACTCTTGGGGAAGATCAGCCTGTTATCCCCGGGGTACCTTTTATCCGTTGAGCGACGGCGCTTCCACAAGCCACCGCCGGATCACTAGTCCCTACTTTCGTACCTGCTCGACCCGTCAGTCTCACAGTCAAGCTCCCTTGTGCACTTACACTCAACACCTGATTGCCAACCAGGCTGAGGGAACCTTTGGGCGCCTCCGTTACCCTTTAGGAGGCAACCGCCCCAGTTAAACTACCCACCAGACACTGTCCCTGATCCGGATCACGGACCCAGGTTAGACATCCAGCACGACCAGAGTGGTATTTCAACGACGACTCCACCATGACTGGCGTCACGGCTTCAAAGTCTCCCACCTATCCTACACAAGCCGAACCGAACACCAATATCAAGCTATAGTAAAGGTCCCGGGGTCTTTCCGTCCTGCTGCGCGAAACGAGCATCTTTACTCGTAATGCAATTTCACCGGGCCTATGGTTGAGACAGTCGAGAAGTCGTTACGCCATTCGTGCAGGTCGGAACTTACCCGACAAGGAATTTCGCTACCTTAGGATGGTTATAGTTACCACCGCCGTTTACTGGCGCTTAAGTTCTCAGCTTCGCC